>NZ_JBANSM010000002.1:0-444426 GCF_038374745.1 Levilactobacillus sp. HBUAS70063 | reverse complement strand
TATACTCGTGGAGCAATCCATGTCTATTTTTATACAGTAAAAGCCCGGCGTACCGGGCTTTTACTGTACTTTTTAACTTTCAACCTTTAGTCAATGTTAAATAAACTGGTCTAGTTACGACGAAATACAGGGAGTGCCAAATCTTTTTTGGTAAATAGAAGACCTCTCCCACTAACCAGCTACTAATACATTGATTCTAATGTGAAATAAGGTAAATCCAGGATAGCCCGACAGCCAAAATAATTGGTTGCCGGGTTATTTTTCGTAAGATCTCCGTTAATACTGATCATCAATCGTTTAAAAATCAATTGTCTTGAACAATGAGTCATCATTGAATTAGTCGACATTCTTAAAGAAGTCATCGCGTTCAAACGCCACAACTGGCTCCACGTATAGCTGGCATTTGGCGACCAAATCAGCTTCCGCAAAGATTTAATAATTTCAGGCATCACCAGTATCTCTTGTTTCCGCCGCGGCAAATCTTCAAATGCTTCATGACGACTCATACAGTCTCTCCTCACCTTCACTGAATTTAGCTAACCGCTTTGGTTTTAAGCATACCACAGCTCCGACTCGTGGCTTTTCATTAACACTTCACCAATTTACGTCGCTCAAAGAAAACAAAAAGCACTACCCGGTCACCCGACTAGCACTTTCTCATGATTCATTTAACTATTCTTCTCGTTTCTTCCAACCAAACACACCCGCAACAGCCCCCAACAGCGCCAGGCCAACGATTGTCCAAGTCCGTTCCTGTTGATCGTTAGTTTGCGGTAACGTCGGTTGCTCAGCTGTTGCGGCCTGCTTCAGCGGCGTAACCGCACGGTGAACCGTGGCCTTCGAAGCGACTGCCGGCTGAACCCGTGCCGCCTGGCCACCGACCGTAACCACGACACCGGGCTTGGCCGTTGGTTTCTGGTTGGTCGTCGCATCGTCCGGCACCTCGCCAGTTGGCTTTTCGCCGTTTCCTTGATCAGCGACCTGGGCGCCATCACCATCCGTATTCGGCGTTCCTGGTACCTCCGGCGTTTCCGGCGTGGTTGGCGGCGTCACATCGCCACCACCGCCAGTCGTGCTGTCTACCGCGTAAGTCACCACAATCGCCAAATCGGCACTATCCGGCGTCACACTTTGCGCCGTCGTCTGAGTCAAGTCGTTGGCTGGATCGGTCGTGGTCACCACATGCATCCCCGTAATCGCTGGGTTCTTCACGCTGGCCAGCGTCACGGACTCCCCGTCTTGATAAACGACCCAATTCGTATCGGTCGGCTGACCCGTAACGTCTAGTTCTGGGGCCTCCGCTGACGTGGCATTACTGTAGGTCGTCACGTCCCGCGTGACCTGATCCGTGATGGTTGCGAACGCCATGGTCTGGGTGACCGGTGCGGCAACCTGCTTCTGTTGTTGATCTTGGTAGCTAATTTGTTCCTTTACCGTCTTTACGGTCGTTTGAAAACCGTGGGCTAACGTAATCGTGTAGGCTTGGTCCCCACTACCGTCCGGGGTAAAGACAATGGCACTACTGCCATCGGCATTCTTAGTGGTGTCGCTGACCAGCTGGTAGCCCTTGGCCAGTTCAGGTGCAATGACGGCACTGGAATCAAAGGTGCTCGTAGTCCCGATAGCACCCTTCAGCTCGGGATTGGTCGTCGCGTCCAACACCTGAATCGTCTGGCCAGTCGTGGCGTCCTTAAGGGTGACCGTCGCCTGTTTGGCTTGCGCGTAAACCATCCGCACCGCTTGCGTATCGCTGATGTAAGGAATATCGGCCGTTTGGCTAATGTCGGTCCAGTTTTGACCGTCGGCACTCGTCTCGGCGCCAACGTAAACGTAATCGTCAAAGTCCTTTTCGTAATCGGTCAGCGCCAGCTTGTCAGTCGACGTTCCCTTGTAATTGGCCGTTACGGGCGTTCCATCCGCATTCGTGATTGGCGTGTAGTTGCCATCTGCATCTTTCATCCCATAGCCAACGGAGATCGTCCACGGCATGACATCTTTATAGAACAGAATCGTCCAGTTCTGAGAATCATCGCTCAACGTGGCAGTCCAAGATCTCTGTGCGTTGGCCTTACCGTTACCGGCTAAATAATCTGAATAAAGACCCGTGCCATCTAAAATTAATCCGGAGAACGTGTATCCCTTCGAAATTTGCTGATTTAATAAGGTCATCACCGTCGCATTCTGCTGAACGTTGACACTCGACCCGACTTCGCCAGAAATCAAGGTAGCCGGTCCTAAGCTTAACTGCTGCCCGTCAGCCTGTAAGAGCTGAACATTGACGTTTAAATCACCGACATTTTCGGCTAAATCGTATGGCTGGACGATGTAACCACCGAAGTCGCTGTTGGTGTCTGACCAGGTCGTTGAGAGGCTTCCGTAGTCATCGCTCGTCCCCGCTAATAAGTTATACCAGGATAGCGTATTACTATTGACGTTACCTGCATCGGCACTGGATGGAAAGAGAGAAGGATAAAGCGTCCCCTCGGCGTTATCAAACCCCTTGACTGGTAGATTATTGGCGGTTAAATCTTTAACAATAAACGATGGGGTCGTATAGGTCAATACGCCATCGGTCGTCGTGCTTTGGCCTTTACCCAGCTTGGTACTAACCGTGATTGGCGCTAGCAAAACATGCTGATTAAATAGGCTGGTGCCCTCCTTAATATCCAAGTTTTTATCCGTAGCCAACGGTGAGATATCAGTGATTTGATTGTACGGCATGTTAACCTCAGTCAATTTATCTTTATTGCTCAACGCCGAAATATCATTTACAGAAAACAGGGTGATATTAATACGCTGTAGATTGGCCAACGCACTCAGGGCGCGAATATCCCAGAGGTTCCCAGACTGCATCGCATTGCCAAAAGTATTTAAACTGACAATCTCATCTGGATAGAGATTGAGGCTCTGCAAGTTAGTTGCGTTCTGCAGACCCTCCAAGGTGGTCATCGACATGAGCGCAATAAAATAGTTCGTGTACTGTGCTTGCTTGCCGTCAACAGATTGCATTAGTTGATTGGAAGAAATACTCGTGACGGTCCCCAATTCTGCCTTCGTGAAATTATTTCTAAAGTCCGCAATCGTCGCATACTCTTTAGAAAAGTTGTTCTGCCAAATGAAGTATTGGAGCCCAGAGTCCGGCATCCATTCATCAATATATAGCGGATGGGTCCCATCAGCATATTGGAGTGGGGAGTTCATATCCATTCCCTTGGCGTCTTGAGCGATATTAGTCGCGTAGGTCTCTCCCAACCAGGTGCCTGCCCCCTGTGCTTGGTACTTGGCGTTGTAGCCGTCATAGGCCCGCAAGTCAGTGCTTACACCGTCAGCATCCGTATGATCATAAGTATATTGAAGCCGCTGGGTCTTGCTGACGTGAAACACTGGCTGTCCCGTCACCTTATCCGTCAAATTATCCGGATTCTGAACCGTAATCCCGGTGGAAACGGACGGCGTCGTCGCGGTCCGAGCCTGTTTCTTCAACTGGTCGCTACCAGTTGTCTCGCCAGTTTGATCTGACGTATTATTTGAACCGTTACCAATGTTCTCGTAATTCTGATCACCAGCGCTCACGCCATCGTTAGCGGCCCGCGTCTCAGTCCCTTCGCTCCCGCCGTTATCGCTAGCGCCAGAATTATCAGCGCCAACATCGCTACCGGTGTCCCCGGACTTCTTGACGGAACTGCCATCAGACGTCAACGGAGCCACAGAATTATTTGTGCCAGCGCTTTCATCATTGTCAGTCGACTCACTGGCATTCTTCGATGACTCCAAGACTACCTGTTGTGACTGGCTCTCCGAGGTCTTGTTACCGTCCGTTGCCGTCACCGGCGCGTTATCGGCCGCCTGAGCGGTTGGCGTTGCCTGTGGGCCCGCAATGATCCCGACAGCCATACTGGTTACCGTAATCCCGGCTACCAGCCACCCCCGATGCGATTTGTACATCTTGTAATGCGTTTTACGTTCAATATTTCTCATGATTGGTCCCCCTCTTTAACTATGACCAAAATCAGGCGAAACAGCAGCGAAATCATTATTTTTATCGTTGTCATTACCCATTATAGCCATAGTGTGAGAAACAATCAACATGATAAAGTTTTATGGTGCAAAAACATTTCCCGGCGTTACTGTTATCCCCGATAGTACAGGCTTTAGTGAGCTTACCAATACGCGTAATTTTTAAACATAGCTTATTAACTAATAACATATACTCATTAATTGGTACGGTCTTATAAACCGTCTAGGGGATTCCAAATTTACTGAATTTGATGCTCAACACAAAAGTCCTCAAGACCAACTCACGGCTTGAGGACTAGACCCTATCACACTAAATGATTCATTTGCTAATAATCACGCTCAACTAAATCACAGTTTTATCACTCCGCTGTCGACCTTATTTTTACCTTGTGAAAATTGCCGACGGTATAACGATGCCCCTTTACATACCCCGGGCGTTTAATCTTGGCATACCGGTAAACCTTCATCGATCGGTGATTTTTAGATAAATAGACCTGATATCCTGATTTATATTCGCCAGACATCGCTGAATAGTCGCCAGTAATCACATAATGCCGGTTACTAATCTTCCTAAAGGCTAATTTATGATGCTTTCTAGCGAACGAACCATAGGGCCCACTGTTGAATAAATTCTCTTTATGCTTGTCCATCGTAAAATCTTCTAAATGAAATTCCTTATTCGCGACATAAAGATCCGTAACAACGTAATGAATGCGCGGATCACTATGTACTTTCAACTTGCGATCGTTAGTTTCCCAAACGCCCTTAAGCACTTTAGGCGCCCGGTTAAGATGAATTGCTTGTGCTTGTGCACGCTCAGTGACTGAAAAAGATAGACTAAATACCCCCACCAACACGGCCCCTATAGCGATAACGCTTTCTTTTTTCATCCGTATGCCTCCTCCGATGAAAACGGCTGACTAGTTAACGACATTCTAAGAATATGAATAGGTAAAAGCCTGAACGAAAGATGCAATCCGCTAGATTATATCTCGTTCCATCAACCTACCCAAGTCAGCATACTAGATAAGAAAATATTATTCAATGCGTAAAACGTTAACATTACACAATAAATATCAATATGATTTTCTTAATACATTCCCACTCTTTTGTCATATTTCCCGCCAGTCGTTCAATCGTCATTAAATTCAACTAACGGTTGGAAGATAGGCTAAAAGTTCTAGAATGCTTCCCCGTTCATTCACAATAAGATGGCAATGGCCCATAGTGGGGATTTCTTTGCTTTCTTGGTCATTAAGGAATTGTCCCCGCTATGGATCTTTTTAATCAATTAGTATTGCACTTGGTTGGACAATCCGTTGTTGAGAAAAAGGTTATTCAACAATCGCATAACCGTACCCATCGCAAAGGTACTGGCGCACCACAACGACTTTACGATGGCAGTTACTGCGCCTTGATACCCAGCACATCATACGGTGACAGATACAAGGTTCGCATGATTACTTTTGAAAGTTCGCTTTGCGTTAATGAATCCTCATTGGACAGCCAGGTAAGAATGACTGACATGATGGCGTTAGTGACTATGCACAACGCATATTTTTGCGGCAAGTCATTTCTAAATATTGCAGCCCCCTTGACGCGCTTTAGTTCGCTTAAAATTGATTTCTGAAGCAAAGCTGTAATTGCGTTTGCGAAAGCCGGATCACCATTGGGGCCAAAAAGAAAGCTAAGAATTGCTTTGTTCTCGGCCGCAAAAGCAACAATATCTTCTACCACAGGATACGGTTGACCGGAACTCAAATCTTGATAGTTCATCGTCCCGTCAATGCCAGTATCTAACATCAACCGAAACTTGGAAGAAAGACTATTTTCAACATTTGTTACCAAATCATCCTTATCAAGGTAGTGCAAATAAAAGGTTCCGCGACTAATACGACTAAGACGGGTTAAATCACTCACCGTAATTTGGTTTAGCGATTTCGTTTTTCCCACGGTAACCAATGCATTCAAGATAGCTGCATCAGTCTGTGCAATTTGTTCTTGATGGGTTGGCATGTCAACCTCCTCTGTTTAATTGACACTTTTCAAATAAATGGTCATAGAATTCAGCAATCTATGTGTTTTAATAATCGTGTAGTTTGATTAACACGTTGTCCATTATAATCGACTGGAGGAAAAAATCAATGACATCTTTCATCTCAGTACAAAATGAAACCAAAACCTATGGTAGTGGTGATCACGCTGTTACCGCAAACAAAAATATCAGCTTTGAAATTGCTCCCGGTGAACTAACGATCATTCTCGGTGCGTCTGGCGCCGGCAAGTCAACGTTACTCAACGTACTTGGCGGAATGGATCATCTGACCAGTGGCACGGTTAATGTGAATGGCGTTGAGCTTAGTGAACTCGACTCACGTGGCTTAACAACTTATCGCCGCAAACAGGTCGGCTTTGTTTTCCAGTTCTACAACCTGGTACAAAACTTAACGACGATTGAAAATGTTGAATTAGCGGCCGAAATTGCAGATCAAGCCATGCCAGCCGAAGAAGCCTTGGCTGCTGTCGGACTAGAGAAACGTATCCAAAACTTCCCCGCCCAACTTTCAGGCGGTGAACAACAACGCGTCGCGATTGCCCGCGCGATTGCGAAGAATCCTGATCTATTATTGGCTGATGAACCAACTGGCGCGCTGGACTATCACACGGGCAAAAAGATTTTGCAATTATTTCAAGATTTCACGCGTAAGTCCGATAAGAATGTGATTATTGTTACCCATAATTCAATGATTCGACCAATGGCTGATCATGTCATCGAAATAGCTGACGGCCAAGTAAAAGCAGACACCCGCAATGAGAATCCAACGCCGGTTGCCGAATTAGAATGGTAGGTGATAACTGATGAAAATGCTAAACAAAAATATTGCGCGCGAATTCAAAATGTCTCTTGCAAGGTATATCTCGGTATCAGCGCTCTTGATGCTGGGCGTCTTCGTCTTCATCGGGTTGAACGTCACTGGACCAAATATGCGCAAAACCGCGCAAACCGCATACAACGCTGAGCAGCTTGCAGATGCTAAGGTCACATCAACCGTGAGCTTGAACGCAAAAGATCGAACGACGATTGAAAACCTTGCGGGCATCAAAAAGACCGAATTTGGCCATACAACGGACACAGTCATTAAGAACACCAAGCGCGTGCTACGTATTCAAAGCAATCCTAAAACTTTATCTAAAATGACCCTCACTAAAGGACACAAGGCAACCACTGCTAAACAAATTGTGTTAAGTGACAAGCTCCGCGGTCAATACCAGCTCGGTGATCATATTACTGTAGCCGCCGGTAAGGCTAATGGGAGTACTGGGCTGACACACAAAACATTTACCATCGTTGGCTTTGCGACCTCAACAGAGTATCTAAAAAAGGACAACCTCGGTTCGACAAGTCTTGGTAGCGGTACCTTATACGGTTTTGCCTATACCACCACTGGGGCTTTTTCTAGCAGCAAGCCCAACGTTGCCCGCTTAGCATTTACGAATGTCAAAGGTGCCGCCTATTCCAATGCCTATGAACACTATGCCACCCAGCAAGTGGCAAAACTGCAACGAAAGCTTAACCAACGCAATCGCGCGCGAGTAGCAAGTCTTCGCAAAGATCTAACCCAACAAATTAACGATGCCAAGACGCGCATTGCTAAGAACACAACGACAATCGCAAACGCAGACACAACGCTAGCTACCGCCCAAAAGCAATTAAACACCCAAATGGCCCAAGCAAAGGCTGCTCAGTCTTCAAGCGCCATTACGACCCTAACAGCCAAACAGAAAACGCTGGATCAACAGCAAACGGCATTAAAGAAGCAAAAGCAAGCACTCAAGACCGCAAAGGCTAAAGTAGTCGACGCGAAGGCTACTAAGCGTCAGCTCAATGATGTGTCCCTAACCATCGCCAGCCGCAACGACTACAACGATGGCTACAACAACTACGGCGAAGACGCAGAGCGCATTGACGCGCTGGGCAAATCTTTCCCTGCGTTCTTTTTCCTGATTGCTATTCTAGTTAGCTTCACCACGATGCGGCGAATGGTTGAGGAAAAGCGCATTGAAATGGGGACCTTGCGCGCGCTTGGGTACACCAAAGGCGAAGTCATGCGCGAATTCCTCATTTACAGTATCACCACTGCGGTTACGGGTACGGTGTTTGGCAGTATTCTCGGCCTACTCGTGTTGCCTAAAATCATCTTCCGCGCGTATACCGCCAACTTTAATTTCTCGAGTCTCCAACTAGCACTACATCCGGGATTCATTGCTGCCGGCTTCGCCATCGCTTTATTCTCGACGGTACTGGCCTCTTGGCTGGCCGCACACGCTTCCCTAAAAACAATCACCGCCGAGCTCATGTTGCCCAAGCCCCCCGTCAGTGGTTCACGAATTTTGTTGGAACGCATCACACCGATCTGGAAGAGAATGAGTTTTTCCCACAAAGTCACCGCTCGTAACCTATTCCGCTATAAGGGTCGCATGCTCATGACCATCATTGGGGTGGCAGGGGCCACTGCACTAATGATCACCGGCTTTGGCATCCGCGATTCGCTCAATACAATTATTGACCGCCAGTTCAGTCAAATTAGCCAGTACGATCTTGTAGCCGTGTACAATCCTAATGCTAAAAGAAGTGACGTTACCTCTGCTCAAGAGAGCATTACCAAAGCCAACACCGTCAAGCGGCACAGCTCGGCTTACTTTGCCAATGTTTACGCAACAAGTAGCGACTCTAACTCGCGTGAAAACATTTCTTTACTTGTCCCAAGTTCAACCTCGCAACTTGATCAATATATCAAATTGCGAGACTACAAGACCAATAAGAAGATGACCCTTAGCAAGAATGGCGCAATCGTATCACAAAAACTTGCCAAGCTTCAAAATGTGAATGTTGGCGACACATTCACAATCAAAGACACTGATGGAACCAGTCACAAAATAAAGGTCGCCGGCATTACCAAGATGTATGCTGGGCACGGCATCTACATGAGCAAAGCCTACTATAATCAGGTTTACGACACTAACGTCACCGCTAACGCCTATCTAGTGACGCTGAAACATGCCACTGCTAAATCTGTGAATGCTTTTGCTGCCAAATTCAACCGAACAGCCGCGGCCGTTCAAACCGTCCAGTCTAAGGAAACCAAGAAGACAATCACTAACATCTTAAGTAATCTGAACAACCTGATCCTTGTCCTGGTGCTTAGTGCTTCGCTGCTCTCGCTGGTCGTGTTATACACGCTAACCAATATCAATGTGTCAGAGCGGGTGCGCGAATTGTCCACACTCAAAGTGCTCGGCTTCTACCCTAAGGAGGTGCTGATGTATATCTATCGTGAAACCAATATCTTAACCGGTGCGGGGATCATCGTCGGCATTGGGGTGGGATACGCTTTTCACGCTTACATTATGGCGCTTCTCCCACCTGCAACAGCAATGGTCGCACCTGGCCTAACTTGGATCAACATTATCATTTCTGTCGGTTTAACAATCGTATTTTCTCTGGTCGTGATGTTCATGATGAACCGCAAGATTCAAAGCGTGGATATGCTAGAAGCGCTTAAATCTGTTGATTAGTCTGCTGATTCTCGTTGCGTAAAGACCGCCGAATAGTACTAGTATCGTCATCCAACGACGAAACCGAAGATTTGTGATGAACATCCTCAATGAACCGCTCAGCCCTCTCGGCTTGGCGGTCTTATTTTGCCCATTTTCACTAATATTCGACTCATTCCAGATTTAGTTTAATTTCTACTTTTGACTTTCACCTGTCTACATGCCAAAAGGAATATCAAAAAATGGGCGAATTACAATTTTTCAATAAAAAAGCATATAATTGGGGTGGCGAAACGAAGACTTAAAACCAGTACAAAAGTTAACAATTTTGTAAACTATCTGGTTTTTATATATGCACTTTCTGAAAGATAAAACTAAATTGGAGATGATGGCATGGAATTGCAAGTTAGGATAGCTTATGAAACCGCTGAAATGTTAGAGTTGCTCAAAGAGCACTATCAAAAACAAAATGGCATTAACTTTACTAAAGGTGATGTACTATCCAAAGCAATTTTAGATACTTATGTTGATTGGAAAAAGGTAGATTGGAGTAAAACACTTATTTTACCAATAAAAATTGAAAAAAAATACGACATTAATTCTGGTTCACAAAGGCCCAAATTTCAATTATCAAATAGTGCAGGTTCTAAAATTGACGAATTAAGAACAATCATTAAACAAAGCGTTGACGCAAGGTCTGTAACTATTGGTGTCGCAATTAAGTTTGTTCTACGTCAGGCAATTTACAAAATTCAACATGAAGATATCGTTTCAATCGAAAGTGTCGTGAATGATACTCTAGATGAATACTTAGCTAAGGAGTTACCAGATGATATAAAAGAAATTTTACAAAAATATACTGACGAACTTTTAACAAAACTCGAAGTAGATGACTTACTATAGCCACCATTTAGAACTCTAAAAAGAGTTCTTTTTATTTTGTCAAATTTAAGGAGAAAAAATATTGACAGAAAAAGTGAGATCGAGTAATATTATGGAATAATTGGAGAAGAAATAAAGGAGGTAATGAACTTTCTCACGCTATTGTTCCTTAAAATTTGAATAGTTGCTCGCTACTAATGCCTATTAAAAATGGAGGTTTAAGTTATGTCTGTAAATATTTTTACCCTCAATGCAATGAAGAAATCGCCACTCGCCATGAAACTTTTCGCAATGAAACTTTTCGACACATTAGGCAGTTATATTGTCGACTATACTCTAAGTGAAGATAACTCCGTTGATGATGAAACCGAAGAAAAGACAGTTGAACTTTTGAAACAATGTAATGAATTTGCCATTTCACACAACATGGAGGAGCTATGTACTATTTATGAGGTATTTAGTTTAATGCAAGACATAGTCATAATCTATACCAGCGTTGTGCAGGAGTTGGTGAAAGAAAAACAGCAAGTTGAAGAAGTTGAAATTAATATACAACTGAAAGGCAATTAAGCCTTTTCTGAGGTGAACCCCCAAGGTTGGACAGAAAATCCAATCTTGGGGGTTTACTATGGTTAAGCTTAATTTAGATTTTAGGATTAAAGTCACCACTGAATATTTAAGTGGTATTGGCTCAACTTCACTAGCTAAGAAATACCGAATCAGTGAGGAGGGAACCATTCTCCTTTGGGCTAGTCGCTTCCAAAAGTACGGTATGGACGGATTGAAGTTAAAACATCGCAAGAACGTAAGTACAATTCATGCAAAGGAACCGTTGGTGGAATTGCGACTAATCGGTTAAACCGAAGATTCAAAACCGATTGGCCTTACCAAAAGCTCGTTACAGATGTCAGTGAATTTCGATACGGTAGCATGAGCCAAAGCGAACGGGTCTATTTAGAGCCGGTTATTGACCTCTTCTCAGGCGAAGTATTAGCTTTCAACATCAGTAGACAGTGGAGTTCGCTTTAAAACCGCTTAGAGAAGCTTTAGAAGGACTGCCCAGATTAGGGTATCGAACAACCGTCCACACGGATCAAGGGTTCCAATATCAACATAAATTCTGGCGAGAAACACTCAAAGAGCATCGCGTATTTCAAAGCATGTCACGCAAACAACTTGCCTGGATAATGCGGCAGTTGAGTCATTCTTTCACATTATGAAGGTTGAAGTTATGGATGAACACTTTAAGAACAAGGAAGACCTGATTCAAGCCATGACTGAGTGGAATTAACTTTTACAACAAGCGTCGAATCAAAACAAAACTGGATGGCAAGTCCCCGGAAGAATACCGGGAACTCGCCATCCAGCAAGCAGCTTAAATTATGTGTCCAACTTTAAGGTTTCACTTCATTACCATAACTGGCAGTCGTGTTTTTTTGGTGGGCATTTTGGTGGGGAACCATCTAAATACCCACTAAACTTAGTCTTTTTGTACCAACTCAAAAGCTATCAAATCAACATTCCGGTTTCAACTTCACTCACTTCACTATTCCCATTCAATCAACGACGCCCTCTACCATCCTTGCTACATCAACATTTTAACCCACCGAATCTTTGTCTGGTAGGGAACTGGTAGGGAATAGACCTTGCATAGGATTTTTCACCGCTTGGTTACCAGTAAAGCTAAGACTACTTCTCTTAGCTGGTATCACATTAATACTGCCGGTTAGCTGTTCGGCTACCTTCTCGTTACTACCTCGCCAAAGATGTGCATAGTACTTCAACGTAATATCAGGGCTAGAGTGTCCTAATCGTTGCGATATACTCAACACATCAATATTAAACTCATTAATCAAGTAACTAACGTGCGAATGTCTAAGTGCCTTCGCTTGGATACGTGGTACTCCAGCCATGTCAGCATACCTGCGTATGATGTTCTGCACGCTAGATCGGATGGTCGGCGTATCATCATATGAGATGACGAAATGCTTAACGCCACGCTTACGTTGAATCCTCTGCCACTCAGACAGGATGCTACACGTATCCCCATCAATGGAAATAGTCCGCATACCACTCTCAGTCTTTGTGTACGGTTTCAAATCATAGTCCATCTTATTCCTAATGTCCAGGGTTCGATGAATTTTCAATTTCTGTCGCTTCAAATCAACGTCACTCCATTGGAGTGCAAGGCCTTCACCTACGCGGCACCCCGTCATAAAGTAAACCCATAACATCACGAAGCAGAAGTGCTCATAGTAATTGGGGAGATAAATTTTTGAAATTACCTGCTCAAATTCAGACTTTGTCCAAATCGGAACCTGTGACTTTCCTTTGGCAACCGACTTAGTTTTCTTGGATACATTCTCGCTCAAGAAACCCACTTGCACGGCATAATCAAGGCTCTTTCGGAAGCTCCCATATACTAAATGACTGAAACCTTGTGAGTAACCACTATCGCTTAAAAGGTAGCTCCTAAACTGCTCACATTGAAGGACTGTTATATCCCTCAACGTAGTATCCCCAAATCTATCGACCAAGTGTTCAAACACGCTTTTACGAGATGAATACGTGCTCTTCTCCACATCAGCCTTATAGGACGGAATATAGTTGTCATGCATAAATGTGCGATAACTAATCCTATAATTCGCATACCCTCGCTGTTCAAGATACTGATTCTTGACTGCCATCAGCTCTTTGTAAGCCTCATGCGCAGAGCGGAATGGCTGCCCTTGTTTAGAACGCCGCTTGGTCTTTTGGATGCGTTTACCTGTTACCTTGTCTGTCCCTAATTCCACGCGATAAAAAATTCTACCATCGTTACCAGTATAGACTCCTGGATACTTAGTCGTTGCCATTATTATCATCGTCCTCATTAAACTCGAGTTTGACGCCAATAATTTTTTCGACCGGATCCAAGGGTACTACGCCTAGTCGTTTACCATTATACAAGCCAAATCCCTTCTTGACCATAAGTAACTTTGCTTGACGTATAATTGTTTGCGCTTGGTACCTCTTAAATCCTATTGCCTCAAGGTCACTGGCGTTTACCATTGATTTCAATATGCTTCGCCCCTTCCATGCCGGCACGAAAATGCGATACTGTTTATGATAGTTCGAACTATCAGAGGCGTTGCTTGCGGCTATGCAATTAGCAGCGCTTTTTGTATCCACTTTTTCCGTGCTATTGTGCACTACCACTACGGTTAGTCTCGTTGAATCAATTTTTGCACATTAATTAGTTCCTTGAGAACAGCATGCTTTGCTAAGTCTTTACGTGCCTGAGCCAGGTCTTCGTCACCAAAATACATTTTAGTTGTCCCCCAATTCAGTTAATAGTTGATTTAATCCTATTTTGTTCACGGCAACATCGGGTGAGTAATACGGATTGGGTTCAGTGCTAATTACTACGTAACTACCCTTAGTAAACTCGACCTCGTTCAAACCATCGGGTGTCACTTCAATAGTTAACGCAATACGTCGATTTAATTGACCAAAGCCATCAATTGTCGAAACAAATTTTTGACGCTCGAAGAAATCAGCTGGGCTGTATGGTGAGGTAATAATTATTTGTTCAGCCTGAAGTTGTAAATTATGGTAGCGTGATACCGTTCGCATGTCGTAATTGAACGGGTCAAGAATTTTCAACAAGTCAGCATACTGCAATACGTTAGGACGAAGCTCATCCAACACTACATTGTGCTGACCGGAATAGTCTTGGAACAGGTCATTAGAGCCTCCAGTAATAAAGCATGCTCCTGGGGCGTCAAGCTTGCCACCAATAGTTTCAGCGAATCGAGTCTTACCAGTACCAGTGGCTCCATAGAGCCAAATCGTCTTGATACTCTTCCCCTGCTGGCGCATTTCATCTCGCCATCTTTCGGCTTTAATGTCTTGAACGGCGGCATTAACTTCCCTCATTGCTCTAGCCTTGCTTGAGTACACCTTGGGTCCCAGTTCCAACAACTCATTCTTCGCCTCTAAAAGAGTAAGCTCACCATCTTTAAGCTCTTCCAAGATGCGGTCAGATTCGACTGACGGGCTTCTGACTCGCTTTTCCAATTTACGCATAAATTCTAAATAATCAAAATTGGCAATAACTTCCGAAAAGTCGTACTGATACCGATCAGATGCATTATCAGTCCGATGCGTAAGATACGCAAAACCATTATTGGCACCATTCTTTCGATTTTGCTTTGTCATGCTTTCGAAGTTCTGCTCCGAATCGTTAAGCTTATTGGCAAGAGAACTGATACGTTGTGCCGAGTCAAACTGCATCATAACATGTACATGTGGTGCCACTGGCTTGCCATCCTTGTCGACATCTTTATCGTGAACAATAATGCCGTACCGTTTAGCATGAAGAGTCTTCACCCGCGTGTGCAAGGCACCGACATCACTAAAAGGCAACCTAGACAATTGTTGAACATACATTGGCGCACTCGTCTTTAATTCGCTCATTATTTTAATCCCCCTCGAAACACTGATGGTACAGTGTTTAGTCTGAATTTTGTCCGGATAAGGGGTGGGAGGATAACAAGCCCTCTCCCACCCGATATTAGATAAGTTTGAGAACATATTGGATGTTTATATTGATGCTATGCGGCGGCCTTGCTTCTGCCTGACGGCAAGCAAGGCCGCCGCTGATGATAACGACACCTCTGCCTAATGACGTGAACCAACTAAGACTAGTGTCATCCCCTCCTGCTCAAATGATGACATGGCATACTGGGGAAACATTAAGCTTATCCGCTGACGTAGTTCATCAGATTGCATGTCAAACATCTTTTGTGCTCCTACAGTCCTAGGCAGTGGGATTACCAACTCTAGTACGTCATCCCAAATACTCAACGTTGCTCGTTTTACAGCCAAATTAAAATCACGAACAACTCGGTCAGCGTCTAATCTTGATGGTTGACGGAAAAGCGAGTAGCGAACATTGAACGTAGCTCTTAGAGAGTTGAACAGATTGACTAACTCCCAATCAAAGAGATACATTCCTTTTAATAGATAGTACATAAGATAGACAACCAAATACATGAAGACTATCCATAAGATTAAGTATTGCGTTCGTACCGCTTGTGCTCCAATTAAGGTAACCAAAATCCCATTACTTTCGAGTTGCTCTTTCATCATAAAAACAAAGAGTAAGACCAACGGCAATAATCCCAGATTGACAACCGCCAAATATAGTTGACTAAGTAACCTTATTCTTTTTTTTCGTTTCACAACTAGACCTCCCCGTATGTTGGCATCAGCAATGGCATCACATTAGCTGGATGTTTACCGTCAATTATTTGAATCAAGCCTGTTCCTTTACCAGGCGGAATGACTATCCCATCGAGGTTACTAAGGTCCGGAAGCAAAAACTGAGTCGTCTTCCTATTCACATTACCAAGCTGAATCATTACATTAGCCTGCTCTCTTACAACTACCGGAAGTGCATTAGCATCAAAACGCTGTGACAACAAGATTAGCTTAACTCCAGTAGCCCGACCCAAAAGTGCGACTTGGCTTAGCAGTCCAAAAAAGGTATCCTTCATTGATTTTGAGACCGAACTAGTCAACGCTAGCAACTCATCAATCACCAGGATATATGGTGTAAACTGCGACCTAGCATTATCCTTCAACGCCAATTGTCGTGTTCGCACAACTTGCAACGCTTCACTCAACAAATCACACACAAGGTTGACAAAGTCATTCTGTGACCGGTCACCATCCGGTATTAACACGTCAACATCATTTTTCTCGGCCCACCGAGTTGGAGCATCCATTTTTGGATCAACAATCTTTAGAGTTGTTTGTTCCTTCATCATCTCAAGGAGATAAGTTAGAGCATATGATTTCCCTGCTCCGCTGTTCCCTGCAATGACAAGATGCGCTATGTCACCAATGCTGATTGCTAAATTGGCCATGACTGGAAGAACCCCTTCCGCTATTCCACTTTTGAATTTTTCCATGTCAGTAATGTCCAGTCGCGTTGGAATGCCCTCCAGCCACGGGAAGAAAAAAGCCCTGGCGGTATGCACGCTATTCTCAGGAAGTGGAACAAAATAAGCACCATTCTGTTTCAACATTGTGTAGTACGGATAGAGTGCACCACTAGCTATTCCGAATATTCGTTGATATAGAGCATCATCCAGGACATATCCAGCCGGGATACGTGGAACAAACTGGAAACCATCTTCAGAGACTATAACGTCGAAACTATTGGTGAATGTTGTCTCACCCCTGATGTCCAATCCCATATTTAGCGACTGGACCAGTAACGTACGTGTCTCCTCCAATCCAAGATGCTTCATACTACTTCACCTTTTGAACGGACTCGGCCTGAAAACTATATTTGTACGACTTATTCCGATAGCCTAACATTCCACTGAATGTAATCAAGTCGCCGAAACTAAGGTTAACTGGGGCGCCATCTACCCGAACCATCACTGGATTTTGGCGGAACACTTTCGCACCATCACCCTTTGCCTCTTGCACGACGGGGTATCGGTACCCCACAATCGGGTCCACGTACTTGCGACTTGCCTCGTCCCAAGTCTGGATTGGTTCAGGTGCTACGCCCGCATATCTGAACTCTAAGTTTGGATTCATACCCGCCCAAAATACCGTCTCTTCTTTCATGTAGCCTCGATAACCTTCCTGTGTTCCTTGCGATTTTGAGTTGGATTGTAACATTACTTATCCCTCCTTTTAATTAAAGGCGATGAGAATATCACCTTGACATAAGTCTAACACGTCCCGTATCATAAACGATATAGAATCCCTATATATTAATTTAAATTGAGAATATCAAAAATAGGAGGCTACAGATATGCAAGACAGCAAGCGCAAAATTTTCGAATCATTAATAATTGATACAGATGGTAACCGGTATGTAGGTGTCAAAACTCTCATGCAGTATTTTCATGAATCTAGGGCATCGGCCTATCGAAGAATAAATCGTGACTTCAAGAACACAGAAGCTATTTTTCATAACTCATTTAATGAATCCATTAGAGTACCCGGTCAACGAGCTACGACTTCTGGAATTACCTTAAACGGATTTAAAACTTATGTAGGAACGCTTGAACAACTCGAACATGAAGATGAAAAATATGCCGTTGACTTGCAAGAGGCCAAAAACCATTTAAATAAAGAGGCCACCGAAAAAGGTAAATCAGCTTCAGCGGATTTTCTCCTCGGTACTCTTCACTCTTTGGATTTGTCGGCAGGACAACAGATTGCTGACCTGCAAGCAACCGTTGATAGCGCCGCAATAGTAAAGGTAACTAATCCATTTTATGGTACGTACACTTTCATGCCCGGTAATACTTACGACGAGTTCCTTCTATGGCTCAAAGAAAAAAATCAATCAAAAAACTCAAAACCAAAAATAGAGCATAAATAACAACGGTGGCGGTACGTCTGGTTCCAACGGTACGGCTGGCTTAGGCTCAACCGGTGGCACGACCGGTTCAACGGCGACGCCAGCTGCCAAGCACTCAGCTGCCCGGCCAACGTTTGCGACGACTGGTGGGAACAACAAGTGGTTTCATTAAGCGTTAGTTCGTGGCTAAGCGGTTAAGCGAACGGTAAATAAAAGCCCCTCAACAGAAATGTTGAGGGGCTTTTAGGCGTTAGGTCATACCTAGTTAAATTTTGTGTTTACTTGGTGCCAAGGACGGCGGCGTTAGTCGCAACGGTGTTGTCGCTAATCGCGTGGGCACCAATACTGATAATATTGTAAGCTGAGTCAAGCAAGACGTCCCGGTGTCCCCAGTTACTTTCGGCATCATCATAGATGTAAGCTAAGGCCATAGCTTTACCAGCATTGTAAGCGGAGTCAACGACTGTATTAAGTTTAGTGTTGGGGTCAATATCTTCATCGGCGTTAAGTCCATGAGAAATCATGTTAACACTGTTCATGCCAAGAACTTCAGCATGAACATAGTGGATGCCGATTTTTTCGGCTTCGACTTTGGCGGCGAATCGGCCGTCAGCGGTTTCATGGGACCCGTTGATGTTAGATTCGAGATCTCGTTGCATGGCGACTTGGTTTAAGCCCGTGTCTTGTTTTAAGGCAGAAATCCCACGTTTAGCCCGTTCGGCGTTGACGGTGTCTAAGAAGCCTTGGCGGTATTCAGAGATGTTCATCTTGAAACGCTTGCCTTTGGATAAGCGTTCAAAGTCCGATGGTCCAAAGCCGTTAGCCGCTTCAGCAGCGGAACCGGTCAGTGGTTTATTAGAATTGGCGTTAACTGAGACTTTCTTGTTAGAGACCTTCTTTAACCAGCCGTGCCAAACCCAGCCCGTATGGCCCGAAGCGGTCTTAAACTTGTAGTAAACTTTCTTGTGGCCGTTCACAGTGACGTGAGAAGCGTAGTAGCCGGTGACGTACTTGCCGTATTGGCCAAGTTTGGCACCGGTCTTGTGCTTAATTTTGCCGTTGGTGTAGATAACGGCCTTCTTGTTGGCGACTTTGTACGTGTGGTTCTTGATGTTCTTATAGTAGCGGAACTTAGTGGCAGCCGAAGCGTTGATGGGGTTAGTTGTGGTGATGATGCCCCCGGCGACCCCAGCTGATGCGGCCATAATGGCGATTAATTTGGTGAGTTTTGACATGATAATTTCCTCCTATGTATAACATTAATACGAAGATAATTGTACCATTAACCCCATATACAAATAAAGCTAATATTAATTTTATCATAATAGTTCATAAATGTATACGTTCATTTTTAATCATTATTATTTTCTCTCACTTTACGTACACTTTACTTTAAGAGGTGACGCTATGAATAATAAAGGTTTAAATGAACTTGTCGTTAAAAGAATAAAAGATATTCGTCACCAAAGAAAGATGTCTCAAGACCAACTCTCGGGATTAGCTGATTTGCCAATTAAGTATATCAACAGGATAGAAAACTTTAAAACGGGATTCACAATCGCTACTCTGGAGAAAATCATTCATGCGCTGGGCGTTAGTTACCAACAATTTTTTGACTTTGGTTCCGAACCTAAAATTAATAATGATGACACTACTTTTCAGCGAAAAAAACTATTACGTCTAGTTCATGATTTAGAGGGTACCGTTGTTCAACTTGAAGACATACTCGAAAACACTCAAAACAAAAAAGACAGGTACTAGAATAACTCTAGCATCTGTCTTTTTTTAGCACCCGCCATCAAACTTCTGGTAGGGATTTTGGTAGGGAACTACTTGATTTTAAATCAATTTCGACTAGGTATAGCCCCTTAAAACACCGTCTTATCGGCGTTCACAACTCAATTTATTTATGTGAATTATTCCCATTCAATCGTCGAAGGCGGCTTACTCGTCACATCATACAGAATGCGGTTTACGTGATCCACTTCGTTAACGATCCGCACGGAAATCGCCTGTAAGACGTCCCACGGAATGCGGGCGAAGTCGGCGGTCATGCCGTCGATGGAGGTCACGGCGCGGATACCCACGGCGTAGTCGTAGGTCCGGCCATCCCCCATGACGCCGACACTCTTGATGTTTGGCAAGACCGTGAAGTATTGCCAAATATCGCGGTCGAGGCCGGCCTTCTTGATTTCTTCTCGCAGGATGAGGTCACTATCGCGGACGATCTGCAACTTCTCTGGGGTGATTTCACCTAAGACCCGAATCCCTAAACCAGGACCTGGGAACGGCTGACGCCAAACCAATTCGCTCGGCATCCCCAACTTTTCACCCAATTCACGGGCTTCATCCTTGAACAAAGAGCGCAACGGTTCAATCAACTGGAAGTGCATGTCTTCCGGCAACCCGCCCACGTTATGGTGGGACTTGATAGTCTGCGCCGTATCCGTACCACTTTCAATGACATCGGTGTACAGCGTACCTTGTGCCAAAAAGTCGATGCCATCGAGCTTCTGGGCCTCATCGTTAAAGACTTGGATAAACTCGTTACCGATGATCTTCCGTTTCTTTTCGGGCTCGGTCACGCCGGCCAGCTTGCTCAAGAAACGATCTTGGGCATCGACCTTGACGATGTTCAGCCCGAACTTGCCTTCCAGGCTATCCATGACTTGCTTGGCTTCGCCTTTCCGCAACAGACCGTGGTCCACGAAGATACTGGTCAATTGCGTCCCAATGGCCTTGTGCAACAGCACCCCGACCACGGAGGAGTCGACCCCACCGGACAACCCGAGCAAGACGCGCTTATCACCGACCGTCTCACGGGTGTGTTCGATTTGTAAGTCGATGAAGTCATCCATCGACCAGTTGGCTTCCGCGTGGCAGACATCAAAAGCAAAGTGCTTCAAGATCTCGTTGCCGTATTCCGTATTTCGAACTTCCGCGTGCAATTGGATACCGTAGAAGTTCCGGTCAACGTCTTGCATCGCAGAAATCGGGCAGTTTTCGCTCGTCGCCACGCGTTCAAAACCGTCCGGCACTTGGGTGACCAAGTCGCCGTGACTCATCCACACCGTCTGTTTCTTAGGCGTGCCCGCAAAGAGCTTGGCTTCATCACTCAATACGGTGATTTCTGCCCGCCCGTATTCCCGGTTATCGGCGGCTTCGACTTTCCCACCGGCCAGATCGTAGGCCATCAGTTGCATCCCATAACAGATTCCCAAGATAGGAATCCCCAGCTTGTAAATCTCTGGGTCGACGTTAAAGGCACTACTGTCGTACACGCTATTCGGGCCACCAGAGAAGATGATTCCCTTGGCACCCCAAGCTTTAATGTCGGCCGCACTCATCGTGTGGGCCTTCAGTTCGGAGTAAACGCCCATGTCACGAATCCGGCGCGTAATCAATTGATTGTATTGACTTCCGAAGTCCAAGACGATAATCTTATCGAATTTGGACATATCCACGTTTGCCAAGCCATTCACCCTTTCTTCTTTCTCAACATTGTATCTATCATACCGATTTCTGAAACGCGGGTCAATCTAAATCTAACAGAAAAGCGGCAGAATTACTTCACCCGTTAATTGGTTGTGGGACTCCCGCTACCAGCGGTTGCCCTGTAAGTTCAAGCGTAAATGAAAGGTCGTCTGCCGGTCAATTCGCCGCCGTTCGACCGCGACAAAACCGTACTGGGCCGCCAACTTGGCCAGCGCACTGCCCGGGCGCACGTCCATGCCCATCGCCGACGCCCCGCTCAGCCGGGCCCGGTGGATCGCATCGCCCATCAGCCACTCGTCGAACCATTTCTGCTGGTAGGTCTTGCCCCGGTAACGGCCCCGCACCGTCAGCATATCTAAGAACCACTCGTCCGGTCGGGCCCGCGGCGTCACGACCACCTGCTGGGGCGGCGCGACCTGCAGGCGTTCAAACAGCGCCGACCACTGGTTGTCCAGCGTTCGTTCGACCGCCGCCGGGTAGCCATACGCCACGCCCACGGCCACCCCCTGATTCTGGTAAACTCGTGCCTGCGGATAACCGTAACGAAACTGCGGCTGGTGGTAACCGACGAAGAGTAACTGGGAGAGCTGTTCCTTACTCAACCGCCGCAAACGGCGCAACTGACGGCGTTCCAGTTCGTGAAGCACCAGCATCGCCACCGAATCGGCGTCCACGATGGTTGCATCCCGTAGCATTCGACCACCTCCTAATATTTCCGCAACAACAGCCGATCCACTCGATGATGGAACGTCTTGTGAATAATCATATCCGCCCGGTTCCGAGTGGGCAGGATGTACTCTTCCAGGTTTTTCAAATCAATGTCGTGCCACACCTGCTTGGCCTTGGCAATCGCCTGGTCGTGCCCGCCGATCGCATACGGATAATAGTAGTTCGTGGGGTCCTGAAAGGCCGTGTTCAACAACAAGTCGAACCGTTCCAAAAACCAATCCTCGATCAGCCCCGGGTCGGCGTCCACGTACAGTGAAAAGTCGGTAAAGTCGCTCACATAAATCTGCTCATTGGTCGGCAATTGGAGGGTATTAATCCCCTCCACGATCAACACGTCCGGGTGCACAATATAATCAAATTGTTCCGGCACAATATCATAGATTTTATGCGAGTACACCGGCGCCTTAATCAACGGCTTACCGGCCTTCACGTCGTTGAGAAATTGAATCAGTCCGGCCATATCATAACTTTCGGGAAAACCCTTGCGCGCCATGAGATTGCGTTTCTTCAGTTCCTCGTTGCTATACAGGAAGCCGTCGGTCGTGATCAGCTGGATTCGCTGCCCCTGGAAGTAGTGGTTCAATAGGACCTCAAGCAGCCGCGCCGTGGTACTCTTCCCCACCGCCACGCTCCCGGCAATCCCAATGATGAAGGGCACCCGGTGCGGCGGTCGCTGGAGAAACCGCGCCTTATCCTGCTGCAACTGCTGATAGTGGTCGAATTCCAGTCGCAACAGATGGATCAGCGGAATATAAATATCCTGAACGTCTTGCAGGGAAATCCGGTCGTTAAAGGCCTTAATCTGCCGCAGACTTTCCTGGGTTAACGGTAACGTCGCGTCATCGGAAAACGCCCGCCACTGCGCACGGGTAAAGGCATTGTAATTGATGGGATCTGACATGGGGACACCTCAACTTTTTCAGAAATAATTAGCCCCATTATACCGCAGATGAGCCCCATTTTTTTGTCCTTCTGCCAGAAAAATGGCGGAACTTTTCCGCCTAAGAAATACCAAAAGGGGCTACTCCCCATCACTAGAGAGTAGCCCCCGTCGTTGCCCCCGTATCGACGCGACGTCAATGGGGGGATGACTATTCCGATAGGCATTTTTATTTAAATGATCATCAAACCATTGGCGCAAGCACAGAACGCGGCGGCTTTTGTTTTTTCTAGCTCAGCACCTCGTACTCATCGGTTGGCACGTCGCTCAGGAGTGGTGACGGCTCGTCCACCGCCACGAGACTCAAGCGGTGCATCGCCCGCGAGCAGATGGTGTAAAGCAATTGCCGCTCATCATCCGCCCCATAGCGACTGGCCGAAGCATGCCAAACGATGACGGCATCGAATTCCAGTCCCTTGGCCAAGAACGACGGCACCACGATGACCCCGGGCGCCAGGCGTTGATTTTCCGACTGAATCAGCGTCACGGCCACGCCCTGATCACGCAACTGTTCGGTCAGTACCCGGCAATCCGCCAGGTCCTTACCAATGATGGCGGTCGTCTCGTCCTCGGCGTTGTTTTGTTTAACCTGTTGAATGACCCGCTGCAGAGCCGCAGCCTCATCCGGCGCCACCGTCAACGTTGGTAGTTCTCCCTCACGATCGAAGGCCGTGACGGCTTCCCCGTTCTTCAAGATATGCTTGGTGAAGTCGGTCACCTGCTGCGTGGACCGGTACGACTGGGTCAACTGGACCACCTTGGTCTTGTCCGGGTCAAACATCGTACTGAGTTCTTGCAGCAACGTGCGGCTATTTTCCTTGGTAAAGATGGCCTGGTTCAGGTCACCCAGCATGGTGAACCGTGCCCGTGGGAAGCTAAACTTCAGGAAGGCCAGTTGAAAGGCGTTGTAGTCCTGAATTTCATCCAAGAAGACGTAGCGCATGTCCCGCTCGCCTTCCTTACCGGTCATCTTGTCGTAAAGGTAGAGGTACGGTGTGGTATCGACCAGCTGCATGGTGTGGTCCTTGAGCTTCTCGATGGTCTCTTCCACGCTAGCCTGCCAATCGGCAACGCTGATGTGATAGTCCCGCAACGCCACCCGGTTGGGAATATCACGCAGCATGTGGACGTACTGGTTATTGATACTCAGAAAGCGGGCCCGCACAATGGCCTTACGAATCGGGCTAAAGGCCTGCATGACCACCTTTCGTGCTAAGAATTGGAACTCCTTATCGGCAGATTCGAATTCCCGCGGGTCATCCCCGTACAACGCGTTCAGTTGTTCACGGTCGAGGTCCTGAATCTTTTCTTCAACCCACTTGGTCCGCATCTCGCTAGAAATCCGCCGGTTGAGAATTCGAATCAGGGCTTCCTTGGTCGCCTGCAACCGGTTAGCCAAGTGATAGTTGCGGTTGAAGCTGTAGTAAATTTCTTGAATTTTTTCTTTCGGGATAAAGACTTTCCCGTTAAATTTAATATTACGGAAGACCATGTCGCGACTCTCCAGATGATCGGCATAGCCCGTCACGGCATCGAAGAAGTCGAGGCTACCCTTCAATCGGTTGACGCGACGCTGGGCCGGCGTATTCGACTCGCCGAAGCGTTGAGCCAACGTTTCCACATCAATCTTGGGCAAGCGGCGCCCTGCGTACTGGTAGTAGGTCATCTGGACCATATTGTGCTCACCCAATTCGGGCAGCACTTGGTCGATATAGTCGTTAAAGAGTTGGTTCGGCGAGAACAGCATGACCTGTCCGGCCGTCAAATGCCCCCGGTAACGGTATAGCAGGTAGGCCACCCGTTGTAAAATTGCCGCCGTCTTTCCGGAACCCGCGGCCCCCTGCACGAATAGCAGGTCGGACCCGGTATCCCGAATGATGCGGTTCTGTTCCTTTTGAATGGTCGTCACGATGCTCTTCATCTTGGTGTCGGAGTGCTCGCTCAACGCCGACAGCAGCATCTGGTCGGTCACCGTCTGATCAGTGTCGTAGAGGGTCACGATGGTGCCGTCCTCGATTTGAAATTGCCGCTTTAATTGTACGTCGACGGTCTGTTCCCCGTCCGGCGTCTGATAGCTAACGTTTCCCAACTCCCCATCATAGTAGATGCTGGAGATGGGTGCCCGCCAATCATAGATGAGAAAGTGGTCGGGTGAATCGGAGAAGGACCCCAGCCCGATGTAAATGGTTTCGGGTTTGGCCTTCGCGCCCTCTTGAAAATCAATTCGGGCAAAGTAGGCCTTCTTCTCTAGGCGTTTTAGGGTACTCAGCTCCGTGGTGGCGTGTTGCCAGCTATTCTGCCGTTCGGCCAACATCTGTTGTTGCTGGCGAACGGAGAGTGCCGTCTCCAAAATTCCTTCGTAACTGTCTGTCTTGATTCGTAAGTCATTGACAAAGTTCTTGCGAATACCCGCCTCGTCATCCTCGGCAGAATCGATCCGCTTCTTGGACTCGGTTTGCGCGACTTTAATCTTCGCGACCACCGCATCTAAATGTTTTTGCTCATGAGCCTTAATTGAATCTGGCAAGCCAATCCCTCCTCGAATTAATGGGCTAATCAACCATCAAAATCAGCAATTATCAGCACCCACCGCATCCCCGTGCTCCCCCGTGGTGACCCGATAGGTGGTAATAATTCGACTTTCAATTCTACACTTAATCCCCTTATAAATAAAGAAATGTGACCGCCTAAAGATTGAAAACTTGAAAACGCTGACTCACCCTCAGCTAACCCAGTTGGGCACCATTCAGTTAGTCGTCATGGACCACCTGCGACTGCCAGAGATTCCGGCATAATTTAAGCTGTCCGCCCGCGGTCTGAGAAACGGTCCTTCGGCTCGGTTTGAAGCCTGACAAAACCCGTCAGTCTCCAAACACGTCCTGCGCTGTAAGCTGACCCAGAACATCAGCTAACACCGCTATCACGGTTGCCAGCATCTCTGGTCGACTCCGGTGTACGATCGACGGAAGCCAAAAGAATTGCGCTAGCATTGCTGAGATGGTAGCGTTTATCCAGCCTAATTGGTAACACCCCATCTAGCCGTGAGTGAGTCAAATTTGATCTCAGCCGTGGGATTTTACCAAGTGCTCTACTTGGTAAAATGGCGACTTTGAGACGCGGTCTGTCGGCTCAAAGCGAGGGACAAGACCGCTCTTTGGCTTGGCCCGTCCGCCCACCGCGTTCCAGACCAAATTTGGCGAATGGTAAGGCGGTCAGCAACAACTACCGTATGATTATAGCTGAGGACTTACCAGACTAACCGTCAACTTTCGGCTATCGCGACACCTTAATTCCAGTTATCCGCCGACAACTTTGGTATAATTGAGGGGAAATTTTCGGGGGTGACTCTATGGATCAAGTTTCTCTATTAATTATCTTAACCGCCGCATTAGTGACGCCGCTAGTCATGGCGAAATTCAAGCTCACCGTGCTACCGACCGCCGTGGTGGAAATCCTGGTCGGCATCATGTTGGGGCCCAGCCTCTTCAACGTGGTTCACACCAACGATACGCTGACCTTACTCTCCAACACCGGGGTTATCTTTTTGATGTTCCTGAGTGGGATGGAAATCGACTTTAGCCTCTTCAACCGACGCAAGCGTCCGCAGACGCCACTGGCCGCTAAGGTGGCGGGAAATGCGCCCAAGTACTCGCCCGTTTTCATCGCCGTCAGCAGTTACGTGGCCATCGCGATTAGCGCGCTACTACTGGGCTTCATCTGCCAGTGGACCGGGCTCTTCAAGGACCCCTGGTTAGCGGCCATCATCTTCATGACCATTTCTCTAGGGATCTTCATCGCGACCCTTAAGGAAAAGGAACTCCTGAGTAAGCCCTTTGGCCAAACGATCCTGCTGATCGCGGCATTGGGGGAAATCGTGCCCCTATTCGCCCTGACCATCTACGCGTCCATCTTCGGCAAGGGCGGCAAGTCGCTGTGGCTACTCCTGCTGGTCTTCCTGGCGGCCGGGATTCTCTTCCGCCGCTTCAAGCCATTCTTCACCTTCTTCGAACGGATCAACAAATCCACCACGCAACTGGACATTCGCCTCGCCTTCTTCCTAATCTTCAGCATGGTCGTCATCGCTGAATCCGTGGGCGCCGAGGGCATCCTGGGAGCCTTCGTGGCGGGGATTGTGATGAAACTACTGCAACCGCAAGAAGACACCCGGACCCGTTTGGACGGCATCGGCTACGGCTTCTTCATCCCGATGTTCTTCATGATGAGTGGGGTCGAGTTGAACTTACGGACGTTACTGTCCGATTCAGCTACCATCCTCTTGATTCCCGCCTTTCTGGTCGCCTACCTGCTGGCCAAGGCCGCGGTCTACTTCATCCTGCGGCTCCGGTTCAAGCGCGGCAACGCCTTCGCCGGCATGGCCATCACGTCCGCCACGATTACCATGGTGCTGGCCGTCTTGCAGGTCGCGAAGACCATGAAAGTCGTCACCAGTCAACAATCCGGAGCCTTCCTGTTAGCGGCCATCCTGACCTGTGTGCTGGGACCGTTGCTGTTTAACACCGGCTACTCCGCCGAGGCCGAGGACCTGAAGAAATCCACGGTTCACTTCATCGGGACCAACCTCCTGACGGTACCGGTTGCCCAGCAACTGGCCGACAGCTGGTACGACATCAGCATGTACACCGATAAGCCCGCCAATTACAAGACCTACAATTCCGAGGTCAACGTCTCGCTACTGGATTCGCTGGACACCCACTACGTCACCGACCACGACGTCTTCGATGCGGACATCGTGGTCCTTGGGCATTTCAACGCCAACAAGAACTACGAGCTGGCCAAAGCGGCCAAGGCCTACGGGGTCAACCGGGTCATCGTTCGCTTCGAGGACCGCAACGTCTTAGACGAGCGGGAGGACGAGCTGACTAGCCTGGGCATCGAGGTCTACAACACGCCTAACGTCAACATCGCCATGCTCCGGAGCCTGATCGAAGCGCCAACCACGCTCCGGCTGATGACGGCCTCGACCTCCGCGGTGTACGAAGTCGCCCTGCGTAACCGGCGCTACACCGACCAACAGATTCGCAACCTGGACTTTGTGGGGGATGTCACCATCAGTCAGATCTTCCGCAACGGCCACTTTGTTCGGCCAACCGGGAGTACCCTGTTGAAATTTAACGACCGGATCATCTTCACCAGCACGCCGGAAAAGGCTCGTGAAATTCGACGCGAACTAGGCATTCTGAACTAAAACTGTTACAATGAAAACCGCACCGTTGCTATTGGTCTGGACCTCATGATTTTCTCCGGAACCTAGCACGTTGCTTAACACTTAAAAGGAGCGAATGACATGGCGACAGTTGAACTTTATTTGGTGCGTCACGGCCAAACCTTTTTGAACAAGTATTTCCGCATTCAGGGGTGGATCGATGCCCCCCTCACCGACAAGGGATTGGCCGATGCCAAGCGTGCCGGCGAACGACTCGCCAACATCCCCTTCGCGGCGGCTTACTCGAGTGACATGTCGCGTGCCAAAAAGACGGCTGAACTGATTCTGGCCGCCAACCCTCTCGACGCCAGTGCCTTACAGATTGATCCCGCTTTCCGTGAAGAAAGCTTCGGGTTCTTCGAAGGCATGGACGAAGGCGAGACCTGGCACACCGTGGGTAGTCCCAAGGGCTTTCACACCTTCGACAACATGATTGCCGGCCTGACGATTGAAAAGACCAAGGACATGTTCCACGCCCAGGACCCCTACGGCGATGCCGAAGACAACGCCGCCTTCTGGGCCCGCCTCCAACCGGGCTTCGACCGCGCCATTGCGGCGGCTAACGATGGCGATAAAATCTTAATTGCCACCCACAGCACCACTATTCGAAGTACGGTGTCGAAGTACTCTAACATTGATATCTCGGTCCCCGTGGACAACGGAAGCATCACGAAGATCACCGTTACCAACGGGCAGTATCACGTGGATTACTACAATAATTCTCAGGGAACGCTATAAGCCCCTGTTGCTAAATAAAGGACGCTCAACCAGTTTTGGCTGGTTGGGCGTCCTTTTTCGTTGGAAGATTGTTAAGAGCGGGTTAGCCGACCGCTTAACGTTCCAGCTCACCGCCAAAGATTAAGAATGCTTAAATTCTAAAATTTACCCGCATCAAAATCCCGTCATTTTACATTAGTAGTAAGTAGAGGGTCCGCTCATCCTGAGCGGACCTGAAGAACTTGGCGGAGAGGTGGCGATTGAATGAAGATCGCAGAATTCAGGGAAACACAAAAGGCCCAAGAACCCTATTGGCTCTCAGACCTTACTTAAAGCGTGGCTCTTCAATTATGGTGCCGAAACGTGTTCCGCGAGGCAGTCGGTTCCGCTTAACCCCACTAGCCAGAAATCCAAGACCGGGATTTCGCAAAAGGCCCAAGAACCCTATTGGCTCTTGGACCTTACTTTAAAGCGTGGCTCTTCAATTACGGTGCCGAAACGTGTTCGTCAGGGCAGCCGGCTCCGCTTAACCCCACTAAGCCAGAAATCCAAGACCGGGATTTCTAACTTAGCGACGTTAATGCTCACCGGCTAACCGCCCTTCCTCACACTCTTATTTCTTATTCCTTAATCAACGACGCTTCCTGAGCGCGTTGCTTGTACATGGCAACCTCATCATCGGCTGCACGGACCCAGTGATGCGGGGCAATTTCGACCAAGCGGCGTTCCTTGCCGTCGTTTTCACCGCTACCATCGTAGGCAATCTCTTCTCGTGTCCGTTCGAACTCTGGATCGGGCACTGGGACCGCCGACAACAGGCTCTTAGTATAATCGTGTAACGGGTGAGCGTAGATTTCGTCGGCATCGGCGATCTCTAACATCCGGCCGTAGTGCATCACGCCGATTCGATCGGAGATATACTTCACCATCGACAAGTCATGGGCGATGAACAGGTACGTTAAGCCCTGTTCGCGTTGTAGCTTCTTCATCAAGTTAACGACTTGGGCCTGAATCGACACGTCCAACGCGGAGATGGGTTCATCGGCAATCACGAACTTGGGGTTCACGGCTAACGCCCGGGCAATCCCGATTCGTTGCCGCTGACCACCGGAGAACTCATGAGGGTAACGACTCGAGTGGTCCTTGTTCAACCCAACCGTTTCCAGCAGGTCTTCCACTTGCTTAGTCCGGTCGGCATCGTCCTTGGCGAGGTGGTTGATATCAATCCCCTCGGCCACGATATCCTTGACCTTCATCCGCGGATTCAGTGATGCGTAAGGATCTTGGAAGATCATCTGCATCTCTTGGCGGAAGTCGTGTTGATCCTGTTTACTGGTAAACGAATCCACGTTCTTCCCGTCAAACAGGATTTCACCGGAGGTTGGTTCGTACAGGTGAATAATGGCCCGTCCGGTCGTGGTCTTCCCCGACCCGGATTCACCAACTAACCCAAAGGTCTCGCCCCTGTAGATGTCAAATGAAATATTATCCACGGCCCGGACCTCATCGGCTTTGCCCACGTTGAAGTATTGCTTGAGGTGCTTGACCTCGAGGATTTTTTCGGCATTTTCGTAGTCCATTATTGCTGTTCCTCCTCTTCTTCAATCGGCGTCGACGCCTTTTGGGCCGCTAACCAATCTTTTTGCATCTTCGCATACTTCTTTTGTCGTTCCACGATTTGAGCCGGTGGCGTCACCTTAGGCGCATCCGGATGGAGCAACCAGGTAGCGGCGTAGTGCGTATCGGAAACCTTGAAGAACGGCGGTTCCTTTTCCGTGTCGATCTTCAACGCATACGCGTTCCGGGCAGCAAAGGCATCCCCGGTTGGTGGGTCCAGTAAGTCCGGTGGCGTCCCGGGAATCGATGGCAATGAATCGCCGCTCGAATCTAGGGTTGGCATGGAACTCAACAGCCCCCACGTGTATGGGTGCTTTGGGTTGTAGAAGATTTCGTCAACGGTGCCGTATTCCACGATTTTACCCGCGTACATGACGGCGACCCGATCAGCCATCCCGGCCACCACCCCTAAATCGTGGGTGATGAAGATGATTGACGTTGAAATCTTGTCTTGTAATTCCTTCATTAAGTTCAGGATCTGCGCTTGAATGGTCACGTCCAGAGCCGTGGTGGGTTCATCGGCAATCAGCACTTCCGGGTAGTTGATCAACGCAATCGCAATCACGATCCGTTGCCGCATCCCCCCGGAAAATTGGTGCGGATAGTCGTTAATCCGGTTTTCGGCATCCGTAATTCCGACCAGCTTCATCATTTCTAAAGCTTGCGCCAAGGCCTTTTCCTTCTTCATGCCCTTGTGCACCATCAGAGGCTCGGCGATTTGCCGGCCAATCTTCATGGTGGGGTCGAGCGAAGTCATCGGGTCTTGGAAGATTTCAGCAATGTCTTGGCCTCGAATGGCCTGCATTTCCTTCTCGCTCTTCTTCAACAGGTCTTGACCCTTGAAGAGAATCGAGCCACTGACGATGTCCGCATTGGTGGCGTTGAGCCCCATGATGGTCCGTGTGGTCACGGACTTACCAGAACCAGATTCCCCCACGATAGCCAGGGTTTCACCCTTCCGTAAATCCAAGTTAACGTTTCTGATCGCCTTAACGTCACCGGCATAGGTCTTGAAGTTAACTTGTAGATTCCGGACCTCTAAAATATCTTTTTCGTTATCCATGACGTTATTTCACCTACTCTTTCGTCCGCGGATCGAATGCATCCCGCAACCCATCACCCAAGAGGTTAAAGGCTAACATGATGATACATAGGATCAGTGCCGGCCACCACATCTGATAAGGCAAGAACTGGAAGTTCTTTTGCCCATCGTTTAACAGGGTCCCCAGTGAAGCCTGTGGTGAGGAAATCCCGATCCCGATGTAGGACAGCGTGGCTTCGAAGAAGATCGCACTTGGGATGGTGAACATCGTGTTGATGATGATGACACTCGACAAGTTCGGTAACAGGTGCTTAAACGCAATCTTCAGCGAACTTTCACCCAGCGTGCGGGCCGCTAAGACGTACTCTTGTTCCTTTATCTCCATGGTCTGCGCGCGCACCAGCCGGGCCATGTTGACCCACGAGGTTAACGCAATGGCGATGATGATCGAGGTCATCCCGGGTTTCAGAATCAAAATCAACAGAACGATGACGACCAGGTTAGGAATGGACAAGATGATTTCAATGATCCGTTGCATGATGGTATCTACGCGGCCACCCTTCCAACCGGAGAATAACCCGTAGGTCACCCCGATGGTCAGGTCAAATAACGTCGCGACTAACGCAATGATTAAAGAAATTCGCGTCCCGTACAACACCCGAGAGAACAGGTCCCGGCCTAAGTAGTCGGTCCCCATGATGTAGTGCAAGCTGGAAGCCCCGGCTTGCTTGTAGGCATCCACGCGTTCGCCCGCCTGAACCAACGTCCCGTTGAACCCGTTGATGTTCACACCGGGAATCTTAGATGGTAAGTTGGCGTATGAGGGGTTCACGGCATTGGGGTTGTGCGGTGAAAAGAAGATGGAACCAAAAGCCATAATGAAGATAATGCCTAAGATAATTAATGAGATCCAGGCGCCCCGGTTTTTCTTTAACCGCCGCCATGCATCCTGTGTAAAGGTTAGTGACGGTGCCGCAATCTTTTCACTATCTAAAGCCGCCCGGTCATCGGCCGTAATCGGCTTAAAGCTATCTTCTGGGAGTTTTACTGTATCTGCCATTTATTTACCTCCTAGTTAGCCTTTCCTGTGATCCGAATCCGTGGGTCAACGATTCCGTAAAGGATATCGGTGATCAACAGAACGACACACAACATGAATGAATAGATGATGGTCAAGCCCATGATGGTTGGGTAATCGTTCGTCAAGACGGACTTCACGAATTGTTCCCCAATCCCGGGAATCGAGAAGATGTTTTCAACAACCATCGACCCGGTCATGATGTTAACCGCTAAAGGCCCGACAATCGTAATCAGCGGAATCAAACTGTTCCGCAGCGCATGGTGGTAAATAACCCCCATCCGACTTAGTCCTTTAGCCTTGGCTAACTCAATGTAATCTGAACTCAACACATCGACCATTTCTGTTCGGACGAACCGCGCCGACTCGGCCAGCGGGGTCGCGCCCAACGCCAAGGTCGGCAATACCGTGTAGATAAAGCCGCCCCATTCGGCGATTGGGAACCAGCCCAACTTCAATCCCAGGTAGTACTGTAACAGCACGGCCAAGACGAAGGAAGGAATTGAAATCCCAATAATTGAAACAACGGTCGTCGTGGTGTCGACCCACGTGTTCTGCCGCATCGCGCCCAGAGCACCAATGATGATTCCAAGAATGACCCCCAAAATCATGGCTTGCAGCCCAATCTGTAAGGAAGGTCCGATCCGGCTCGAAAGCAGGTAGGACACGGGTTGGTCACTGAATTGGAATGATGTCCCGAAGTTACCTTTGACGGCACCCGCTAGGTACAGCAGGTATTGTTGCCAAACGGGCTTATCCAAGCCGTATTGCTGGTAAATCAACGCAATCTGACTCTTGGATAGCTTAGCTTGGTTGGTCAATGGCGTCCCCGGTAACAACTTCATCAGGAAAAAGGTGACGGTAATCACGATGAATAAGGTCAGGATCAGGTAGAAGATCCGTTTTGCTAGGTACTTTGCCATTTGTTTACCTCTCAATCAATAGACTTATTCGTTACCATTAAGTTGTTACGCTTAACCAGAATTATATGAAAACAACAAGACGATAAATGATTGCTAAATATCGAAAAGTAAGGACTAACTGCCTCGTTAATCCTTACTCCCCGATTGTGACTATAAGGTTGACGCTAACGCTTTACGACGAATTTAAATGCTGTTATTTGGCAATGTATGCCTTACTGAAGTCCCAGTTGGCGCCGGTTGGGAAGTAGATAACTCCCTTAACCTTGGACTTAACCAATTGTGATTTCCCTTGTTGGTAAAGTGGGATGATCCCTTGTTCCTTCATCAACGTCTTTTCGGCGCTCACCATGTCATTCCAACGCGCAGCCTTGTTGTTGGCATCCTTGCCATCAGCAGCCGCGATATCCTTGTCGTAGGAACTGTTCTTCCATTGACCACGGTTGTATGAGTTGGTTGACGTGAACATTTCAAGGAAGGAAATTGCGTCTGGGTAGTCAGCACCCCAGCCAGAAACAACGGCTTGGAATTGACCATTTTCGGAACGGCTTAACCGCGTCTTGAATGGCAGGTTAGAGTTGGTAACCTTGATGTTGCCCAGCTTTGACCATTGACTCTGGACGAATTCAGTGGCGTTCTTACCGGCTGGCGTATCATCGGCCATCAGGGTTAAGCTGTAACTTGAACGACCCGTTTCCTTCAGGGCTTCCTTCCACAACTTCTTAGCCTTGGTTAAGTTTTGCGTGTAAGCTGAAGGTACCGCAGCGGCCGTGGTGAAGTCCTCACCCTTGTATGAAGCTAACCCGGTTGAGACCAGACCCTTAGCTTCAGTTGAGCCATCGGCTAAGACCTTGTTGACGAATTGCTTCCGGTTGATGGCTAAGGATAATGCTTGCCGCGCCTTCTTGTTCTTCATCATACTGTCTTTCCGTTGGTTCAGTTCAATGTAGAAAGTCGAGGCCCCCTTACGTTCAACGTATTGCTTACTGTTCTTGTAGTTCTTAGGTTGCTGACCACTCAAGTAAGTTGCATCCAGCTTGCCGCTCTGGTATTGACTCAGAGAAGTTTGTGGATCCTTAACCGTCTTGAAGTTAATCTTCTTTAGTTTAACATTCTTTGCGTTCCAGTACTTAGTGTTTTTACTCAGGGTCCAGTTATCAGAAGTCCCGGTCCAATAAGTTAACTTGAATGGCCCGTTGTAAACGTTGCTCTTCGCGTTCGTAGCGTACTTCTTACCGTACTTCTGAACGACTGACTTATCCTGTGGGAAGAACATTGGGCTGGCGGCTAAGGATGGGAAGTAGCTGGTGGCTTGCGTTAACGTAACCACCACCTTGTAGTTGCCTTCCGCCTTGACCCCTAAGCTAGAAACGGGCTTCTTGCTCTTCATGATTTCATTGGCGTTCTTCACCGGTGCGTACATGTAAGCATATTGCGAAGCGGTCTTAGGATTAACGGTCCGTTGCCAGGCGTAAACGAAGTCTTGGGCGGTTACCTTATCCCCGTTACTCCAGTTAGATTTCCGTAAGTTGAAGGTATAGGTCTTCCCGTCTTTAGAGACCTTATAGCTTTTCGCAACCCCGGGGTGAATGCTACTGTTCTTCCCGAACCGTAACAGACCTTCACCCGTGTTGTTTAAAGTCTCACCGGAAACCACGTCGGTCGCGGTGGAAGAATCCATGGATGGTAAAGCGGAACTTTCCATCCAATTTAACGTTTGTTTACTAGCCTCATTAGAACTACTCGACGATGACCCACACGCTGCGAGCAAGACTGCCGCGAACGTCGCCACCGTCCCGAGTTTGACTGCCGAATTGATTTTCATTAATATCCAACCCCTCTATGTGTTGTATGGTGAAATAAATTGACATCCTCAAATTTGATGTTTCCAATTGTATATTAGAAAACAATTAAAATCAATGGTAAAAACTAATAAATTTTAAATATACAATTAAGAATGCCGGTGTATAGGCGTTGGGGGTGCAAAAATAAAATTAAAGACCCTAAATTTTCTCATTTTATCGATAAATTCGAGATAACGCTTACATAAATATTTACCTATTATACATTCATAATGGTTCTGACCGGGGCACGCGATTTTTGCGCGTGCCCCGCAGGCCCTGACCCGGCGACTTCCCCATTGGCTTATCCGCCCTAGACCGCGGTTCATCCGTAATTCGCTAAACCGGGAAAGCTCGCTCGTTTATCGTTTATCTCGCCGGGCTAGACCACCACGGTGACCAACTCCCGGCCGGTCACTCTCCTTTAATTCACGGCCTAATATGCAATTTTTGACATTAGGACATTTATGAGAAAACTGCCACTGCTTCGGATGGGAAACTAAACAGTCCCTGGCGCCGTCTTAAATCGGTTTAAAATCCCGTTGATGACCGTTTTGCCCGCCAATTGCGTAATTGGTCCTCGCTCCCGTTAAACCACGTCAGCCTCTCCTCATGGCATCTAGCGACCAGACAAAAACTCCCCAGAAGGTAGCGGCACCCTCTGAGGAGTTGAGAACTGATCTTACTGTGAACTAAAGGTTGAAAGTAGAATTAACACACTGCTTCCCGTAATGACGGTGTTCTGTCCACTAAATTGGTGAAGCCAGGAGCCTACGCCTGCCAGGGGTTCCGCCGTGGGAGTTTCCTTAGTGGCACGGTTCATGCCGCTTAGGGAACTGGCGTCTTTGAGACGTAGGCTGTCGGCTCAAAGCGAGGCCGAGACCGTTTCTCAGGCTCGGCCCGGTCCGCCCACCGCGATCCAACCCCTATTCGGCGAACGGTAAGGCGGCCGCTTTCCACTGAGAAACTGTAATCGACTACTATTAATGCCATAAGTTGTACGACACCAACAGTTTTAGTCGATCTCTATCCTTCAACCATTAGCTGTGAATGGCCGCCTTGCAGAAACTTTACTTGGCCACGTAAGCGCGGCTGTAGTCCCAATTGGCGCCGACCGGGAAGTAGACGATGCCCTTGACCTTCGACTTAACCAATTGCGGCATCCCCGTCTGGTAAACTGGGATAATCCCTTGGTCCTTCAACAGGACCTTCTGGGCGTCTACCAGGTTCTGCCACCGGGCGCTTGGGTTGTTTGCATTGGTAATCGTGGCCTCGTTAATCAGCTTGTCGTAAGCCTTTGAAGACCATCTGCCGTTGTTGTAGGTATTGCCGGTCGTGAACAGCGACAAGTCGGTGATTGGGTCTGGGAAATCGGCGCTCCAACCACTAACCACGGCTTGGAACTGCCCATTCTGCGAGCGCGACAACCGGGTCTTGTACGGAATATTTGAGTTCGTCACCTTGAAGTGATCGAGCTTATTCCACTGACTCTGAATGTACTCGGTCGCCGACTTCCCTGCCGGTGTGTCGTCGGCCAACAGCGTCAGGCTGTAACTGGTCCGTCCCGTTTCCTTCAATGCCTGGTTCCAGAGCTTCTGGGCCTTGGCTAAGTTGTAGGAAGTGGCCGAAGGGACGGTGGCTTCCTTAGCGAAGTCTTTGCCGTCTCTAATGGCTAGTCCCGTCGAGACAATCCCCGTAGCCGGGGTTGACCCATCTTGCAGCACCTTATTTACATACTGCTTCCGGTTAAGTACCAGGGAAAGGGCTTGCCGGGCCTTGGTGTTCTTCAACATGGTATCCTTCCGCTGGTTCAGTTCAATGTAGTTAATCCGGGAACTCTTCCGTGAGTGGAATTCCTTGTTATTCTTGTAATTCTTCGGTTGCTGGCCACTCAGCGAGATGACGTCCAGCTTACCACTCTGGTACTGGCTCAACGCGGTCTGTGGGTCCTTGACGGCACTGTACTTGACGTGCTGGAGCTTCACGACCTTCGCGTTCCAGTATTTCTTGTTCTTGGTCAACGTCCAGTTGTCGGACGTCCCGGACCATGAGGTTAGCTTGAATGGACCGTTGTAAACGTTGCTCTTCGCGTTGCTGGCATATTTACTGCCGTACTTCTCAACGGCCCCCTGATTAACCGGGTAGAAACATTGCTGGGCGACCAACGTCGGGAAGTAGCTGACCGGGTGGGCCAACGTGACGACCAACTTGTAATCACCGACCTGCTTAACGCCCAAGGTGGCCGGCGCCTTCTTCCCATTCATGATGGCGTTGGCATTCTTAATGTCGGCGTACAGGTAAGCGTATTGGGAACTGGTCTTTGGCGCAACCGTCCGACGCCAGGCGTAGACGAAGTCGTGGGCGGTCAGCTTCTCACCGTTACTCCACTGCGATTTCCGCAGGTTAAACGTGTACGTCAAGCCGTCCTTCGACTTGTGGTAGCTCTTCGCCAGCCCCGGCAAGGTCTTACTGTTCTTGCCGAAACGCAACAGGCCCTCACCCGTGTTATTCAGCGTCTCACCGGAAATAATATCCGTGGCCTTGGCATTATCCATGGATGATAACGCCGAGGTCTCCATCACGTGAATCGTTTGATCCTTGGCCTCGTTGGATTGGGAACTGGACCCGCACGCCGCTAACGCCAGCGTGGCAATCCCAGCCACCGCACTCAACTTGGCAATTGATTTAATCCTCATAAAATTCCGACCCCTTCACAAATTAACCTCAGGTAACATAACGTTGAATAACATATTAAATGACAAAACGATTAGAATCAATAGTGAATTTTAATGTTCAATTTAGTTTTTCCCCGCAAATGCCGCAAATCCAGGGTTCTAGCGGCTCTAAAAAATAACGGTCGACCCCGTTTGCCCCTTTTTTCAAAGGACCCAAAAAGCCCCCGGTAGGCCTATAGACCTACTGAGAGCTTGGGAGAACCGGCGTTTCACGGCGCCCTAGTTCGTTTTAATTATTTGTTGGCAATGTAAGCCCGGCTGAAGTCCCAGTTAGAGCTGACAGGGAAGTAAATCACACCCTTAACCTTGGACTTAACCAGTTGGGGCTTGCCGCTTTGCGAAACTGGGATGATCCCTTGGTCCTTCAATAAGACCTTCTGGGCATCGATCAGGTTCTGCCAACGGGCGGCTGGCTTATTGGCGTTGGTCGTCGTGGCTTCGTTAATCAACTTGTCGTAAGTCTTGTTCGACCACTTCCCGTTGTTGTAGGAATTGTCGGACGTGAACAGCGACAGGTCGGTGATTGGGTCTGGGAAGTCGGCCCCCCAGAGGGTCACGACGGCATCAAATTGGCCAGAAGCCGACCGAGATAACCGGGTCTTGTATGGCAAGTTAGAATTGGTAACCTTGAAGTTATCCAGCTTGGACCATTGACTCTGCACGTATTCGGTCGTACTCTTCCCTTGCGCCGTATCATCGGCCATCAAGGTTAACGAGTAGCTCTTCCGACCGGTTTCCTTCAGTGCTTCCTTCCACAACTTCTGGGCCTTAGCCACGTTGTGTTCGGTTGCGGCCGGGATCGTGCCTTCCTTGGCAAAGTCCTTGCCGTTGCGAATGGCCAGACCACTCGTCACGATTCCCGTAGCGACCTTAGACCCATCGTCCATGACCTTGTTGACGAATTGCTTCCGGTTCAAGACCAGAGACAAGGCTTGCCGGGCCTTCTTGTTCCGCAGCATAGAATCTTTCTTTTCGTTTAATTCGATGTAAGTGACCCGTGAGCTGTTCCGGGCATGGTAATCCTTATTGTTCTTGTAGTTCTTCGGTTGTTGGCCACTCAGGTAAATCGCGTCCAATTTGCCGCTCTGGTACTGACTCAAAGCGGTTTGCGGGTCCTTGACCGCGCTGAACTTAATCTGGTGGAGCTTAACCTTCTTGGCGTTCCAGTACTTACTGTTCTTGGTCAACGTCCAGTTGTCGGACGTCCCGGTCCAGTAAGTCAGCTTGAACGGCCCGTTGTAAACGTTATTCTTGGCGTTCGTGGCGTACTTCTTCCCGTACTTCTTAACCACCGTTTCGTTCTGTGGGAAGAAGGCGGTTTGGGCGACCAACGTTGGGAAGTAGCTGACTGGGTGAACCAAGGTGACCTTAACCTTGTAGTCCCCCACGGCCTTGATACCCAACGTGGAGACGGCCTTCTTGCCCTTCATGATGGCATTGGCGTTTTGAACATCGGCGTACAGGTAGGCGTATTGGGACCCCGTCTTCGGGTTGACGGTGCGTTGCCAGCCGTAGACGAAGTCTTGCGCGGTCACCTTGTCCCCGTTACTCCAGTTGGACTTCCGCAGGTTAAACGTGTAAGTCTTGCCGTCCTTGGACTTGCTGTAGCTTTTGGCGACCCCGGGATGAGTGCTGCTGTTCTTGCCAAACTTCAACAGACCTTCGCCCGTGTTGTTCAGGGTTTCACCAGAAACGACATCGGTTGCCAACGAATTATCCATCGTGGGCAAGGTAGAACTTTCCATCCAGGTTAAGGTTTGATCCTTAGCCTGCTTGTTACTGCTAGAAGACGTGCCACAAGCAGCTAACGAAATTGCTGCTAATGTCGCCACCGTCCCTAACTTGACGATTGACTTGACCTTCATAAAATTCCGACCCCTCTAAATATGTAATTCACCGCTGCTTGCGGCTAACCCACACCATCGGCGTCAATCAGCCCCAATCAACGGCCGCACAAGTAACTTGTGCAACAGGAATTATTGTAGATTAAAATTAAATTAGAATCAATACTATATTTTAATTATTTGCAATTTTATTCAAAAAAATAACGTCAATCTAGCCGATGTGGACCGGTGTAAGTTGCCATAAATGCGCACTTGAACGGCCTTTTATGGTCGTTTAACACAACCATCAGTTTTTCCTAATAAATTAAAGTCAACTCATTTCCCGTTGTCCACTCCCCCACCGAAGGACCTCACCACATCAGTTAACCGGTCGCCCGCACTTACCCCGGCTAATCCTTATTCGCTCACGACTAAACATGTTATACTCAAGGCATAGACTTTAAAGGAGGGTGATCTTTTGGAAGAAACCCCACGAACACCCGTCATTACGATTGGGCTAAACGCTGGTCAGGCCACGTTTAACTATTCCATGACGGAACTGAGAAACTTGGTGGAGGCCAACAACATGACCGTGGCCGAGGAGATTCAACAGTCGCTGACCAAGCCCAACCCCGGCACCTACTTTGGGACGGGAAAGGTTGAGGAGCTGGCGACCATCGTGGCCGATGATGGCGTGAACATCATCGTCGTCAACGATGAGCTGACCCCGAGCCAGATTCGGAATTTGGAAAACGGCACCAAGGCCAGAATCATTGACCGGACCGGCCTAATTCTGGAAATCTTCGCTAACCGGGCCCAGTCTCGTGAAGCCAAGTTACAGGTGCAATTGGCGATGCTGCAATACCAACTGCCCCGGCTACACACCAGTGCCTCACAACGGCTGGACCAACAGACCGGTAGCGGTGGCGGCGGTGGCTTCACCAACCGTGGTTCCGGTGAATCCCAGACCGAAATGAGCCGCCGGACCATCCAGCGTGCCATCAACCACGTGAACCACGAATTAAAGGAAATCAACCAGGCTGCGGCCACCCAACGGCAACAGCGGGAGCGTAACCAACTCCCTTCTGTCGCCCTGGTCGGCTACACCAACGCCGGTAAATCAACGCTGATGAACGCCTTGGTCCGCGAATTTGGTAAGAGTGAGGACAAGCAGGTCTTCGTCAAGGACATGCTCTTCGCCACACTGGATACCAGCGTGCGGCAACTGGTCTTCCCCGACCAGAAGAAGCTGTTGCTCAGCGATACGGTTGGATTCGTCAGCCAATTACCGACCCAACTGGTCAAGGCCTTCCGTTCTACGTTGGCCGAAGCCGCTAACGCCGACCTGTTGGTTCAGGTCGTAGACTACGCCGACCCGAATCGTGAGGCCATGATGGCGACCACGGAGAAGACGCTCGAAGAGATTGGCGTGACCGACGTGCCGATGATTACCGTCTTCAACAAGGCCGATTTGACCGAGGCCAGCTACCCCAGCCGAGTGGGTGACCAACTCATCCTATCGGCCAAGGACCCCGACTCGGTGGCCCTTCTGGTGAAGGCCATGAAGGAAAAGGTCTTCCGCGATTACGTGACGGCTAACTTCCTAGTGCCATTCGCCGATGGTGAAATCGTGTCGTACCTCAATGAAAATGCTAACGTGCTGGACACCAACTACGAAGCCGAGGGAACCGCGCTGAAGGTCGAGCTACAACAGGCCGACTTCGACCGTTTCCAAAAGTTCGTGGTCACGGACTAACGCCCACCCCTATCATCAAAGCCGCCAAGCCGCATCTGCTTGGCGGCTTTTGGTGTATATTGGCCGCCTTCCGTTCGCGAAAGATGAGCTGGATCGCGGTGGGCAGGACGCGCCGAGCCTGAGGAAGCGGTCTCGGCACTCGCTTGGAACCGCCCAAACCCGGCGTTTCCAAGTCGCCATTCCCTAACCGGCCCAACCCGCCGCTAAGGGAATCCCACGGCTGAGCTCATATTTCGCTTCACTCTCGGCTAAAATTGGCGGTCGCCACCAACCCAGCTAACGACCACCATCGCTGCTGTGGACGTCAGTCTCGAGCACCACTTCGGTGAGCCATGGCACAACGCCGGAGGAGGTCAGCAATGGAGCCAGCCGTGACAACCCAGTTAGCTGGCGTTCCGGGCCAGGTTACTGGGGGGGACGACCTGGGAGACTTGCAGTTTTAGCAAGGCTTCCAGGCGAGGTGGAAGCCCGTTCTTTGGCTGGAACCGTTCCCCACAGCAGACGGAATTGCTGACAGCCGCAGGCAACGTGGCCAGCAGAGGCTGAACGGAAGGCAAACGCGTAGTTCCAATTGACCGCACAAAAACAGCGACCGATCGCCCGTGATACCACGGATGATCAGTCGCTGTTTATTTTTAATGACTTAAGCCTGGCGTCGTTCCAAGTACCGTGCCAGTAATGAGAGTAGGTAGCAGACGATGAAGTAAAGCAACGCAATCGCCACGAACATCGGGATAATGTAGTTGGTGTTCTGGCCGTAGATAATCTGTGACCGGAACAACATTTCTGGCAAGAGGATGATGGTCGCCAGTGATGTATCCTTGACCAGCGAGATAAACTGACTGACGATGGCCGGAATCATCTTCACCAGCGCCTGCGGCAACACGATGTGCCACAGTCCCTGCCAGTACGTGAGGCCATTGGCGCGGGCCCCTTCCATCTGGCCGGGATCGACCGCTTGAATCCCCGAACGGACGATTTCCGCCAGCATCATAGATTCAAAGATCGTCATGGCCAGGATGGCCGCCGGGATAATTTCCGGCTTGACCCCCAGGTTGGGCAGGCCAAAGTAAGTGAAAAATAGAATCAACAGTAACGGCAGATTGCGAATAACATCGATGATGAAGCCGACAATTGCCGAGACGTATTTAATCTTCACGTAACGAATCACACCGAGAATGGACCCGATGATAAAACTCCCAATAATCGAAATCACGGACACTAAAAGCGTAATGCCCAGTCCACCGAACAGGTAGCGGAGGTTGTCGGGAGAATAGGCATCAATAAAGTTCTGCAGCATAATTATTCTCCTCCCCTTAAGCTAACCGTTTTTCGAGATAGCGCATGTAATAGCTGATCGGCATCGTGATAATCAGGTAGAGCACCCCGACCGAGGCGTAGGCCGCCATGGTTTGCAGGGAGCTCGAGGCAATCACGTTCCCCTGATACATCAGGTCGAAGCCCCCAACGAAGGCTAACGTCGAGGAGTTCTTGACTAGGTTAACGAACTGGTTGCCCAGTGGTGGAATCACGTAGCGAAAGGCCTGCGGCAAGACGATGTAGCGCATGGCTTGCCAGTAGGTCAGACCATTGGCCCGTGAGCCCTCCATTTGGCCGGGATCCACGGACTGAATCCCCGCGCGGACCGTTTCGGCGATAAATGAAGACGTGTACAGTGTCAGACCAATCGTGCCGGCGGTAAACCCGTTCATCTTGACCACGTAAAGCGGGAACACCACGTAAAAGAACATCGTGATCACCAGTAATGGAATGTTCCGGAACAGTTCGATGTAGGCCCGGGCAATTCGCCGAGCAATCTTGCTGGGGGACTCTTCTAGTAAGGCGAAGAAGGTCCCGATAATCAAACTAAACACGAGGGCAATGAAGCTACACAGCAATGTTTGGCCGAGCCCGTAAAGTAACGTGCCGCCATAAGCTTGAAAGATATGGATCATTCTTTAGCCGCCTCCTTATAGTCGAATCCCTTCACATTGTGGAACCACTTGTGTAGGATCTGATTGTATTCGCCGCTAGCCCGAACCTGCTTCAGCGCCTTGTTGATGGCTAAGCGGAAGTCCTTTTGATTCTTGTTAATCGCAATACCGTAGGGTTCGGAAACAAACGAGCCACGGGTCACTTCATAGCCGGGGTTCTGTAGCGACATCCCGTAGAGAATCCCGTTATCGGTGGTCAGCGCTTGCCCCTGCCCGGACTTCAAGGCCGTCATGGCTTGGGCGTAGTCGGTCAGTTGTAACACCTTGGCCTTCGGGGCGACCTTGGCCACGTTTTCCACGGAATCGGAGCCGACAACCCCAAGTACCGTGGCCTTTTGTTTATTCAAATCATGGACGTTCTTAATGCTGCTGCCCTTCTTGACCAGCAGAGATTGCCCGGCCATGAAGTATTGATCGGAAAAGGCAACTTGCTTCCGCCGTTCGGGCGTCGGGGTCATCGTGGCCATGATGGCATCGATGTTCCCGTTCTTCAGCATCGGCATCCGCGTAGAACTCGTCACCTGAATGAACTTGGCCTTGGCGTCCTTTCCCAGCATCTGCTTGGTCAGGGCCGTGGCTAAGTCGATTTCAAAGCCCTTAATCTTGTTATCCTTCGTATCCAATAGACCAAATAAGCGGGTATCGGCTTTAACGCCCCACGTAATGGTCTTCTCTTGTTGATCGGTCTTTAACACGTTCTTCTTGGCAAGTGACTGATTGCCACACGCCGTCACCATCAGTGAGACCGCCACCAGGGCCAGCAAGAGACTAAGATTTCGAATCAATCTTTTCATCGCAAAATTCCTCCCCCGGTCTAGTGTGTAATAATCTTACTCAAGAATTGGCGTGCCCGTTCGTTGGTTGGCTGGCCATCGAAGAAGGTTTCCTTAGAATCATCCTCTAGAATCCGACCATCGGCCATGAAGATAACCCGGTTGGCCACTTCACGGGCGAAACCCATTTCGTGGGTCACGACTAGCGTGGTCATACTGGAATCTCGGGCGATGGTCTTCATAACGTTCAGCACATCATCGATCATTTCGGGGTCTAGGGCACTCGTCGGTTCATCGAACAACAGACACTTCGGCTTCATCGCCAGTGAACGGGCGATTGCGATCCGTTGTTGTTGCCCCCCGGAGAGCTGCGATGGCATCTTGGGCGCCTGATCGGCCAGGCCCACTCGGTCGAGCATTTCCATGGCGACCTTTTTATTTTCGTCTTCCGGCCGGTGCAGGACGATTCGTGGCGCTAACATAATATTTTCCAGAATGGTTTTGTTGGCATATAAGTTAAAATGCTGGAAGACCATGCCCACGTTCTTCCGGATACGGTTCATATCCGTCTTCGGGTTAGCGAGGTCTTGGCCGTTTACAATCAATTGACCGTGACGAATCGATTCCAGACCATTGATGGTCCGAATCAACGTGGACTTACCCGACCCAGAAGGCCCAATCAGCACCACGGTTTCCCCGTCTTCAATCGTCAAGTTAATGTTGTGTAATGCGTGAAAACTACCGTAGTATTTTTCAACGTTGTGAAATTCAATCATTGACATAAGTCTTTCCCTCCACATAACTAAAGTAGTTGCCAGGTCGGCGTTCCCTACACCCGCGCGTCTGAATTTTTTTGTGTCTAAAATAGAGTCTAAACCAAAAAAATAACGCGGTCAAAATAAACACTCCCGGTGTCACCACCCCCGCGAAAGATTCAAAGCCAAAAAGATTAGGCATACCACGGATTCAGGGCCTGCACGTTACCTGTAAAAATTTTTTGGCCAGGTAGCATTACCATGTCAGAAAATATAACATAGGCGTCACTGATTTCCGAACATTCCGGTCGGCTAAGCTATCGGATTGAGCTTGAAGCAATTCAGACCAGCTCATCCGGTTCATTGGTGCTCTCGCCCACAACCAAATGATCACCACATCGTTCCCCATCATGACGTGCCAATGTGACCTTGCTGGTAAACGTTGATTTCCGTAACGATGGTGTTCTATCCACTAAAATGGTGAAATCAGGAGCCTACGCCTGCCGGGGGTTCCGCCTGCTATGGGGGACACCTCCAGCCTGAGAAGCGGACTTCCGGTTCGCTTGGAAACCTTGCCAAACCCGCAAGTCTCCCAAGTCGCCCCACGCTGTAAGCTGAGAAGAAACCTCAGCTAACACCGTCGACATAGCTGGCTCCATCCCCGGCGATCTCCGGCAAGGTGGTGCTTACCAGCAACGACAAAGTTTATCGGCAAATCAGTCGTTACGTCATGTTAAGCCGCTGGTTGCTGGTCAGTATTGTCGTAGCCGTGAGTGAGCCAAATATGGGTTCAGCCGTGGGAGTTCCCTTAGCGGCGGGGTTGACCGGTTAGGGAACTGGCGTCTTTGAGACGTGGTCTGTCGGCTCAAAGCGAGGCCGAGACCGCTTCCTAGTCTCGGTCCGGTCCGCCCACCGCGATCCACCCCATATTTGGTGAACGGTAAGGCGGCCAATTCCTGCTATGAACCTGTAAACGACTAGAATTAACACCTGGTTTCACTAATTTAATGGGATGAATCCAGTTACTCCGGGAATTAGCGCGCTAATTTCACTTTTAACCTTGAGTTGCTAACAAAAGCACACCGTCAACCATCGTTGGCAGTGTGCTCAGCTTAAACTTTTCAATTAGTGGTGATACCGCGAGGTCCGTGTCATCGGTTCCGAATCGGTATCCGTCCGCGGCGCCTGATCGTATCTGGTCCGCCGAGACGTGGCGCTGGTCTCACGCGTCGCCTGTGGCGTGGTCGTCCGATTGCTGTCACCCTGATGCTTGTAGGCCAATTGAACGGCAACTTGGAATTCATTTTCTTGCTCAATCACCGTGGTTCGCCCCAGAACCTTGAAGGGTCCTCCCACCAGCGTGGCGTTGGCCAGGTACAGTTCGAACTGGTCGCGCACATCAGCGACGTTTTGGAGGCCAACCGTGCTGACCACCCCAACCCGTTGCTTCTCGGCCTGGTTCATCCCGGCATACACGACCAACTGATCGTTTTCAGTCTGCATGTCGAAGTAAGGAATCAAGGCCCCGGGGCCGGAGGCGTAGACGGGCTTGCCCGTCTGCCGCGTCTGTTCCGTAATCTCGCGGTCGCCTAAACCGGAGTAATCCAGTTGGAGCAACTGATTTTGTTGCAGGCGCGTCGCCAGTTGTTGGATATTGGCCTGTTCAATCGGCGTCGAGGTTAATTTCCCGGGTAATATCTTCTTCTCATCGAAGTATCCGTTCGCCGGAATATTGCGGCCACCCACGGTCCGCTTCGGCTGGTCCAAATCGGCCTCCTTGGGTTTCATGTGGAGGAGCTTTTCAATCTTCGGCGAAATGTCAAAGGGTGCCTTCTTATTCGTAAAGTAATAAACCGTATTAAGATAGGCAAAATACAGTAGGATCAGGGCCACCAACAGAATCAAGAGGCCCCAGAATGGATGACCATTTTGCAGGTACCGCACCCCAATGTAGAACAGGTAGAGGTCCCCTAACGCACCCAGAATTACGTAAATGCGGTTTTTAATCTTAACACTCACATTGATGTAGCCCAGGTAATGGTTGACCATATCAAGAAAACTAAGCATTGTCGGTCCCCCTTTCTTCGTTATTGACCGGTCGTGTCAGTCGTATTGTTGGTGTTGTTGTAAGTCGTGGCGTGGCTGTAAGTGCCAGAGCCCGTATCGTCAGTGGTATCATCACTGGTCGACCCGGTATCGTCAGTGGTCGTGTCATTGTCGGTCGTGGCCGAGCTCGTCGTGCTAGATGACGTCTTCTTCTTAGACGTAGTTGACCCCGTCGTGCCCGTCGAACCGGTGGTGCCGGCCGTGCTGTTCTCCGTTTCGGACGTGGAATTAGCCGATGAACTTTCCGTATCCGTTGAAGAACTACTACTGCTACTATCCTTGCTAGATGAATCACTGCTGTCTTTCTTAGAAGAATCCGAATCCTTCTTCTTGCTGTCATCGCTCGCCTTTTTCTTCGAATCGTTGGACTGATTGACGACTAGCGACGAACTCGTCGACGTCCGTGAAGCCCCTTCGTTGGTCTTCGTGACGGTATTCGTCACCACGTTGGTTGCCCCCAGTGCCAAGGCCATCGACACAATGGCAAACGGCGTGATAAAGGGTGGTGTCCGGTACGCCATACTACATTCCTCCTTCTACACTTAATGCAATGTCTTTTATTATCGCACGTTAAGTTCAAAAGTTTCTCAAGTTTCTGTTAATTTTTAACTAAGTTAGGCCCGCAAGCTTACGTCAGTGGCTTGGGCGCCGCCGTGACGCCGGCTGCCTTGCATTCCGCGCAGCTCCCGTAGAGTTCGAAGCTATGGCCAGTAATCTCGTAGCCCGGCAGCTGGTCGCTAAAGAAGTCCATCGGGCACATCTGTAGCTCGGTGACCTTGCCACAATTTTGGCAGATAAAGTGGTGATGGTGCTGGTGGTGAAAGTCACACTGGTACTTGACCCGTGTCCGTTCCTGCTCCGTATTCTGCTCGACAATCCCGACTTCCTCAAATTCCTTGAGATTACGGTAAACAGTGTTATGACTCATCCCCGGAAATTCGGTCCGCATGTAGGCATCGACCGTCACCACATCCGTGTAATGGCCCTGATTGGTGACCAAGAAATCCAGCAACGCGTGGCGCTGTTTGGTCAATTTATACTTATTCTTTCTTAAAATCGCCACGGCGGCGGTCAATGTGTCTGCCATGATGGGCGGCCTCCTCTTAAATTTAGTCCGAAATCCTCATTAGTTTCGCACACTTTCCAACGAAACTCAACCAAAGTCCCCCCTATTTCGCCTGTAAGCGGTTCATCAACGCATCCAGCTTAATCTGGGTCTGCTGCCAATTATCGTTGTTTAGCTGAATGGCCTTGCCCCGCAAAGCCAGCGGCATGGTCAAATCACGCCGATATTCCGGGCTGGCAAAGCGTTGCTTCAACATCGCCCGGTCGTCGCCGCGCTGGGTCACCCGTGCCAGTAGCTCTTCTGGCTGGCTGACCGTCAGAAAGATGATGACGGCCTGATCGCCCAGCTCCTGCGCGTAGGTGATGGCGCCCTTGGTATCTAACACGATCGCCACAAAAGGGGCTCGCTCAAATCCGGCAGCCAATCCTTCGCGAGATGACCCGTAGTGAAAACCCGCATAGTAAACGGACTCGAGGTAATGGTTCTTGGGGAAGCTCTCGGGCGTCTCGAAGTAGTAATCGCGCCCGTCGACCTCGCCCTGCCGTGGCGGCCGCGTGGTGTGGGTGATGACCTTCGTCACGGGGTACTGACTGACCAGATAATCCTGAACCGTGGTCTTGCCCGTTCCGGTGGCCCCGGTAATCACGAGAACTTTATTGGTCATGACGGTCCCCCACTACGTACGCGTTGGCCCGCGTCAGGAGCGCCTGCAGGTTCGGATAGCTGAGGCGTTCGTGAGCCGTGGCAAAGTCGAACCAGCCAAAGTCACTGATTTCCTCGACCTGCCGCGAGATGGTCACGTCGGCCGGAACCTGCGCGGTGTACAGGACCACGTGCTTGTGATGACCATTTTGCATATCATAATCCAGATCGGCATGGAAGGTTGGGTCGACCGTCACGTGGAGCTGCGTTTCTTCCCGGATTTCCCGCACGGCCGTCTCGATGTCGGTCTCCTGGCCCTCAACGTGGCCCTTAGGGAACCCCCAGAAATTGCTGGTCGCACTCTTCAAGAGTAAATACTGTGGCTGGTCGTCCACTAATCGATAAACCACCGCACCGCTTGCATTTTCAGTAATCATTTTTAAAACTGCCTCCTCTTTCGCTGGGCCATCCCCCTCGGCAACGGCCACCTCATGAAGTTCAACCTTACCACGAACGACCGCTAAACGGGTCAATTTTTCAGGAAAAACTTTCGGTGACCACCATCGCCGCCGCTAAAGTCGAGCCATCAGCAACCTTTGACGGTCGGCGTCAGACGGACTAATCGCGCCACCATGGGCTTTCGTTGACTAAGCCACCAGCGCATTGCTGACGTTTAACCGCTACATTGATGCGGGGGGCATGGCCATATCTGTTCTATTTTATCCCGAAATCACCGGTTATGGGGAACTTTTAACCGCCTTTTCTCAAAAGTCTCGCCAACTCTCATTGACTTTTAATTTAAGTCTAGGGTACACTATCCGAGATATCATCATTATTAAGGAGGCTTTTTATGGGTATTTCGCGAATCTTTCGCCGCGAACGCTTAGATAATTACTTAAAAAGTGACCAGCACTTTGCCAAGACCATGACGGCAAAAGATCTGATGTCACTGGGCATTGGGGCCGTGATTGGGACCGGGATTTTCATTCTCCCCGGAACCATCGCCGCACAGTACAGTGGGCCCGGAATTGTTTTATCCTTTCTATTAGCGGCCATTGTCTGTTCGACAGCGGCCATGTGTTACGCCGAATTTGCCTCCGTCTTGCCAGTTGCCGGCTCCGCTTATTCTTACGGTAACCTGGTTTTCGGCGAAATCATTGGCTGGGTGCTCGGCTGGGCGCTGATTCTGGAGTACGTGCTCGCCGTGGCCGCGGTGGCCAATTCCTTTGGCGCCTATTTTAACTCGTTTCTCGCCGGTTTCCACCTCGCCCTGCCCACGGCCCTCGCAGGTCCCTACGACCCCGCACACGGGACGTACGGCAACGTGGTGGCCATTCTGGTGGTCCTACTGATTAGTTGGTTGCTCAACCGGGGCATGCGCGAGTCGATGCGGATTAATACCGCCATCGTCTTCGTCAAAATTGCCATCATTATTTTATTCGTCCTGGTGGGCATCTTCTACGTCAAGCCGGCCAATTGGAAACCCTTCGCACCGTTTGGAACCAAAGGGATTCTGCAGGGCGCCTCGACCGTCTTCTTCGCCTACCTCGGGTTCGATGTGGTTTCCGCCTCGGCTGCCGAGGTTAAGAATCCCAAGAAGAACATGCCCATTGGGATTATCGGGACGTTGATCGTGGCCTCCGTGCTCTACATGCTGGTGGCCGTGGTCCTAACCGGGATGGTCCACTATACCAAGCTCAATGTGGCCGACCCCGTAGCCTTCGCACTGACGCTGGTTCACCAGAACTGGACGTCCGGCATCATCTCGCTGGGGGCGCTGGCGGGGATGTTTACCATGATGGTGACCATGATTTACAGCTCCTCACGGCTGATTTACTCCATTGGTCGGGACGGCCTGTTGCCTAAGTTCTTGGGTAAAATCGACCAGACTAACGGCACGCCCAAGAACAGCTTGGCGCTGATTACCGTAGTCATCGCGCTACTGGGAGGCTTCGTGCCCCTCGCCCAACTGACCAATCTGGTTAATATTGGGACGTTGGTGGCCTTTCTCTTCGTGTCCTTTGGGATCATTCGACTCCGACACATCAAGGAATTGCCGGCCAACTCCGGGTTCAAGGTTCCCTGGTATCCCGTCTTACCGATTGTCTCCGGGCTACTGTGTTTCGGGATGATGCTTCAATTGCCGGCGGAGACCTGGATTGCTTCGTCCATCTGGTTCGTCCTCGGCCTCGTCATCTACTTCACCTACGGCCTGCGCCACAGCCGCCTCAACGATGACCAGCCAGAGTCCAAGTAAACTTTTACAGTCGCTGCCCTGCGGCTGCCAGGGATTCCGCCTGCTGTGAGGACCGGAGAAAGCCACAGGGCGGTCTTTCTCCTCGCCTTGAAGCCGATAATTCACGTCTTCAAGGTCGTCCGGTGAAGTAACCTGGCCCAAAACGCCAGCTAACTTCACACTCACGGCTGGCTCCATCCCTAGCCTCCTTCGGCCGACTAACATTGGTATAACTGGACTGGTCATCCTTGCTTCAGCCAAAACGAATCGTTGGGCCACGCACCAACGTAGCCGCGAGTGAGCCAAATCTGGGCTCAGCCGGGGCATCCTCAGCTGACGATCGTCAGTTGAGGATGGGCGTCTTGGAAACACCGTTCTGTGGTGGTTCCAAGCGAGGGACGAGACCGTTTCTCAGGCTCGTCCCGGTCCTCCCCCAGCGTTCCGGCCCAGATTTGGCGAACGGTAAGGCGGACAATATTAGCCATGGTTACGGCGGAACCCCTGCCGGCCATAGGCGATCATCTAATACAAATCAATAATTTCAAATTCATTTAGGAGGGTGATTCATTTGCGTAATCAACAATTTGCTATTCGGCCCACACAACCGGCGGACGCCTTGCGCGAGCTTGAACGGATTCATTTCTTAACCACGGCCAATCAAGACTTGACCAGCGGCAGTGCGTTACTGCAAGATTTCTACGATAAGAGTTGGCCGGAATACACCACCGTCGACGTGGTCCGTCAACAGTTGGCCGACCTCATGGCCACGCCCGATAGCGATGGCTTGGATTATCTGACGTACCACGACGACGTGGCCGTGGACGCCTTCTACAACCTGGCCCTGCAACGCCTGGGCTTTCTGCCCGACCTGGACTTTCAGTTAACCGACCCACTAGCCGCCATGGCCAAGATTCAATTGCCCGTGGCCGATCACGCCAACGACGTCTTCACGCTGGCCGAACTCAAGCAGGCGTGGTACTTGTTACTCACGACCCACACCAAGAACGGCCAGACCTTCCTGGATCACCTAACCACCCACGGGTATTTCGCCCCCTTCGTTCACGATGAAAGTGTCGAGAAACCCCTGATTTTTAACGGGAAATCACAGGCCGTCTTCGACACCACGCAGCTGATTCGTGAAGTGGTCTACGTGGAGAGTCCCCAAGACACCGATGGCGATGGAAAACGCGACCTGCTCAAGGCCGAAGTCATTCGCCCCGCCGAAACGGAAACCGGCCTAAAGGTCCCCGTCCTCTACACGGCGAGTCCTTACAACCAAGGCACCAACGACGAGGCCGGCGATCAGATGATGCACAACGTCAACGTGCCTCTGGAGCCTAAGCAACCCAACGATCTAACGGCAGCCGACGTCACGGCCCAACCAGCAACCACGCCGGTACCCGACCCACGGCCCGTCACCGCGACGACCAAGACCGCCGAGGAAACCTTTGCGCGCGAACAATCCTATACGCTAAACGACTACTTCCTGGCCCGCGGCTTCGCGGTGGTCTACGCCGCCGGGATTGGAACGCTGGATTCCGATGGCGTCCGAACCACCGGTGACCCCGAGGAAACGACCTCGACCATCGCCATCATCGAGTGGTTGGCCGGCAACCGCACGGCCTTTACTAGCCGGGCTGCGACCCAAGCCATCCCCGCCTGGTGGAGCAACCATGCCGTGGCCATGACTGGCCGCTCCTACCTGGGCACGCTGGCCACGGCCGCCGCCACCACCGGCGTCACCGGACTAAAGACGGTGATTTCCGAGGCTGCCATTTCTAACTGGTACGACTACTACCGCGATGGCGGACTGGTCATCGCCCCCGGCGGCTTCCCTGGCGAAGATACCGATGTGTTAGCTGAAGAAACCTTCAGTCGGCAACTCAAGGCCGGCGACTATCACCGGATTCAGGCTAAATGGCAGGCCGACCTGGCCGCCATTACGCACGGTCAGGACCGCGCAACCGGCAACTACAACCGCTTCTGGGACGCCCGGAATTACCTCAAAAACGTGCCCAACATCAAGGCCGATTTACTGCTGGTCCATGGCCTCAATGACTGGAACGTCAAGCCCCGCAACGTCAATAACTTGTGGAATGCCGTCCGGGATTTGCCGGTCACGAAGAAGCTGATCCTTCACCAGGGTCAACACATCTACATCAATGCCTTCCGGTCGATTGACTACACGGACATCGTTAACCTGTGGCTGACCCACGAGTTGCTCGGCGTGGATAACCAGGCGGAAACGCTCCTGCCAAACGTGATTATTCAGGACAACGTCGAACCGGAAACGTGGCACGCCACCAGCGACTGGGATGCGCCTAGCAATCCGCAACGCGTCTTCAACCTGCAGCACGACGAGCTCGTTGACCAAGCGACGCACGAACCCATGGAATTCGCCACCAGCTTCAGCGACCAACTGCCCACGGCACAATATCAACGCTACACCAAGGACATTGCGGCCTGGCAAACGGCGCTGCTGGGCGACAAGCACAACGACATGTTTGGCCACCGTTTAATCTTCAAGTCCGCCGTCTTAAAGGACGACCTCATCTTGGACGGTAAGCCAACCGTTAAGCTTCAAGTGGCCGTCAACCAACCGGTCGGCATGCTCAGCTTCCAGGTCGTGGACTATGGCGAGGCCAAGCGACTCGGCGTCAGCCCCACCCCACTGCGGTTGAGTCTGGACGAAGGGTACCGTTGGCGTGAGGATAACCTGCGGGAATTTCAAACGACCAAGGCGACCCCGTGGAAGATGATTACCAAGGGCCACCGCAACCTGCAGAACCGGACCAACGCCTACCACGTCGATCCTCTTAAGCCCAACCAGTTCTACGATCTCAGCGTGACCTTACAGCCCACGCATTACAAGTTGTTGGCGGGCCACCAACTGGGGCTAGTCATCTATGCCACGGACTTTGGCATGACGGTTCGGGGTAATCAGGATCTGCAATATTCCGTCCAACTCGGCGAATCCTCACTGACGATTCCGTTCGTGGAGAAATAGCGTCTTTGAGACGTGGGCTTCCGGCCCAAAGCGAGGCCAAGACCGCCCACCGCGATCCACCCCATATTTAGGCGGCCGCTTTCCACGACGAAACGGTCAACGACTAAGCTTAACGCCATGAGTGGCATGACCCATCGTGAGCGATTTCGTCCGTTCCTGCGACCCATCCGCACAACCCAGTAACCATTAACTTTAGTTTCGGATTTTAGCCGACAGTGCTAAACTATTAGATAATTCATTAGAAACGGGGGAATTTCATTATGAAACAAGGCACGACGATCATTACCTTAGACAACGGCTACCACCTCTGGACCAACACCCAAGGAACCGGCGACATTCACTTGCTCGCCCTCCACGGTGGCCCCGGTGGCAACCACGAATACTGGGAAGACACGGCCAAGCAATTAGCCGCCCAAGGTCTCAATGTTCAGGTCCACATGTACGATCAACTCGGCTCCTGGTACTCCGATCAACCCGACTATAGCGACCCCGAGACGGCCAAGAAGTATCTGACTTACGACTACTTCCTGGATGAGGTCGAAGAAGTTCGCCAAAAGTTAGGCATCGACAAGTTCTACCTGATTGGCCAGTCATGGGGGGGTGCTTTAGTTCAGATGTACGCCGCTAAATACGGTCAACACCTGAAGGGCGCAATCATTTCGTCCATGGTTGATAACATCGACGAATACGTTGAGAGCATCAATCATATTCGTGAAACGGTTCTGTCCGCCGACCAAGTGGCCTACATGAAGAAGATTGAAGCCCAAGGCAACTACGATGACCCAACTTACCAGAGTTACGTGGACATCTTAAACGATGGTTACGTGGACCGGAAGAAGCCGGCCGCCATTTCCCACTTAATCAGCACGATGGCTACCGACGTCTACGGTGCCTTCCAAGGCGACAACGAGTTTGTCATCAAGGGTAAGCTGAAGGAATGGAACTTCCGTGATCACTTGAAGGAAATCAAGGTTCCCACCCTGTTGACCTTCGGGGAACACGAAACCATGCCCATTGCCACCGGTAAGAAGATGGCCGAACTCATCCCCCACTCTCGCTTCGTCACCACGCCTGAAGGGGGCCACCACCACATGATCGATAACGCACCGGTTTACTACGATCATTTGGCCACGTTTATCCGCGATGTGGAAAACGATAATTTTAACGCTTAATCGCTAAACTAAAATCGCCCAGCCAATTCCATTGAGAATTGACTGGACGATTTTTAATTTGATTTGCTTAACAACTGACGCGACCTAGTGAATCACAACCTTCATCCCATAAGGCACGTTGGTGTAGACCCACTTGGCATCGGCCACCGACAACCGGACACAGCCGTGTGACGCGGCCGTCTTGCCTAGCTCTTCGGCTTCACTCTTGATGTAATTTCCGTTCTTATCCGTGGGAACACTGTGAAACAGGTAGACCCCGTGATCCTTCCAGGAAACCCAATATTTGGCCCCTTCACCAGAAGACTGATTGTAGAAGAATTTCCCGCGTTCGGCTTGAATATAAAAGGTTCCGTGCGGCGTGCCGTTCTCCTTACCCGTTCCCGTGGAACAGTACATGGTGTAGAGCACCCGGTTGCCGTCCTTAATGTACACCCGTTGTTTACTGGTATTCACGTCCAACCAGGCATTCGGGTGTTGCGTTAGGTCCGGATACGCCTTACTTTCGGAAGGCTCACGCCAATTAATCTGCTTGGCCGCAGTGCGTTGGATTACCTGATTGATCCCCACCGCTGCGATCACGATTAAGATCACGATCACCAATAATTTTCTGAAATATCTCATGCTCCGCCGTCCCTTTCTCCTGAGATTTACTCTACCGTCAACTGTAACGGATTTCTCTAAAAAAGAAAACGACTTTTACCGAAACATAATCTTCGTGCAAGATTAGTTCTGGACGTTCTTCAAGCTCAGCTTCTCAACGTTCAAAATCTTATCGACTAAGCCCGTGTAGAAGCTGGCCTCATGGCTGACGATAATCGCATTACCCGGAAAGTTTGCGATGGCTTCCTTCAAAGCCTGCTTGGTCTCGTCATCCAAATGGTTCGTCGGTTCGTCCATAATGAGAAAGTTCGCCGGTTCAAATTCCATCAATGCCAGCTTAACCTTGGTCTGTTCGCCCCCGGAGAGCTCACCGATCGGCTTCATGGCATTGGCGGAATCCAGACCACACTTGGATAATTTCCCGCGGATGGCCTTTTGCGGTAACTTCTCGTACTTCGCCTGGATAATCTGCAGTGGCGTCTGCCGATTGTTATCCCAAACTAAATCCTGACTGAAGTAGCTGATGCGTGCGGATGGCGAGAAGGATGCCTCCCCACCCTTGGCCTTGATAATGCCTAAGATCGACTTGATCAACGTGGACTTTCCGACCCCGTTGAACCCGGTCAGGCCAACTTTTTGGTCGGTCGTCACGGAGAAGGTCACCGGCTTTAACAGCGGCCGATCGTACCCCACGGACAGTTGGTCCACCACCAAGGCATTCTGCGACCCGGTTTCCTGGTAAGGAAAATCGAAGTGCGCCTGAATGTTGGTCGAAGGTGGATCGACCCGGTCCATCCGGTTCAGCATCTTTTCTCGAGACTTCGCCATGGTCGACTTGGAACCGGCCTTGTTCTTACGGATAAACCGTTCGGCCTTTTCAATAACCACCTGTTGCTTATCGAATTCCCGTTGTTGGGCCTTTTCCTTCTCGGCCCGTTGCCGCATGGCCTGCTTGAAGTTCCCCCGGTACTTGGTAATCTGTCCGAACGCCACGTTAATGATACAGTTCGTCACGTCCTGCAAGAAATCGTAATCATGGGAAACGATCAGCGCGGCCCCATCGAAGCCGTTCAGATAGTCTTCCAACCACTCGATGTGCGCCGTATCCAGGTAGTTGGTCGGTTCGTCCAGTAAAATAACGTCCGGCGTTTCCAGCAGTAATTTGGCCAGAATAATCTTCGACCGTTGGCCCCCGGACATCTTAGCCACTTCATGGTCGCGACCCATGTCGTCCAGGCCCAACCCGGAGATGACCCGTTCAATCTGCGTTTCCACGTCGTAAAAGTTACGGGCGTCCAATTCTTCTTGAATTCGACCGGCCCGCTCCAGGAGCTTGTCATCCATGCTCTCGGCGTATTCCGTGTACATGGCCGTCATCCGGTCATTCATTTCGTATAAGTCCGCGTAAGCCGTATGGAGAAAGTCAATCAGCGTCATCCCGGCTGGAATGTCCGCGTACTGGTCCAAATAGCCCACGTGGGTCTTCTTTTGCCACTTCACTGAACCCGTCAGTGGCAACTCCTGCCCCGTAATAATCTTGATTAAGGTTGACTTACCGACCCCGTTTTGCCCGACGACACCCATGTGCTCGCCTTTTTCCAGGGTAAAACTGGCCCCTTCATAGAGCTTCTTATCAGCAAAGCTCATGCTCAGGTCGTCAACTTCTAGTAATGGCACGTGTATCCTTCCCTTCTGCTCTCATGCAAGAAAAAAGCCCCGACAACGTCAAGGCCTCTTCCCAAACGGTAATATATAAGTAGTAACTTACCACGAAACGCCCGGGTTCGTCAACTTCATGGCTTAGGGTCTCGTGAAAACTATGCTATAATAGTGAAAATTTACTTCTAAGGACTGAAGCTTTCATGAATATTCGTAACATCGATCATCTTACCCTAACCGTTAGCGATGTCGAGCGTTCCGTACGCTGGTATCACGAGGTCTTTGACCTGCCCATCATCGAATTTGACGATGGCCGGCGCGGCGTGAAATTGGGTAAGCAAAAGTTGAATTTCCAACAGAGTGACCACCCCCACCTGCCCGTGGCCAAGCATCCCACGGTGGGTGGCGCGGACTTCGCCATCATCGCGACCGATCCGCTGGCCAACATTCTCTCCCACCTCACCAACTATGCGGTCGAGATCGTCGACGGTCCCATCCCCAAGCAGGGCGCCCTGGGGCCTATGACCTCCGTGTACGTCCGCGACCCCGATGAGAACCTCATCGAGATTGGCAAATACGATAAGTAACGCGTTTGCCAAGGCCGACAGACTGAAACGTTAATTTCTGTCGTCATTAACTCACTAATATTGGAGGACTGCTTGCATGAATTCGTTGAACAAGGGTCTCAACTGGCTACTGGACTGGGTGCTTCGAGACCTCAAGTGGTTGGGCTTTCTGCTACTCTACCTGATCGACAGCCTCTTCCTGACGCAGGCTACCCTACAGGCGAGCCACGGAACCGCCACCAATCGGACCATTGGGATGATGTTGATTTATACCGGCCTACTACTGGGCTTCATCACCTGGCGTTACCAAAAACAACTCCAGCAAAACAATCCGCGGCAGTTCGGTCGCACGCCCTTTACCGGTAAGACCGTCAGCCAACTGATCGGCTTCTTCATCCTGATGCTGGCGATTCAGTATTCGTGGTCGATCTTAATCGCCACCCACATTCTACCGAACCCTGCCAACCAACAGGCGATTAACCAGCAGGTCACGCAGCTCCCCTTCTGGAACCTGGCCTACGCCATCTTGCTGGCCCCGGTGATTGAGGAATTAATCTTCCGTGGAATCTTTCTCAACTACTTTTTCAGTAAGAATACCAAGCTGATGAATTTTCTCGGCATCTTCGTGTCGGGCATTATCTTTGGCTTCATGCACGTCGCCAGCTTCACGCCCACCCTGCTGATGTACTCGGCATTGGGCTGGGTGTTGGGCTACAGCTACCTGCATTTCCGCGATATCCGTTACGACATGACGCTCCACTTCTTGAATAACGCGATGTCACTTATCTAAAATCATCTGGGAAGAAACTTCCCCAGCACACAAAAGACTCGAGGCCATCGCCCCGAGCCTTTTTATGTATGGCCGCCGATCCATGATTTCCTAGTGTTCATGGCTAGCGTCCTTAACGCCTTTCTTGTGCCGCTCGCGGAAATTTCCACTTGATGCGCGTCACAATCGCTTCACCCAACTTTAAATACGGATTCGAGTCACCCAATACTGAATAACCCTTGAATCTGGTTACAGTATAGACCATGTCCGTCTGCTTAGAAAGGAAACTCCCACATATCGCGCAAGGTGCCGTGTGGTCATGAAGACAAGCTAAAGACTTCGGCCAAGCAACCACCGAAGTCTTTAGCACTATGGCAATTCACATCGACTTTAGCTATTCCCTAAAGGTTGAAAGTAGACTTAACACACTGCTTCCCGTAATGGCGGTGTTCTGTCCACTAAAATTAGTGAAACCAGTGGTCTGCGCCTGCCAGGGGTTCCGCCTGCTATGGGGGACACCTCCAGCCTGGAAAGCGGGCTTCCGGTTCGCTTGGAAGCCTTGCTAAGCCCGCAAGTCTCCCAAGTCGCCCCACGCTGTAAGCTGAGAAAGGCCCTCAGCTAACACCGTCGACACAGCCGGCTCCACCCCTGGCGATCTCCGGCGAGATAGTGTTTATCACCAAGATCTGAGTTAGTCATCAGCTTAGCCGTTACCTAGAGCTAAACCGCTGATTACTGACCAGCCCTTCAGTAGCCGTGAGTGAGCCAAATATGGGTTCAGCCGTGGGAGTTCCCTTAGCGGTGGTTCTTGCCGGTTAGGGGACTGGCGCCTTTGAGACGTGGGCTGTCGGCTCAAAGCGAGGCCGAGACCGCCTCTCAGGCTCGGTCCGGTCCGCCCACCGCGATCCAACCCCTATTTGGCGAACGGCAAGGCGGCCGATTTCCACTACGAAATTGTAAACGACTAACATTAACGCCATGAATTGCGCAATGACCATAGTTTTAGTCGATTTCTATTTTTCAACCTTTAGCTATTCACTCAGGCAGTCGCTTCTCATCAAACGGACCAAACTTGCTTGGCAACTTCGATTATCCGCTGCAGTTTTCGCCATTCCTCTTCTTGCGTCAACAGATTTCCCACTGTGGAAGAAGCAAAGCCACACTGCGTTGATAGCCCAAGGTTTTCCAAAGGGACGTGCGTTGCCGCCTCATTTAGTCGCGTAACCAGCGACTCTTTCGTCTCAAGTTCAGGCGTCTTAGAAGTTACTAGGCCTAGAATCAAACGCTTATTTTTATCATTGTTCCAGATTTCATCGAGCGGTTCGAATCCACCCGCACGCTGACTATCATACTCCAAGAACAATCCATCATAGTTTAGTTGACCTAAGTACTTCGCGACGACATCATAACTGCCTGAGAAGACATAGGTGGACTTAAAATTTCCTCGGCAAATGTGGGTTGTGGTTGTCAGATCGGCCGGTAAATCCTTTAGAACGGCATTGACCAAGGCCACCGCATCCTTAGCTTGACTCTCAAAGTTAGCGTGAGCATTGGGATCATCTTCCGTCGCGTTCAGCTCACTAATGAGATAGGCCCAGTTGGTATCGTCCAACTGAAGATAACGATTACCCAAAGCATAGAACTGTAGAATTGTCTGGTGATAAGCTTCCGCAAGGTCACTCAGATAGGTATCCCAGTCCGCATAGACATCGTGCCAATTGGCGCCGAACAACAGGGTTGGTGACGGGATCGTCTGCTTAACGGTTACCTCTGCCGGCACTAATGATTGCGTATATTTAAAGTCCGAGAAGAACGGATGCTCGGGATTAAAGGCCACCTTATCGACTAGTTGTGCCGTGTGAAGTTTGTTTCCCCCACCGGCAAAGGAGATTGATTCCTTGAAATGCTCACTAATTCCCGTCAGATGCTTCCAAAAATCGAGGTGCCACCAATTTCGATTAAATTCACCATCAGTAACCGCCTTTAGACCCAAGGCGACTTCTCGGTCGACGACTTTCTTGGTCTCGGCGCGCTGAACTTCCTTTAATGCTTCTGGCGAGATATCCCCCCGCTCAAACTGCGCTAAGGCTTGTTTCAATTCAGCCGTTCGCAGTAAACTTCCCACGACATCGTAATGATAAGGAAACTTGATACGCGTTGCTTCAGTCATAGGTGACACCCCCTTTACTTAACATCCGGAACAACAGCAAACGCTCGAACTGGAAAGCCCGGTGCCTTCTCCGCTTTAGGGACGGAAATAAAGATAAACGCCCCTGTTGCCGGAACCAGGTCTAGGTTATCTAATAATTCTACTTGATAATGGCCGTGAGATAAGACGTAGTACTCGCCCACTAGTCCATTCTCTTGCTTAACAGCCGTATCGGTATCGAACGTTTCGTGTCCATTGGCCGTCACGTGCCGCTCTTCGTAAATAAACTTTAAAGCCGCTAAGTCCCAACCCGGATAATGAGCTTGGTTATGCTTATCCAGATTTTCAAACTTAGCCTGACTTGGCCAACGTTTGCTCCAATCGGTACGGAGTGCAACGAAGGAATTGGCCGGAATTTTACCGTGGTGCTTTTCCCATTCTTGAATATCGGCTACACTCAATGAAGCATCTGGGCTTTTCGCAACCGCAGCCGACCGATCAATCACAACCAGTGGCAAGACTAATTGCTTAAGATCTAAGTCTTCCACGTACTTATCTTGATGGGCATCGAAGTGGATGGGCGGATCAATATGCGTACCGAATTGACCGGGGAAGGTATATTCCTTAACGAAGAAACCATCTGCGTGGGTGAAAATCGTCTTGAATTCTGGCTTTGCGAATGATGGGAAGCGTGGACTATCGGGGCCAAAGGTATGGGTTAAATCCACCCATTTATAGGCCTTTAATTGATTCACCGTTTGCGCTACGGGAGAAACGACAGATTCTGTTGTTGCGAGTTCATTAATTTTAGTTGTCATAAAGCAGTCCTCCAATGATTATTCTGAAAATAGGTGTGACTCATCAATTAAGCTAGTGTTTGCTGCTTAGCATTAATTTTTATTGGTAAAGTCCAACTGGGGCGTCTTGACTCTGAAAAATTTAGTTTTGATCACTAAGATAATTAAGCCGACAACTAACCAGGAAGCCCCTACTAATTTGGCATCAATCGACAAATTCAAGAAGATCCAGGCGCTGACGCCAAAGCCAATTAATGGTGAAATGCAGTGTTTCAGTAGATCGCTCAACGTCTGATGCTGACCCGTAATATAAAACTTCCAGATAACGGATAAATTAAGAATCATGAAACCAAACAACGCGCCAAAACTAACTAAGTTGGATACCATATCCTGAGACAAAGCGAGTGAAAGAATCAAAGAAACAACGCCCACTAGAATAATGGCCACCACTGGTGTTTGATAGCGTCGGTGTAACTTAGCTAGGGAAGATGGAAGTACGCCGTCACGCCCCATTGCGTAGAGAATCCGTGAGACCGCGGTCTGCCCTTCCTGGCCACTAGCAAAACCAAACGAGAGAATAATTGTCATATCGGCTAGTTTGACCAACCAAGGGCCGCCAACCCGATTGAGAATCCCCAGAAAGGCCGTATTGGGATCTAAGTTTTGATAGTCCGGCGCTACAAAGCCTGCCAGTGCCGTAATGAAGACGAAGAGTAACCCAATGCTAACGATAGATAAAATAATCGCACGACCAACCGAATGATATGGATTTTCTGCCTCTTCCGATAACGTGCTCACCGCATCGAAGCCGAGATAACTAACAATCACAATCCCTGTAGCTTGAAGGACGCCTTGAAAGTTAAAATGTGCCGGATTGTAAAAAGCCACAACGTTGGGATGAATAGCACCGTGAAGCAATGCTGTGATGGTACCAACCACAAAAGCCAGTAGCACAAACGCTTGAAGGGCAATCAACGCCCAGCTAATCTTGGTCACAATATTAACGCCTAAAATATTAATCGTCGTATTGAAAAGAACCAAGGCGACAATCCACACCCAGCCCGGAATCCCGGGGATTAGGGAATGCCCGAAAGACTGGGTAATCAAATAAGTAATGGTCGGAATCAACAGGTAATCCAGAACGATACCCCAACCACTAATGAACCCCAGCCCCGCGGTCGTTCCCTGTTGGACGTACGTATAGACGGACCCGGAAAATGGATACCGTCCAGCCATCGTGGCATAGCTAAAACCCGTGAACAGCATCGCAATCATCCCGACCAGGTAAGCTAGGGAGACCATCCCATTGGCCGGCGTTAAAAACGAGCCATAAAAGGCCAGCGGTGCAACGGGGATCATGAAGGTCACCCCATAAATAACTAAATCTTTGGTCGATAAACTAACTTTTAATTCTGAAGTGGTACTTTCCATAACGTCATCTTCTTATGCAAATTATTAATGCCGGTTACGCGACTCTCAACATAGCCGGATGGAACTGAATCAATTCTCTTAGGGTGACTGACACCTATCTTTGAAAAATCTGACTACTGCAGTTAGCCACATTGACTGAGGACAAAAAAATTCGCCCCCTAAACGTTGTTCAACACAACGATTAAGGGGCGAATTATCGCTTTACCACCCTTTGTTCGCATCAATTACTTGACGCCTCAACAGTACACTATAGATACCAGGGATGGTAACGGATCCTTCCGCGGAGATAGCTTGCACTAACTCCGGTCATTTCGAAGCTCATCTTCACCAAATCATTTCTTACCCGTTCACACCTTGGGGGCTCTCTTAAAAGAAATCGACTTGATTACTCTTCTTCTCGCGACATTTTCAATTTATTTTAAAAAATCACTGCGCAGCGATTCAATACATTAGATAATAATGAGTTTGTTTCTCATTGTCAAGAGCAAGAATCACATTGTTTTCTAATCATTGAGATTTAATTGCATAACGAGCTGACTCTTCCCAAGAATGATGACCGCCACTGACCGTTTCAAAGCTACCTCAATCAATGAGTTACTCCGCAAACAGCGTCAGCAACTCTTCCTGCCGCAGATTACGCTTGGCCTCGCCGCGGACGTCTAACTTAATCTGACCGTCCTGAACCATGACCAGGCGATTGCCATACTTCAAGGCGTCGCTCATCTTGTGAGTAATCATCATCGTGGTTAAATGGTGTTGCGCCACAATCTTTTGCGTCAGCGCCATCACCTTTTGACTCGTCCGCGGGTCCAGTGCCGCCGTGTGTTCATCCAGTAGTAATAGTTCCGGCTGGCTCAACGTCGCCATCAACAGGGACAGCGCCTGGCGTTGGCCCCCCGACAGATACTTGACCTGGGTGGTCAGCCGATCCTCCAGCCCCATGTTTAACGGTCGCAGTAAGTCCTGGTAGGCCGCCGTTTGGCCGTGCCGGCGATAGCGTTTCAGGCTCATACTCCCGGTATGTTGGGCGGCCAGCGTCAGGTTCTCCGCCACGCTGAGTTCCCCCGCCGTCCCCATCTTGGGATCCTGGAAGACCCGCGACAGCCAGCGCGACCGGTAGGCAATCGGCTTACGGGTAATCCGGTGGCCCGCCAGCGTCAGCTCTCCGGCATCCGCCGGCAACGTCCCGGCAATCGTATTGAGGAGCGTTGACTTACCGGCCCCGTTATTGCCGATGACGGCGACAAAATCCCCCGGTTCAATCGTGAGGTTGACGTCCTTTAAGACGTGCCGTTCATTTGCCGTCCCGGGAAAGAAGACCTTCTGGAGATGCTTGACGCTTAAGACTGCTGGTTGTTGTGGCATTCGAATCGACTCCAATCTGTTTGAGATAACGTTTCAACTGCTGCTTCGTTTGATACTTCTGCCGTAACAGTGGTAGGCAAATCACGACGACTAAGATGCCGGCGGATAAAATTTTGAGGTCATCGACAGGGAAGCCGAGACCCATGGCCACCGTCAGGAGGAACCGGTAGATAATAGCCCCCACGACCATGGCCGTTAACCGCAACCACATCTGCCGACCGCGTAAGAAGATTTCACCGACTAAGACGGATGCTAGCCCAATCACGATGGTTCCAATGCCCATGCCGATATCGGCATAGCCGTTGCTCTGGGCAATCAGTGCCCCGGATAAGGCGATGCACCCGTTGGAGACCATGTAACCGATAATCACCATGCGGTCGGTATAAATCCCGTTGGCGGCACTCATCGCCGAATTATTTCCCGTCGCCATCAGCGATAGCCCTAGCCGCGTCTTGAACAGCCAGATCAAGGCGATCATGACCCCCCCGGTAATCACGGCGCCGACCACGATCGTCTGCAGGTCAACCGACCAACCGGCGGGCAGGTAGGCCGTCAATACCCGCTGATTCAACAGCGGCACGTTAGACTTGCCCATCACGTGCATGTTGACCGAGTACAGGCCGGTCATCGTCAGAATCCCCGCCAGTAGTGAGGGCATTCGTAGCTTCGTGTCCAGCACCCCGGTCACCCAGCCAGCTAGACACCCCGCGACAAACCCAAGGAGACTGGCCACCAGCGCCGACTGGCCATTTACCATGGCGCTGACCGTCACAGCCGCCCCCAACGGGAAGCTCCCCTCCGTGGTCAGGTCGGGAATATCTAAGATGCGAAATGTAATGAAAACGCCGATGGCCAGCGGGGCCCACAGAAGCCCCTGGCCGATACTCGTGATTAACATAACTCTTCTCCTTCTTTCTAGTGGCTACGGCTTCTGAATCTGACTGGTCTTCAAGCCAATTGCCTGAGCGTTGGCCTTGTTGATGTACATGTGGAGCTTCTTGGACGTCTGAACGGCGAGGCTTTGCGGTTTCTTGTTGTTTTCCAAAACATCGTAAGCCATCTTCCCGGTCTGTTTGCCGAGGTCGTAGTAGTTAATGCCGTACGTCGCGGTCCCCCCGTCTTGCGCCATTTCAATAGATCCGGTCACGACCGGTAACTTGTCGGCCTTCGCCTTTTGGCCAATGGTCTTCATTGCACTCGCCATCAGGTTATCCGTGGGTAGGTACAGACCGGAAATCTTGCCCGCCAGACCGGCCAGAACGCTGGTGACATCGTTGGTGCTGGTGGCGCTCACCACTTTTAATTTCAGATTGTGCTTCTTGGCGTAAGCCTTGGCCAGCTTAACCTGCAGCACCGAATTTTCTTCCGATGAGTTGTACATGATGCCCAGTGGCTGGTTGCCCTTGCGCATGCTGGCGAGGAGCTTCAGTTGCAGGCCCACCGGCGTTAAATCGCTGGTCCCACTGACGTTGGTGTTGGGATGACTGTTCGACTTAACCAATCCGGCGGCCTTCAAGTCCGTCACGGCCGTCACCAGCGTCGGCGTAGTCGTGGTCTTCTTGGCTAAGGCCTGAGCGGCTGGCGTGGCAATGCCCACCAGTAGGTCATTTTTCTGTTGCACCAGCTGTTGACTCATTGTATTTAAGTTGGATTGGTCGCCCTGGGCATTTAAGTAGTGATACTTGACCTTCACGGACTTGTTGTGCGCCTTGAGTTCGTGATTCAAGCCGGCCTTGAAACCTTGCCGGGCCTCGTCTAACGACCCGTGTTGTACGACCTGTAAAATTCCGACGTTGAGGGTACTCTTGCTGCTGGCAGACGATTTGCTGGAACAGCCGGCTAACGTTAGACCTAAACCTAATAAGGCGATACTGGTTAATAATAATTTTTTCATAGTGAATTCCTCCAGAGTTTGTGTGGTCACGACGACCGTATGTGATGGTGCCATTGGGTAAGCGAAACAACTTGCTGAAAACGTTTGGTTATTTGGTAAATGAATCCGTTTGGCTCACCAGGTATTCTGGCAAACCAGCCCACAGATTGTTTCAACGCGACGTTTGTTTAGCGCGGTTCCACGGCAAGTCACTGGCGTTCGGCGCGTCCGCTGAAGTGTGACTCGATTGAACCCTAGACCTGCTCCGGATCAGGTCTAAGTCGCGGGTTCTGGGTAAATGCGAGGCTGGTTGTTAGCCCTTCTGCTAATCTGCTCTTGCATTCGATGTTTCGGAAACCCGCGGCCTTGGCTCACGCTCTAAACAAAAAAACACCAGATAGATTCTGAGTAGAATCTACCTGGTGTTATCGGGCCCGATATTATTTCTCCAGATAGATTTGTACCCGTATCTATCTGGCGCTTAAGTCATGTTGAAAAACTTTAGCTCATCGATAGATACAAACGCAGTTGTGCGGCGCGTTCGTATCCAACGAGGTGAATACAAACGCTATCTAAAGAAAAAGCTAAAGGCAAATTGGCTATTCAAATGAGTGAGGTTATTTTGCTTCATGAGTGAAGTTCCTTTCATTTATCAATTTACAATTACTAGTAAACCATTAAAAAATAGCCGTGTCAACCTTTATTTTCTAATCTTTTTCTCATTATCATTAACGAGGCTCCGAAAATCTTGGGACCACGCCATCCCCATGGCGCCATCCCCCACGTGCACGCCGAAGCTGGGGCCGATCAGCGCCACGTCAAATTTAACCGTGGGAAAACGTTCCTGGGCCGCGGCCAGCCAATGTTGGGTGGCCTCCGGCTGATCGGCGTTGAGAATAGTAGCCTTGACCGGCACCGTGGCGGCGAGGTCCTGGGCCAAGTCGTCCAAGAAATCACCCCGAGCACCACGCCAACGCAGGGTACTCCCGGCGTAGCGCATCTTCCCGGACGGGTCGAAGGCTAGAATCGGCTTCCCCGCGTGTAGCGGCGTACTTCCGGGACCACGACTGGGGTTAACCTCTCCCGTGCGCAGCAGCGGCTTGATGGAATCCACCACGAAAATGCTGTGAATCGTTTGCCGTAATAAGGAAAGTTGGTCAAAGATCGCCTGCACCTCGGCGCCTTGACTGACCAACGCCGCCGCCAACCGCACCTGGTCGCCCATCACCGTCAGAATACCGCGCGAATCCCACGGCCAAACGTGAATATCGCTGATGCTTTCGGCAAAGGCCGCCAGCGTATTGACGAAGCCGGAAATCCCCAGCGACGGACCAATGACGATGACGTCGGTATACCCCTGTTTGACCAAGTCATCGCAAGCCGCCTGAATCGTCTTCATCGAAAGTTGCGGCGCGGTCGGCACCACCTTTTTCGTCTTGGCCAGCCGCATCAGGCGATAGTAGTCGGCCGTCGATAGGTCTTGATATTCATGATATTGGCGGTTGCCGAACATTATCGGCGCCGGTAATAACGTAATGTGTCGCTGCTCGGCCTCGGCAAAATCAATGCCGGCCGAGGTATCCGTCATAACTGCAATTTTCATCTTTTCAGGCAGCCCCCTTGAGGTTCACGTCCGCCGATGATTACCAGTCCCTAACCATCGCGCGCCATTTAAGTATTACCCTACAGTATACCAAAGTCTCTTGCGAGTCACCAAGCAATTACCGGTTGATGCCGACGCTAGTCCTCAGGCAAAGGCGGAAATCGGCCGCCTTACCGTTCGCCAAATATGGGTTGGATCGCGGTGGGGGAAATCCCTGGCAGGCGTAGACTCCTGGTTTCACTAACTTTAGTAGACAGGGCACTGCCATTACGGGAGTCGCTACATTAATTCTACTTTCAGCCTCCAGTCCGCGGTCATTTTCCGAAGAAAGCCGCCGGTTTAATTGGAAAAACCTGAAAATAAGGTTGACGCTTTTTCAGCAATGCCGTACACTAAAAATATTCGAAAAACGGAAAGGAAGGAAAGTTAATGCTACTGTCTCGTATTCAACTTAATGGACGTTGGCAAAGCCGGTAATCAAGTCGTCATCGCGGTAGATGCGACTTGAGCTCCCAGAGCGATCTTCGTATCTGCGCCGGCTAACTTTCTGATGCAATAGCCCGCACGGATATCTTTTCCGGTATTGCGGGCCTTTTTCTTGGGCACCCAGCCGGTCTGGGTGCTCTTTTTGTTTAAGAGTGCGGCGTAAGGCGGTTAGAAGCCGAGCATTAACGTCATTAAGGTAAAAATCCCGGGTTTGGATTTTTGACTTAATGGGGTTAAGCGCAGGAGCCTGCCTGATGGCGCACGTTTCCGCCGTGTCACCTTACCATCTACATAATCCGTCACAAGACCACCTAACACTTAGAGAATTGAGGTTGATTACACCATGAAAAGATTGTATGGACTCATCGCTATTCTGATTGTCTTTCTCGGTTTCGCCTTCGTCCAAGAAAGTCATCAGGAAGCCGCAACAACTAAGAAAGTGCCAACCGTAGGCATTCTGCAGCTCCTCTCCCACCCGGCGCTCGACGCCATTCACAAGGGCATCGTCCACGGGCTCGCCGAAGAGGGCTATCACGTCGGCAAGAACGTCAAGATTGATTTCCAAAATGCCGAGAACGACCAGAGTAATCTGAAAACCATGAGCGCGCGCTTCGTCAACGAAGACGCCGACGCCATGATCGGGATTGCCACGCCGGCTGCTCAAGCCTTGGCCAATGCCAGCTCCACCACGCCCATCGTGCTGGGGGCCATCACCGATCCTAAGGGCGCCCACCTGGTCAAAAGCAACACCCACCCGGGCAACAACGTCACCGGGGTTTCCGACCAGGCGCCACTCGCCTCGCAACTCAAGCTCATCCAAAAGATTATGCCGAACATGAAGACGCTGGGGATTATTTACACGTCCTCCGATGACTCGGCCACCGCTCAGTATCACCAGTTTGCGGCCCTGTGCAAACGCGAACACGTTCGGCTCAAGGCCTACTCCATCGCCAACACCAACGACCTGAATCAGGTGAGCCAACAGATGGTCAGCCAAGTCGACGCCGTCTACGTCCCGACCGACAACACCGTGGCCAGCGCTATGCAAACGCTGGTGGCGACCGCAACCGCCAAGAAGGTGCCCGTCTTCCCCGCCGTCGATACCATGGTGAAGGCTGGTGGCTTGGCCACGTTGAGCATCAACCAGTACAAATTAGGGGTGACGACCGGGAAGATGACCGCCGCCATTCTCAAAGGTAAGAAGCCCGCGGACACGCCTATTCACTTTGTCCGCAAGGGTGAAATGACGATTAATTTGAAGACGGCCAAGAAGCTCGGGATCACATTACCCGCTTCGGTCGTAAAGGAAGCCAAACAACACGGGGAGGTATACCGCTAATGGGTTTATTCGTATCTGCAATTGGACAGGGTCTACTCTGGGCCGTCCTGGGTGTGGGCTTGTTCCTCACCTTTAGAATCTTGGATTTTGCCGACATGACCGTCGAAGGGACCTTTCCTCTGGGGGCCGCGACCGCCGTTGCCGCCATCAGTAACGGGATGAACCCCCTGCTGGCCACGCTACTGGCCTTTGCCATTGGGGCCATCGCCGGACTGATGACCGGGTTGCTCTACACCAAGGGCCACATCCCCATCCTGCTGGCCGGCATTCTGGTCATGACCGCCTGCTACTCCGTTAACCTGCGGATCATGGGCCGAGCCAACGTTTCGTTGCTGGGAAAATCCACGTTATTTAAGAACCATTTCCTCGCATCTCTCCCGCAATACTTCGACAGTGTCTTCCTGGGGACGCTGGTCATGGTGGTCATCACCGGGTTGGTCATTTACTTCTTACAAACCCAGTTGGGCCAAGGCTTTATCGCCACGGGAGACAACCAGACGATGGCGCGGTCGCTCGGAATTAACACCGACAACATGAAAATCATGGGCCTGATGGTCTCCAACGGCTTGATTGCCTTTGGTGGGGCGTTGGTCGCCCAAAACAACGGGTATGCCGACGTTAACATGGGAATTGGGATCATCGTCATTGCCCTGGCCTCCATCATCATTGGTGAGGTGGCCTTCGGGGATTTAACGTTGAACCAACGCCTCGTGGCGGTCACCTTGGGGAGTATTCTCTACCGCTTCGTCTTGCTAATCGTCCTCAAGCTGGGCTTCAGCGCCAACGACCTCAACCTGATTTCCTCCATCATCCTGGCTCTGTGCATGATGCTGCCGGTCTTCAAGCAGACGCTGAACTTCAAGCATATTTTGAAACGGGGGCTGGATACCAATGACTAAACCATTACTCGAATTAAAAAATGTCGTGCTCAAGGTCAATCGCAACACGCCCGAAGAAATCATGATTCTCGACCACTTAAACCTGACCATCAACGCCGGCGACTTCATTACCGTGCTGGGGTCTAACGGGGCCGGAAAGTCCACGCTGTTCAACGCCATCGGGGGCGACCTCAGCATTGATAGCGGGCAGATTCTGCTCAACGGCAAGGACATTTCTCACGAATCCGTGGAAAAACGCACGCGGTTTCTCGCCCGGGTCTTTCAGGACCCCAAGCTGGGGACGGCGCCGCGGATGAACGTGGCGGAGAATCTCCTGCTGGCCGAACGCCGCGGGCAACGCCGGACGCTGGCCCCCCGGCACCTCAATAAGCAACTCGATCGCTACAAGGAAATCACCGCCACCATGCACAACGGGCTGGATGAGCGACTGACCACGGCGACCGGAAACCTTTCCGGGGGCCAACGCCAGGCCCTGAGCTTTCTCATGGCCACGCTCAAGCGACCGGAAATTTTACTCCTAGACGAACACACGGCGGCGTTGGACCCACAGACCAGCCAGGATCTCATGCACCTCACCAACGAGCGCGTCCAGGAACAACGGCTGACCTGCCTGATGATTACCCATCACCTGGAAGACGCCCTCACCTACGGCAACCGCCTGATTGTCCTCCACCACGGCAAGGTCACCTTTGACGTGGCGGGCGATGCCAAACAAGCCCTGACGACCGAGAAGCTCTACAGCTTCTTCGCCGAGATTGAGTAGGAGGTCGTCCATGGAACTCGTGATTTCTAATGCCCCTTTTAACCGCGCCGCTGCGTTGTCCCTGCGCCAAGCCATTTTCGTCACCGAACGGGGGATTCCCCGCGACGTCGAGTTCGACGACCGTGACACCCCCGACCGGGTCTACGTCACACTCTATCAGGATGCCACCCATCCCGTGGCCACGTTACGGCTGGAACCCCAATCCCCCACGGAGATGCGCTTCGGGCGGGTCTGCACCCGACAGGATTTGCGTGGTCAGGGTCTGGGCAGTCGCCTGCTGACGGCCGCCGAGGAGTGGGCGCGTCATCACGGCTACCGCACCGGGGTCATTCACGGTGAGGTCAGCGCGCAGGGCTTTTACGAACATTGTGGCTACGTGGTCACGGCCGGACCCTTCGATGAAGACGGTGCGCCGGTCGTGGTGCTACATAAGAACTTTTAACCCTAGAAAGGATGCGTTACCTCATAACCACTAATGCCTTTGACCGGTCCGCTTTGATGCTGGACGTGCTAAATCGCCTCGCCGACTCGGCCCATCTCGACTGCATCAGGCTGGTCCTGTTGAACTTTGACTTCTCAGCTCAAGAAAGTCAGGTCATCATGGACTTTGTGGCTGAAAAGCAGGTTAAACGTCAACCTCTATCCAAGCAACAATGTGCCGAGCAGGTCGCCCAGATTAAACCCGGCTTTAAGTTTGCCGCCGAATTCGTTGACCAGTTTAAACACGCGGCCTTAGCGGAAGGCCGCTTTCCAGACGTCTTAAATCACTAACGCTAAATCCAAAAGGCGCCGTTCACAGTCTACTCATAAGTAGCGGTGAACGGCGTCTTTTACGTCGCTTATTTTTTTCGTTGCTGCTTGAGCCACAGGTAGCCCCAGACCAAAGGACCCGCTAAAACTAAGAATAGTCGAATCACCAGATTAATGCCCCAGCGCTTGACCGCATTCTCCTTACCATCGGCGTCCCCGATCCGGGCAAAGCCAAAGTGTCCCGTATTCCCATAGTTGGACCCCAGTCGCAATGACTCCTGTTCGGCATTTGGCCGGGAGCGACTGATCTGCTTACCCTTATCAACCGAGCGATCCACGTGCTGCCAGGACTGCCCGTAAAGCAACGGGAAGAAGACCAGATAGCTCACCACCAGCCAAAGATTCCACCACGAGAATTCCAGCGTCCACGCGCCGGTCTGGGTATTCAAATTATTGATAAAAAAGATGAAGGCAAACGGAAACAGCCCCTTTAAAAACGTCTTAATCATGCGACTCACCCACGCTTCCTTAAACCAGCGTCATGGTAAACGCCTTGTTAAGGATACCGTTTATCCCCCTCATTAACAAGTGGGTTAAACCTTTTGTTCTATGGGATTTTCCCTTTTAAAAATGCCGTTCACCTCCTGATAGCGTGAACGGCATTGCTTAACCTTACTTCTGTTCGTAGGTCTTAATCAAACCCTGCGTCCCATCATCGCCCAGGCCGAAGTCATCCACCATGGCTTCGTAGAGCAACTTGGCCTGCTTGGTTGCCGGCAGATCCAACTTCATCCGGTCGGCTTCCTGCAAGGCAATTCGCAGATCCTTGAGGAAGTGTTTAGCGAAGAAGCCCGGCGTGTAGTCGCCCTTCAGGATGCGCGGCACGTAATTATCCATGCTCCAGTTATCGGCACCCCCGCTACTCAGCGTGGCCAAGACCTGAGGCAGATCGAGTCCCGCCGCCTTGGCGTAAACCAGCATTTCCGTCAAGCCGGTCATGGTCCCGGCAATCATGATTTGATTGGCCATCTTGGTGTGTTGTCCCTTACCGGCCGTCCCAAAGTAATTCACGCGTTGACCAATCTGCTCAAAGATCGGCAAGACCCGATCATAGGCGGCCCGGTCACCACCCACCATGACGGTTAACGTGGCATTCTTGGCACCCACATCGCCGCCGGAGACCGGTGCGTCCAGCGCCTGAATGTGGTGGTCGTGCGCCAGCCCGGTCAATTTAACGGCCAGTGCCGGCGTACTCGTGGTCATATCCACGATGATGCTGTCCGCCTGAATCCCGGCAAAGACGCCGTGTTCACCGGTATAAACGGCCTCCACGTCACTGGGATAGCCGACCATGGTCATCACGAGCTTAGCCTGTTGCGCCACGGCCTGCGGCGAATCGGCCCAGGCGGCCCCGGCGTCCAGAACGCGTTGGGCGTGGGCTTTCGTTCGATTGTAGACCACGACCGCATTGCCCGCCTTCAGTAGGTTTGACACGATGCCGGTGCCCATCACACCGGTTCCGATAAATCCAATTTGCATAAATCGCTGCCTCCTTCACCATTTGTCTTTAATGGTACCACGTTGCCCGCTGGCCGGGGTGGAAAGTCTCCGCCGGCCGAATGTTCACCGACAAACGGGCCAAGCCACCGGTCGGATCGGCACCAATCAGTTGACGTCGTCGCCCCTTGACGCGCGGGGATGACCGCCCGAGCCACTCGCTTCCCCTATAAACGAATACGGGGTTAAGTCGAATTTTTTCTAAATTCACTAAAATCGTGCAACGAAAAGCTGGCAAATTACATTAGTAGTAAGTAGAGGGGCCTCATAGTCAGGACTAAGCCCCCCATTAAGCCAAAAAGCCAAGCCCGGGGGTAGGGACAGCGACGAAACAATCAGGTTTCTCTAATGCAACCTAGCCGAAACGTGTTCCATCAGGCAGGCTCCTGCGCTTAACCCCAATAAGTCCAAAAGCCAAGCCCGGCGTTAGGGACAGCAATGAAACAATCAGGTTTCTCTAATGCAGCCTAGCCGAAACGTGTTCCATCAGGCAGGCCCCTGCGCTTAACCCCAATAAGTCCAAAAGCCAAGCCCGGCGTTAGGGACAGCAATGAAACAATAATTTCTCTTCGACGCAACCTAGCGGAAACGTGCGTCGCAAGGCAGAAGCCTGCGCTTAACCCCATTAAGTCAAAAATCCAAGCCCGGGATTTTCACCTTAATGACGTTAATGCTCGGCTTCTAACCGCCTTACGCCACACTCTTTAAACAAAAAAGGAGCCGCCCCACAGGCTGCCCCCTAACTTTACGATTCAGTTGAATTTGACGTTTCTTTCGTTTTTGACTTTTCCTGTTTGGTCGCATGCCGGTGCTTGCGAATCACGTGAATAATCAGTGTGATCACAATCGCCCCCAGGACCACGATTCCAAAGGCCGTGGCCGGGATCTCAATATCAATAGCGGGAATCGAGACAAACAGCTTCACCGCAATCAAAGCGATGAGGATATATGCCATCGGTTCCAGCTCCGGAATGCGCCGCATGAGTTTCATAATCACTTCGGCAACGCCCCGCATGGCCAGAATCCCGATTAGTCCCCCGATCAGCACGATGACCGGATTACTGGAGATAGCCAGCGAAGCTAACACGGAGTCCACGGAGAAGATGATGTCCATCATTTCAATCTGGAGCACCACCGACCAGAACAACGGGAGTAACCGTTTCTTTCTATCCTTGACCAGTTTCCGAGTATGCTTAACCCGGGTTTTGGTGAAATATTGGAAGACCAGAAAGACCAGATAGAGGGCCCCAATGACCTTGATTTCCCAGAAATTAATGAGATAAGTCCCCAGCCCAATGATGATGAACCGGAACAGGTAGGCTCCCCAAATACCGTAAAACAAGGATTCTTCCTGCTGCTTACGGGTTGGCAACGACTGCGTTTGGGCGGCGAGCACCACGGCGTTATCCACGGATAACAGGCACTCGATTAAAACCAGCGAAAAGATGATCAGCCAGTCATTACCCGAGGTAATCACGGTTTCCCAATTGTGAAGATCAAAGAAAGGCCCATAGAGTTGGCCCAGAAAGTGTAACAACGGTGTCTTCAGCTCCTCATTTGATGACGCTTGCCATCATAAATATATTTTTATCTGGATCAGTTTACCACACTCCCTGTGAACTTGCGACTGTTTTATCCAGTGTGCCCCACAACCAATTAAGCAGTTAGTAAGTTCACCTAACTCGTTCATGAAATAAAAGGTTGAAAATGTAACCAACCCGCGTTACCATAGGACTGGCCTTTGAGAAACTGGAACAACTTTAAGGGAATGGATGATGATTTTGAAGAAATTTGTGACAATCTTGGGGGTATCACTTGCTTGTGCGCTCGCCGGTGGCCTCTCAACGATCTCCGCTGACGCGAGCAGCTATTTGGGGATCACGAGCACCAAGAAAACCAGCTACAACGCACGGTTTGTGAACCAGAGTAGCCGTAACGACGGCATTTATTACTACGGCCCCTACTACACGCAACGGTCGGCCAAGACGCGGGATGCCAGCGGTAAGAACTGGCAACACCGCTTCGTCAAGGTCACGCAGATCGATACGCTGTCTAACGGGGTGCAATTTGCGAAGTTCTCCTGGTATGGGGACACCATCGGTTGGGTCGACGTTCGGGCGCTGGAGAAATTCAGCCGGAGTCAAAACGCCAAGGTCCTGCTGAACAATGCCCACTTTCAAGGAACGGCCATGCTCTTTAATCACTACGCGACCGGCGCGAGCCACGTTAGCGTGGGCTATGCCGATGCCGCCACGAAGACGCTGAATTCGGGCGACACCATTTATCCGATCGCCTCTCTGCAAAAAGTGATGACGGGGGCCATTATTGAGCAATTGGCCGATCAGGGAAAGCTGTCGCTAAATAATAAACTCAGTCGCTACTACCCGAGCGTTAAGAACAGCAGTAAAATCACCTTGCGACAACTGTTGAACCAACGGTCGGGAATCGACATGGCGGAGTCAACGCCAGCGTCTCTTCTGACCACGCAATCCGCCGAGATCAACTACACGCTAAACCAGCTTAAGGTTGGCAGCGCGGGCAGTTTCAATTACACCAACGCCAACTTCACCCTGCTGGCCGGTGTGGCATCTAAAGTCACAGGCCAGACCTACGATCAGTTGGTGCAAAAGCGGATTATCGCGCCATTGAACCTGAAGCACACCTTCGCTTGGGACGGTCTACCACGGACCGGCACCGTGGCGATGGGCTACAGCTACGCCAACGGGAAGAGTAACAACGTTGACAACGCTTCCCAGAAGTTGGTTTCATCACTTCTGGGAGCCGGCAACTATTACTCAACCCCGGCGGACTACTATAAGATTCAAAAGGGACTGCGAAACGGGAAGATTCTGACGACCAACCAGTACTACGACTTGGCCAACGATTACAAGTTAACTTATGGTGGTGGCTTGTACCACTACAGCGGGAGTATCAAACGCGTCCGCGGTACACTCAGCGGCGCGGGCTATGAAACCGTCTTGTACGGGTCCGAGGGCAACAAATCGGGAGTTATCCTCTTCGCTAACCAGGCGCCAACTCAGGCGATGGATAGCCTAGCCAAAACGCTCTACGACTTGGCCCGCTACTATGACGAAAACTAAACGTTAGTTGTCTCTGATTCACGAAGTTGGGGGCATTCCCAATCACACCAAACGGGGCAGCACCGGTTCATCGCCGGTACTGCCCCGTTTGGGTTTACATCGCACAATTAAATTGGTAACATGAGCCGCCAGATGCGCTACCTGCCAGTATAACCAATACGATCGAAACCATACCTAGCAAGGTCCAAACAGCCCACTTGAGACAACACCACTTGAATCACTTTCACAATTATCGTTCGCCCAGCCGTGAGTGAGCCAAATCTGGGCTCAGCCGGGACGCTTAAGACTGGTGAGTTTCCAGTCTTAGGCGGGCGTCTTGAAAACACCGAATTGTGGTGGTTCCAAGCGATAACTGAGACCGCCTCTCAGGCTCAGTTCGGTCCTCCCCCAGCGTTCCAGCCCAGATTTGGCGAACGGTAAGGCGGCATGAAAACCACTACTGACGTCTAAGTGTCGTACTGGTTCAGGTTGTAGGTGGCGATGAGGTTGGTGAGCTTCTTGGCATAGCTGGGATCGGTCGCGTAGCCATTTTCCTGAAGGAGCTTGGCCGCCGTCTGGTAATCGGTCACCGTCTGCTTAAAGTAATCCCGCTTGAGCAACGCATCGTGGTCCAGAATCGCCGCGGTTAGATTCGGGTAATCCCGGAAATTAGCGTGCACGGAAATTTTCTTGTTATTCACATATTCATTGGTTAAAAACGACTTGGTCCGCCCCTCATAGCTTCCCTTCACACCAAACGGATTGTTGGCCTGCAAGAAGAGCTGTGACGTTCCCCAACTAGACTCCAGAATGGCCTGCGCAATCACGATACTAGGTAGGACCTGGCCGTTTTGTCGATAGACCCGGACTGCCGGCTTGGCCATTTTCGTGATAAACTTTTTCTGAGCGGCCGTTTCGTTATCCGAGGAACTGTTCGCCGTCTGGGTAACGCGTTCCGACTGAGTAACGGTCTTGATTTTTCCGCGGACTAATAGCCCGCCACCCAGCACCAGCAGGACCATGACAAAGATCCAGGTGGCGGTTGCGGGGTTATGATTTGCCTTTCTTTTTGTTCTTCGACGCTTAGGCACCCGGATTCCTCCAATCTCGGTTATAATGTTCTCAATTATAACCAGTTTTTCTTTAGATAGAATTAATTATCCAAAGCCTCAACAAAACTTAAACTTTAAAATGAAAGGAGCTCGACATGCTACTGAGTGCAAGTGTTATCTTAATTTGTCTCACCCTCTTACTAACCGTCTGGGAGCCCCACGGCCTATTTAGCGCGGTCATCACCATCCTCAGTGGCGGACTCATCACCCTACTGGCCACCTTTTCGCAACGCCCGTGGGCGCCCATCCTCGCCGGTGCCGGTACCCTCATCACCGTTTTCATCGGCTGTTGGGGGCTTTTCACCTTATTTCTCATCATCGGAACGCCCCGCCTTGTCGTTCGAAAACGCGAACGCCTAACGCTGGGGCTGATTGGCGGCATCTGGGTGTGGGTCTTTCTGGGTTGCGCCTGGATTTACGCCGTGGGTCACGGCAACTTCAACGATACTCTCTGGCCGTGGCTGAGCTTCATCCCGGCGTTTAGCCTGTATCTGGGCGTGCTCTTTGGTGCGGGACTCGTCGGCTACCTGCGCGTCATCTGTTTTCGCGCCCGCCACGCCGATACGCTGGTCATCCTAGGCGCCGGCCTGTTAAATGGTGATCAGATTGGCCGGGTACTCGGTGCGCGGCTGGATACGGCACTGGCCTTTGCTCGCCGACAAGACCACCCCGTCACGCTAATCGTCACCGGTGGCCAAGGCGCAGACGAAACCACGAGTGAGGCCGCCGCCATGGCCGCATACTTACAACAACACGGCTATCCCGCCGACCTAATTCTTCAGGAAACCACCGCAACCAATACCCAGACCAACCTCATCAACAGTCAGAAACTCTGGTGGCGGCTCCCCAATCAAGGCGGCCGTGTGGTGCTCATCACCAACGGCTACCACCTTTTCCGCACGCGCCTGTTGGCCCATCGTCTCGGCATTCACGCCGGCGGTTATCCGGCACCCACACGGCCCGGCTACCTACCGATTGGCTGGGCCCGGGAGTTCCTGGCGATTATCATGTTACAGCCCAGGCTCCATCGCGGCATACTCATTGCCATGCTGGCAACGAACTTCTTATGGATGGCCTTTTGACGAGCATTTGGCAACACTGATTGAACTGGCCGCCTTGCCGTTCGCCCCGGCTACAATGCGTATCGTCTTTGCCACGGTTCCTGTTCGGTTTAAACCGTTGCATAATCGTCGCTATCATGCCGGAGTTCGCCAGGAGTGGGACCACTTGGGAGACACGCGTACTTGGCGCCGCTTCCAAGCGAGCCGAGCCCCCTGGCAGACGCAGGCCACTAGTCTAAACATTCTCTTTATAAAAGAAAATGGGCTCGGACGCTTCGCCCGAACCCCTTATTTTTAGTATTAACTTTCATTTGTCATCAACCGCTTAGTTCAAGGCTGTTACCGCCAGTTGGTTGGATACGTTGTAGAACTTCGGCTTCGTCCACGTCAACATCTCCGGCGTCAACTTGAGCTGTACCACGTCTAGGCGATCATACGGCTGGAAATAGTACGTCAGCGATTCGCTACACGTCGCGGCCCGATAAACGGAATACGTGGGGCGGTAGCGGTGGCTCTTAGGCACCGCCACGCTGTCCAGAAGGTGCCAGGCGCTGATGATGCCTTCCGCCTCATCGGCCGGCAAATCGGCGCGTTCCTTGTAGTACGCGGCCCGCACGAAGCGGCCGCCCGGCGTAAACGATCCACTTGGCACCGGCTTGCCCGAGAAGCGGCCGGTCGTGACCCGCGGCGTATTCAGGGGAACCGTCCCCTGTTCGAAGTCGTCGGTGTAGTTGACGTACTGCCCCAACCGCGCCAATTGAAGTTCGAAGTCCTTGCTATTGGTCACCACGCCCAGGGGATTCTCGCGGATGCGCATGGGAAAGTGCGTGGGCTCAATGACCACGGTGCGCCCCGTCCGGTCAACCACGGCGAAATGCAGCTCGGAATCGCCAATATCGTTGACCGCGTAGGCCCCACTCATCAACTCAATCTCCGCCAGATGATCCTCGATATCGGCCACGGAGGCGAAGTTGGCCAGCAAATAAAAGGAAAATTCATACGGCGCCAGGTGCACCTGCCCTGGCGTGGGGCGTTCGACCAGCCGTGACCCGTTGGCAAACGTCAACTTCTGGACGCTCAGTCCCATTTCATTGACGCCATCGGAGACATCAATTTCATGATGGTGGGCGCCCCCACCACCAATCATCGCGTAACGATTGGTATGCCAATGATTGTCAAAGACACTTTGCCACCGGTAACCCCGCGGTACGAACAGCGGCTGCACGTAGAGCGCATGCCAATCCATCGTCCGCGCCAGGATATGACTGCCATCCTTGGCAATTTGTAAAATACTGGTACACACGACAAACACCCTCCTTCATGACCGCCTAGCCCATTAGTCCACACAAGATTAATCTAGTTAATTAAGTTTACGTGAAAACGACCTAAACCGCAATTAAAGTGGTTTGGGCGTCCCCGCATCCTCCAGAAAGGCTTGGAACCGCCGATCGATCTCTTTTTGGCGCGCCGTCACCGTCTGGCCGGGTTCCGCCACCGCTGCCGTAATCTGTAGGTAAGCAAACATCACTTGACTCTCATCAAGGTGGTATTGCGCCGCGAGCTGGGTCGCCAGCGCAAAGCGTTCAGGGGTCAGCATCGCCGCAAAGGGGCTGTGATAAGGTTGATGGTGCTTCGTCATTTTCTCACGTTCTTTCTTTTAATTCGTACAAGGTCTTCTACTTTACCCGAATTATCTGACGTGTCAACGAAAGGGTTTCTTAAACTTTCTTAAATAACGCTGAAATCGGCCAGATCTTCCCCCAATATGGTAAAATTGAGAGTGAACTGCACCCTGCTTGCACGGCGGGAAAATGATTAGATAGAGAGGACTCAGATTACATATGCGAGAACGGATAAGAAAGCTTCACCATAACCGAATTTTTGCACTCGTATTCTGGTTAGTCGTGGTCTTCGCGGCCATCGTCACCTTGCCAAACGTTAAGACTATCATCCAATATGATGGTCAACCACAATTGGCGAATACGAGTCAACCCGTTAAGGCGACCCAGATTAAGAACAACTGGGGACGCAACCTTAACGGCACCTACACCGTCAACGCGGTCTTTAACAACCCCGACGGCGCCTTAACCAACAAGCAACTCGCCTCCGTCAACAAGACGGTCTCCGAATTGCAGAAGCGCTCGAGTTACTACGGCGTCCAAAAGATCACGACCATGACCAACACGCCAACGAGCAAGACCCAACTGCTTTCCAAGGATAAATCCACGGAAATTGTCCAGTTAGAGGTTAGCCACAACCAAGGGACCGTCCGGCAAATGACGTCCCAGCTGAAATCGCAAATCTCGACCGCGGGCTTAAACACCTATGTCACGAGCCCCGAGATTATCAGCGATGCGGCTAACGCTCACATTTCGTCCTTCACCCTGATCGTCATTCTGATGACCATGCTGATTGCGTTAATTGCCATGGGAATTTTATTTGCGTCGATTATTGCCCCAATTATTACATTTTTAGCTATTTTAATTAGTTACGTGACGACGCTCTCCCTGGCAACGAACTTGGCCTACCACTGGAACTTCGCGTACTCCGAGTACACGCCGATCTTCCTGTTGCTCGGCATCAGCCTCTTTACGCTGTTAACCAGCTTCTGGTTCTTCCGCGAACTGCGGAACCTCACTGACGATGGGGCCGACAGTCAGGCCGCCACGTCCAAAGTGGTCAACGATCTGGGTTACCGGATTCTGATTAGCACGCTCAGCCTGACGATTGCCTTTGGCAGTCTCATGCTCTTCGACTTCTCCACGATTCGGGCGTTCGGCTTACTCGGCATTGGCTTTGCCATCACCGGGATTGCCAGCGTAACCTTAGTGCCCGTCTTTACGGGGATGCTGGGGAATAGCCTCTTCTGGCCGAAGAAGACGCGGCCACGGCTCAAGGATCATAAGTTATGGTTCCACCTGACCAAGTTCGGTCTGTGGCAACCTTGGATCGCCGTAGCGGTGGTTCTGTACTTAATCGTCCCCGTCGTCTTTGCCGATCGAACCCACCTCAATTATGACAACGCTCAAGATATTCCGAATAATCAAGCCGTGCAGGGTGCTCGGGTATTAAGTGCGCACTTTGGTCAAGGGAAAGCAACGCCAGTCACGCTGTACATCTCGACCAACCAACGCCTCGACAATCAAAATCAACTCTATCAACTGGATAACCTGACCAAGAAGCTCCGGGCCCAACCGGGCGTTTCAGCCGTCACTTCCGTTACCCAGCCTGGTGGGCAACCCATCACGCAATACTACGTCTCGAGTCAACTGAGTTCGCTCGACCAAAATATCACCGGAATCGTGGGCCAATTAGGCACCGTCCGGAATGATTTGCAGGCCGACCGGACCAACCTGAAGCGCAGTACTCTGAAGTCCCAAGTCAAGCGGCTGAACAAGCTGACGAAGCAGACCAGCGCTTTGATGAGCGATAGTAGCACCTTACAAACGTCGCTCCAGTCCGCACTGAGTCGTTCGACCGCCGCTGGAACCTCCAGCACGTCCAAACGCATTACGCAATACATTAACCAATTGAACGCCGTCAACACCGAATTGAATACCGCCGTCAATGACCTGACCACGTTATCCAATTCCATCAGCACCGTCAACACCGACGCCACGTCCGCGCATACCTACCTGAGTGCTTACGCCGAAGCCATCAAGGCCATCAGCGATAGCTTAAACTCATCGAAGAAGCAAGTGGCCAGCATGCAGACGTCGCTGAACAAGATTTACCTGTACCTCAGTGGTTTGCAGTCCTCCGAGGCGGCCAAGTCACTGTACCTGTCGCCCACCCAGATTGCCAGCGGTGATTTCCAACAAGCGCTGACTAACTACACGGACGCAAAAGTTCAGACGACTTACTTAACCATTACGTTGAAGCAGGCGCCGAACGCCAAAACCACCACGCAGACGTTGACCCAACTGAAGCAAGTGGCCAAGAGTCAATTGCGCGGAACCATTCTGAGCAACGCGACCTTGACCTTTAGCGGCCAACCTGTCGTCGCCAGCACCATTCAAACGCAGTATCAACACGACTTGCCACGGGTCTTAATCCTGGTCTTCGGGATTACGTTACTCCTCTTGGTCCTGTTCAGTCGTTCCCTGCTGCAAGCCGGCTACTGGTTCTTAACGTTCCTGGCTTCCGCTGCGGCTGGTTACCAATTGACCCTGCTCATCATGGGCTGGTTGACCGGGAACAACGAATTCAACTGGCAAGTGCCACTGTTAGCCTTCATTCCGCTGACCGTGCTCGCCGTGGTTGAATTAACCCAACTGGCACTGAGCTACCGCTTGAACGATGGCCCACTGCTCGAGTGGTTACTGCCAGGCATCCATGAAGTGGGTCAGACCATGCGGCATTCACTGTTCATCATCATCGCCGGGGTACTCGGCCTCTTAGCCGCAGAGTCCCAGACGTTGACCGCTGTAACGCTGATCACCATCTTCACCGCGATTATCTTCAACTTAGCCTTGCCGCTGATGGCCGCGTCCTTCGGTAAGCTTTCCGTGATTATCCCGGCACAAAAGCCGATGCAATTCCGGAAACGCAAGCGGACAGCCCGCAAGCCAAAGACGCGCGCATCTAAGCGCAGTAAGCAATCAAGTGATGATTCCAAGTAAATGTTAAGCAAAAGCAGCTCCCACCAGATGTGGGAGCTGCTTTTTTAGACTGTGTTGAATTGCCGCCCTACTGTTCGCCAAATATGAGCTGGAACGCGGTGGGAAAGACCGGGACGAGCCTAAGAAACGGTCTCGTCCCTCGCTTGGAACCACCCAAAACCGGTGTTTCCAAGGCGCCATTTTCCAAAGGAACCATTTGAAAAATCCCACGGCTGAGCTCATATTTCGCTTCATTCTCGGCTATGATGGCAATTTGTCCGCAGTACTTGATTTGGCGTCACACCAGTTGTTGCCGGTAGCCCTCACCTTCGGGGAAAGCCACTACCCTGCCGGAACCCCTGGCAGGCGCAGGCTCGGATTAGTCCAGTGTTCCAGCTCATATGCCGCGAACGGCAAGGCGGCCAGCCACGACTATGGTGACTAGCCCTTAATCGAGGTCGTTCGGTGGAACACCCGCCAGCCGGTGATGACACTGGCGACCAAACAGATGGCCAGCGAGACCATGAACGCCACGTGCATCCCGGCAATGAAGACTTCCGGGTGCGCCGGCAGATAGGCCGTGACCTTATGCCCGGCGTAGTGCCCCATCGCGGCGAAGAGGACCGTGGTGGCCACCGAGATACCCACAATCATCCCCATTTCACGGGCTAACGCGTTGACCCCACCGGCCACACCCAGGTCCTTCAGCGGCACGGCGCTCATGACAATCGAATTGTTGGGTGCCATGAAGACCCCGTTGCCGAAGCCGACCAGGCCCACGAAGAACATGAACACCCACAGCGGTGTGGCTAAGTTGGCCAGCATGTACCCGACCTGACTGATGGAAATCAAGATCAGACCCACGAACGTCAGGATTTCCGGGCCAATCTTATCCGAGATACTCCCGGCGATGGGCGCCACCACGACCTGCACGATGGGAAAGGTCATCAGCGCATACCCGGCATAATTGGCGGGCATGTTTCGCGCGTTTTCCAGGTAGAACGGAGCCACCACGTTGAAGAAGAAGTTGGCCACGAAGATCAGAAAGGCACAGAGAATGCTCACGGCAAAGCGTTTATTTTCAAAGAGGTGCAGGGCTAGAATCGGATGAGCCACCCGTAGTTCCAACCGCACGAAGACGACCGTGGTCACCGCCGCAACGACGAATAGTCCGAGAATCACGGGCCGCATGAAGCCAATCTCTTGGCCCACGAAGACGCCGACAAAGATGGTGACCATCATCAGCGCAAACAGCGCGGCGCCGGGCCGGTCGATCGGTTGGCGACTAATCGTCATATCTCTGGGCAGGATGCGTTGGCCGATGAGAAAGGCGACGACGCCAATCGGCACGTTAATCCAAAAGATGTATCCCCAGCTCAGATGCGCCAGAATCAAGCCGCCAACGCCGGGCCCCGCGATACTGCCGAGCGCGACGAACGAGCCAATCATCCCCAAGGCCCGTCCCCGTTCGTTAAACGGAAAGACCTCGGTGATGATGCCGCTATTGGTGGCCATAGTCATGGCAGCCCCCACGGCTTGAATCGCCCGCGTGACCAGCAGAAAGCCTAGACCCAACCGGAAGCCGCAGAGTAACGAGCCCCCCGTAAACAGCACGGATCCAATCTTAAAGATGCGAATCTTACCGCGGGTGTCGCCCAGTTTGCCAAAGAGCAGGAGTAACGCGCAGATGACAATCAGATAGATGGACACGACCCACTCCGCCTGATTCATCGGGATGGCTAAGTCCTTGCTGATGACCGGCAAGGCAATGTTGACGATGCTCGCGTCTAGCGTGGACATAAAGGTAAAGAGACAGACTGCCACCAAGATCCACCAACGATGTTTCTGAATTTGCGGGTTGTCCGCAAAACTTTTCACTGCCATACTCAGTGCTCCTTTGATCGGTCGGCCAGCCGCGCTACTATCCAGTCGGCCTGCGCCTGCGCCCGTAATTGTTGAAGTTGATTGACCTGCCAGGCATCGGCCACGTCGGTCGGTACCATGCGGGGATGGTCCGTTAAATAATCGCGGACGTTCTGTAAGTTTCGTAACTGATACTGACTAAATTGCTGAAAATTCAAGAGAATCGTACGTTGAGCCGCCGGTGACAGTAAGTGTAAAAAGTTACATTTAATCTGAAACGCCAACTGCGCCTGCTTGTTAATGGCGACCGGCACCATCACCAGCTGGGCAAAGTGGGTACGCCCCTGGGCGGTAATCGTGGCTACCTTCTTGGGTCGTGGCCGTTCCGTTTCGGTGGCCAGCGTAATCTCTTGGCGCTGGGCCAGACGCTCCAGCAACGGGTAGAGCACGCCGTAACTGACAGTCTGTTCCGGCCCGACCACCGTCGCCAAGGCCTTGCGGAGCTGGTAGCCCGACATGGCGTGGTCCATCAGCTGGCCCAGAATAAATAATTCGTACATCTCGTCAACTCCTTATCGCTGACTCATTATAGTATATCGTCCCGATATATACCAGCAAAAATCTCCCGAAATGGGTATCACCTTTATTTCGGCCGACTGAAGGTGTACGCTGGCTTAAAGGAGATGATCCCATGTATGGTTTAAAACACTCCGCCAGTGGCGCTAAGCTCACCATTCTCGTGGCGCAATGCCTGTACCTCGGCCTGAGCGGCTACTGGTTAACGACCGGCAACCAATCACGCTTGCTCACCTGGACAATGGCCGGCTGCCTGGCGGTAATTTTCTTCCGGCTCAACGCGATGATGTTTCTCTGGCTGCCCCGAGGAATCGGTTGGCCCGAAGCGCTCGGCAATAGTCTAGCCTTTGCGCTCTACTACCTGGGCTTTCCGCTTCTCCTGATTCATGGCGGTCACTTCAACCTGGTCGCTTACGTGCTGGGACTCATCTGCTTTGTCGCGGGGAGTCTAATCAATACCACCGCCGAGCTCCTGCGCAAGCCCTTCAAGGCCGACCCCCGAAATGCCGGCAAACTCTACCGAGGCGGCCTGTTTAAGTACGCTATTCACATCAACTACTTCGGCGACGTCCTCTGGGTCCTGGGCTGTGCGCTCTTAACGAGCAATCCATTCGCCCTGCTGATTCCGCTGATGTTGCTGGCGCTCTTCATCTTCTCCTACATTCCCACGGCCGATCGGTATCTCGCCGACAAGTATGGCGCGGCCTTCACCGCTTACCAACGGGAGACCAAGGAACTAATTCCGTTTATCTGGTAAAATTGCACATGAAAACGGGTCCGAGATGAATGCCATCCTGGACCCGTTTATTTAATGTTACATGTCAATTTCAGCGGTCAATCGCTGCGCTTCGGCGTTGGGTAATAATTTATACTGCACGTCGCCCTCGTCCGGTAACACGGCCATCAACGTCCGGTCGTCATCGAAACGACCCAGATTAAGCGCCATCCGGCCATCGATCTGGGCGAATCCCTTCATGCCAGTTGAGATGAACCGGTGGATATCCTTAACCCGGTCTTCGCGCGCCTGGGCCTGCTTGGCCGCCCCGTTCAGGGTGTACCCGTTATCGATGAAATACTTCATGATCGACACCTTAATAAAGGTCTTGAAGGTATAGACCCGCGCTTGCTGGCCATCGTCTCGTTCACGAGAGGTGATCAGCCCTTTCTTCTCCCAGTAACGGAGCTGCCTAGCAGACACATCGGTCATCGCTGATAACTCCCCGATGCGAAAGACTAACCGATGAAAGTCAAAGGCTTCGCGAATCTGTTCTGAAAATACTGCCATTGCTCACGCTTCCTCCCCATGTTAACTTACTTACCAATCCTGTTAGATAATACCAAGGTTTCGGGTAATATTGCAACTAAATTGCAGAAAGTAACGATTTGTTTAAGACATTTAACCCGTTTGCAAACGACCTGTTACATATTTGTCACATTACATTGGTAGGCTAATAACTGTAATAATTCATGAGGAGTTGTTAGTAGGAATGAAGAAAGTTGTTAAAATATTAGCCGCATTTGCATTAGTTTTGGTTGGGGTCTTCGCCGTTTCGATGAGCACCACGACCACCGCATCAGCCGCTTCCAACAGTTCTTTCAAGTCAGTCTACAAGGTAGCTAAGTCCCACTTAGGTGCTCGTTACGTTTACGGTGCAACTGGTCCTTCCGCATTCGATTGCTCTGGCTTCACCAGCTACATCTACAAGAAGGGCGCTAAGACCACGTTGCCACGGACCGCACAGGCTCAATACAACAAGTACAAGCACGTTAGTTACAAGAACATCCAAAAGGGTGACTTAGTCTTCTTTGGTTACAGCAAGAGTTCTATCTCTCACGTTGGGATGTACATAGGTAACGGTAAGATGATTGATGCCCAAAACCGTGGTGTCGTTCGCGAAGCCGTTCATGCCCCTTGGTGGCACGCTGTGGGTTACGCTCGCGTAACCACGGCTACTGACGCCGACTAGTTCTAACTGAACCTCATGAATTCAACTGAACGATTATAATTCTGACACGTTACGCGTAAGCAATTGGCTTACGGTAACGTGTTTTTTGTAACCAAAAACGTCATCTGCTAGTGGGTTTCCCACTTAACCAATGACGTTTTTTAAACTGCTTTATTTAACGGTATAGCGCATGGTCCGATGAGAAATTCCTGCTTCTTCAAAGACCTCACCAACGGGCTTAAACCCGAGTTCATTGTAGAAATCCATGGCCGTTAGCTGAGCATCCAGTTCCACGCGGCTCACGTCGGACTTCTTGGCATCCGCCATAATCTGTTTAATCAATTCACCGGCGTACCCGTGATGGCGCGCCGCCTTTTCCGTGGCGACCCGCTGAATCTTGACGCGGTTACCCGCCAACATGTCGATTCGTGCTGTGGTAACGGGCTGATCGTCCACGTAACCCACGTAGTGCATCTTATCCTCGTCCGTGCCGTCCAGCTCTACCTGCGGGTCAATCTCCTGTTCGGCAATGAACACGTCCTTTCGAATCTGCACAGCGTTCTGGTAGACAGGGTTCAACTTTCCCCAAGCCATTCTAATTTCCATCAAACCATCCTCGTTCTAATCTTTTTGGTTGTAGCTTAACACCTGAATGTCGTCCGGTGTCAGTAATAATTTGGTCAAACTGCCATTCGCCGGCCGCACGCTCAGGTCGTATTTTCCCTGCCCGTAACGTTCCATCAGGCTCAGTAGCGTATTGCCGTGGCTAATCATCAAGACCTTGTCGCCATCCTTTAGGTCCGGGTTGGCCCGAATCAAGTCGAAGGCCTGGTCCACGCGGGCCCAGTACTCCTCGTTATTCTCGGCCTGACGGAAGGGATCGGCTTCCTTTAAGAAGTCCTTGGCCTTCCCGATGGAGTATTTCTCCTCGATGGCCTTAAAGGTCGGCACCCCGTGAGGCGCCCCGGCTACGTACCACGCCTGGGCCATGTCGGTGCCCTCGTAGTAACCGTAGAACTCCTCGCGAAAATACGGGGCCGTGGTCAACTTGGCCGCCGGTTGGGAATGGTTGGCGGCCAGAATCGTCTTGGCCGTCTGCTCGGCTCGCGTGGTATCGCTACAATAGGCCGCCGCAAACTGGACATCCTTGAGCCGCTCACCGGCCGCCTGGGCATCCGCAATCCCCGCTTCGGTTAGCGGCGAATTACTCCACCCCTGCAATTTATTATAGATGTTGAAATAAGTCTGTCCGTGCCGTACCACATACAACGTGATTTGCTTGTCCATAACGCCTTCACACCTTTCTTCTACTGACAGGTTTGTCTGACTCTAGTGTACCAAATAACGCCAATAATGGTATTGATTTCTTTGCTCTGGCCGCCTACCGTTCGCCCAAAGCTAGTCTAACCTTGCCGATAACCACGAAACTGGTAAAACCAGGTGCCTACGCCTGCCAGCAGTTCCGCCTGCTGTGGGGACCGCCTACAGCCAAGAAACGGGCTTCCGGCTCGCTTGGAAGCCTTACACAGATCGTAAGTCTCCCAAGTCGTCCACGCTGTAACCTGGCTAAAAACGCCAGCTAACGGCGTTGTCACAGCTGGCTCCACTACTGGCGATCTCCGGCAGGATAGGTGGTTACCCCCAAAATTAGCGTTAGCCCAATTTTACGATAACACCACCAAGCATAGCCAATCTGATAGTCAACCGCTACCGGAGCCGAGAATGAAGCCCCAGATGAGCTCAGATGCGGGATTCCCTTAGCGGCTGGTTCTCGCCGGTTAGGGAATGACGACTTGGAAACGTCGACTCTTGGCGGTTCCAAGTGAGGAAAAAGACCGCTTCTCAGGCTTTCTCCGTCCTGCCCACCGCGTTCCAGCTCATCTGGGGCGAACGGTAGGCGGCCAGCCCGTCCCGTGTTGCCGAAAAATTTGGCTGGGACTTAAACTTTTCCTAAACTTGGCGGCAGAACGACTATCCCACCGCATTATTTGCTAGGATAGGGAAAATGCCATTTTCGTCAACGCCAGCCAACACGACCTAACTATGGTAGAATAAGACTACTTATTTATAAATGAAGGAGCGAAATAACTTGGAACGTTTCAAAAGAATCTGGGCCAGAACCGGCACACGGATGGGCTTTGTCACCCTCCTAGTCGTGCTCTTCTGGCTAAAGACATTAGTCGCCTATTTCGTCGACTTCAAACTGGGGCTGAGCGACCCCTTCCAGTTTCTCATCGTCGTCTTGAATCCCATTGCGACGACCGTCTTACTCTTCGGATTGGCCCTATATCTCAAGCGGGCCCGATTCTTCTATCCGTTTTTATTTTTAATCGATATTCTGAATACGCTATTGCTCTACATAAACGTCATCTACTTCCGGGAATTCACCGACTTCATGACCGTGAGCACCGTATTGGGCTATTCCAAGGTGGACCAAGGACTCTCCGGCAGTTCGCTGGCCCTGACCTCGCCGCACGATATTCTCTACTGGCTGGATTTAGTCATCGTCTTGATTCTGATGCTGACGCGGCGAATCTACGTGGACCCGCGGCCGGTCAACAAGCGCGTCGGCCTGGCCGTGACCTCCGCTGCCCTACTGGCCTTCTCGGTCAACCTGACGCTGGGGGAAATGGACCGGCCGCAACTGTTAACGCGGACCTTCGATCGGACCTACGTGGTTAAATACCTCGGGCTGGACGCCTTCACCGTTTACGACGGCATCAAGTCCGGACACACCAGCGAGATGCGCTCCCACGCCAAGAAGTCCGAGCTCAGTGGGATTCTAAAATACGTCCACAAGAATTACGCCGCTCCCGATAAGAAGCTCTACGGGGTGGCTAAGAAGAAAAACGTTATCATCATTCACCTGGAAAGCTTCCAGCAGTTCCTGATCAACAAGAAGGTCAACGGCCAGGAAGTTACGCCATTTCTGAATAAGCTCTACAAGAGTAAAGCCACCTACAGCTTCGACAACTTCTTCCACGAAGTCGGCCAAGGTAAGACCTCTGATGCCGAAACTATGTTGGAGACCGGCACGTATGGCCTCTCACAGGGGTCGCTGTTTACCCAGCTGGGCAACGACAACACCTTCCAGGCAGCGCCGGCCATCTTTGACCAGGCCGGTTACACCACCGCCGTCTTCCACGGAAACGTGGGGAGCTTCTGGAACCGGAACAACACCTACAAGAACCTCGGCTACCAGTACTTCTTCGACGCCAGCTACTACGATACCTCGGGCGATAAGTCGCTGGGCTATGGCTTGAAGGATAAACTGCTGTTCAACGATTCCGTGAAATACCTGCAACACCTCCAACAGCCGTTCTACGTGAAGTATCTGACCGTGTCCAACCACTTCCCGTTCTCCTTGGATAGTGAAGACAGCACCTTTAAGACGCCAGATACCGGCGATAAGACGGTCGATAATTACTTTAAGACCGCCAACTACCTCGACCAATCGATCAAGGAATTCTACCACTACCTCAACAAATCGGGGCTGGCCAAGAATTCGCTGATTATGATCTACGGGGACCACTACGGGATTTCTAATTCCTCCAACAAGAGCCTGGCGAAGTTGTTAGGCGTCGATCCGGACGACTGGAACGACTACGACAACGCCCAGCTCCAACGGGTCCCGTTGATGTTTAACATGCCCGGCTACACCAAGGGAAAGGTTGAACACACCTACGGCGGCGAAATTGACGTTCTGCCAACGCTGATGCACCTGATGGGGATGAGTACCAAGAAGTACCTGCAGTTCGGCACCGACCTGTTCTCCAGCGAACATAACCAGGTCGTGGCCTTCCGGAACCGGGATTGGGAAAGCCCCGGCTACACGTCCGTTGACGGCACGATTTACAGTAATAAGACCAAGCAGGAGATTCACCCGACCGGCAAGCTCAAGGCTAAGATTGAGAAGATGCAGCAACACGTGAACCAGGGACTGAGTTACTCGGATTCCCTGAACTCCAAGAACCTGTTACGCTTCTACCATCCTAAAGGCTTCACCGCGGTTGATCCCAGCGATTACAACTATTCCGATGGCTTACAGAAGGCTGAAAAGATTGAGAAGAAGCTGGGCTTGAAGTCTACAAGCCTCTTCTCCCGGAATGGCGACAAGTCCACGCAGGGCCTCTACAAGACCGATGCACCGGAACTGAACCACAAGCAAACCGATTCCAACCGGATCAAGATTACCAATCCGGACGACACCAGCGGCAAGTAAGCTGGCCAGCTGAAGTCAAAATAAAGAAGCTATCCGTTCAATCATCAGGTTGAGCGGATAGCTTCTTTGCATTTAATCAGCGTGCATTCTAAGGTTTACCTGAAGGTCAGGGACACCGGCCAGATGTTCTTGGCGACCATTGTTGGAGCTGGCCGCCTCGCCGTTCGCCCCAGATGAGCTGGAACGCGGTGGGCAGGACGCCCTGAGCCTGAGAAGCGGTCTCAGTCCTCGCTTGGAACCGCCAAAGTCCGGCGTTTCCAAGTCGCCATTCCCTAACCGGCCAAAACCAGCCGCTAAGGGAATCCCACGGCTGAGCTCATCTGGGGCTTCACTCCCGGCTAGGTTAGCGGTCGGCCGCAGCAATTGGTTCAGTGCGGGTCGTGAGTCACCACTGACTTGTCGTGAAATGCTGGTGTCTGCCGGCAGTGGTCGGGTGGCCGCCACGAGAAATTGATATTAACATTGACCGTCGATGGCTGACGTGTAATGGGTTCAGCCAAACGCAGCGGGATAACACGTACCGGAGCCGTGAGTGAAGCGGAATCTAGGCTCAGCCGGGGGATTTAGCGGTGGGCTTTGCCGCTAAATCGGTGACTTTGAGACGGTGGTTTTCCGGCTCAAAGCAAGGTCCGAGACCGCCCTGTGGCTCGGGCCGTCCTTCCCCAGCGATCCAGCCTAGATTCCGCGAACGGCAAGGCGGCCAGCAAGAGCTATGTCGCCAACAACAGGGAGCCACTTACTTCAGTGAAATTGACGTGCTGTGCACCGGCCCACGGCGATCGGGGAAGTACGTGCTCATGATGGCCTGCACGGCGATGGGCGCCTCACCGTAGCCGATCGCAATCAGCGGCGACTTACCGGGATAGGTCGCCCCGTCACCAATCGCATAGATGCCGGGAACGCTGGTCGTCATCTGCCGGTCAACAGCAATCAAACGGTGATCCTCGGCCAGGTCCACGTCCCACGCAGCCAAGGCCGAATGGTCCGCCGTAAAGCCATAGCTGACCACCAGATCGTCGACGACTTGGTGGGTCAACTCATCGGTCGACCCCACCTGTTTGAGGGTGACGTCCACGGTCCCGTCCGGCGTCGTCTGGAGGTCGCGAATCAAGTACGGCGTCTTGACGTTAACCGTGGACGCTTCGAGCAAGTCCACCATGTGAGCTAACCCCCTGAACTGGGCCCGGCGATGCAGGAGCGTCACGGATTTAGCCACGGTTTCCAGCAGCAACGCTTGATCAATGGCGGCATCCCCGCCCCCGGCAATCATCACGTTCTTGCCGCGAAAATGTTCGAGGTCACGTACGCTGTAGAAGAGGTGCTTGCCCGTCAGTGCGTCCGCATTGGCCACGTTGAGCTTACGTGGCGCAAAGGCTCCGTTGCCCACGGCCACGATGATCGCTCGCGTTTGGCTGGTGCCCTTGGGCGTCGTCACCGCAAAGCCGTCAGTATTAGCCACCACGTTGGTGACCGCCTCGCCCGTCTTAATCGTCAACGGGAATTGCTTGAGCTGATCGCGCTGGCCGGCGATAAGGTCGCGGCCCTTGATGCCGGGAAACCCGGCCACGTCCAGAATTGTCTTCTCCGGATACAGGGCGTTCACCTGGCCGCCCAGTTCCGCCAAGCTTTCGATGACCTGCGTCTTGGCGTTGTGCATCCCGGCGTAAAAGGCCGCAAACATGCCGACTGGGCCGCCGCCAACAATGGTAATATCATAAGTTTCTGTCATTATTTTAACTCCATTCTTTAACCACACGATGAGGAGGTGGTCGTCATGAAACACCTGCGTGGTCTGACTATTCTATTCACAGCATTACTCACTCTCGGGGGCCTCGTTGGGGCTTGGCATGCGCGCCAGGCCGCCTTGGCCAATGTCCGCGTGCCCCAGACCCGTACGGCCACCCTATTTCTACCGGGCAACAGTGGCGGGTGGCTGTCCATGCGAGATATGGTGCTGAGTCTGAACCGGCCCCACCTCGGCCACTTCGGCTTAACGGCCAAGGTGGCCTTCGACGGCCACGTCCGCTGGCAACAGCACCAACGCCTGACTACCAACGTCCTGGTCCCCGTGCTCTTCAAGGATAACACCCATGCCCGGCGCGAGGCCAGGCAGTTGGTGCCCGTCCTCCAACAACTCCACGACCGCTACGGCATTACCCACGTCAACTTCGTCGGCCACTCCTCGGGCGGTACCATCGCCTACGACTATCTCAATCAACGCCAACACGCGCCGGTCACCGTCAGCCGACTGGTCTGCATCGGGGCCGACTTCCCCGGTCGCGCCCCCCTGCATACCAGCTATCCCCAGCTTCATATTCTTAATTTAGCCGGCAACATTGGCCGAATCGGCAACGATAGCGAGGTGCCCGTGGACACCACCACGCCGATGCACCGACTGGTGGCCGGCCGCGTGGGCAGCTACCGTTTCGAAGAGCTCGACGGCCCCGTCTGGGACATGCAGCACTCGCTCCTCCACGAGAATCCCGGCATCGACCGGCAAATCATTAACTTTCTCTATCCGCCAAGCTGACTGTTCTTCAGGATGCGTTGTCCCTGGAGCGTCCGCACCTCCCGCAGGCCGGCGTTAATCAACACGAAGATGGCCAACCAGCCGATGGCAATCAGCGCCCACTGCTGAAGATACAGGATGTCCAGCACGGCAAATGGCGCGTTCCAATCCCAGCCGGCGTGCAACAGAATCGCCAGTAAATAAAACCGCAGGAATTTCGGCGCGACCATGTTACTCCCGGTCACAGGCTGGTGCCGATCCTTGGCGAGAATAATCGCCGCGCCCATGATGGCCGACCAAATGGTGTGCGTCCCGATGGCTTGCCAACTGCGCATCAGCAGGGTCACCAGACCATACTGACCGGTGTACCCCGCCGTTTCGAAGACGGCAAAACCCGCCCCGATGGCGGCCCCAATCAGCAGGCCGTTAAAAATATAATTTAAGCGAAAACGGTTGACGAAAAAGGCAATCACCAGCATCTTGGCGGTCTCTTCGATAAAGCCCACGATGAGCGCCGACTCCCATGACACGCCGTTACCGGACGGAATCAGCGAGTAGAGAATCATGGTCGCCACCAGCGACAGGATGCCCCCCACCAGGAAGACCGCCATCAATTGGTAGACGGAAATGTTACGAAAGACGTTGATTTCAAAAAACATAATCATTAATGAAAACGGGACGGTCAGCGAGCCGATGAAAATCATCCCCGGCACGGCATTGTTGCTACGAAATCCCAAGAACAGAAGCGCCAGCAAGACGAAGCTGGCCCCGAGTACGGCAAAGACGCGCGAAAACAGCCACGGTTTCACCGGCGCCGCCGAGACGGCCTCCAGCGATGGCGTGGTTTCTTTGGTGCCGACGATAAATAACGACTCGGCATCGTCTAAATCGTGGTGTTTAAACACGGCGGAAAACATGGAAAATAAATGGATTTCCACAACTTTATTTTCGCCCGTCCACTCGTTCATCTCTTTGGTGGCGTCATCTAGTAAATGGTTGTGATACTCAAAATGCCGTTTGACCGGCTTAACGGACTCTTTATTGGCCATGGTACACTCCCCCTTATTCGCGTTCTAGTTTACCGTGAATAGCGTCGCGCTTCAACTTGCTTCCAAGAAGGGTTGCTAAATGTAAACCGTTACATTATAGTTAGTGTAGGTGTTCAGCCCATTTAATATATATCGATCAAAGGGGACGTACGAAATCATGGCAAAACGTAAAATGATTCTAGACTTAGATACAGGTATCGATGATTCCTTGGCAATTGCTTACGCCTTAGGTGCTCCAGACGTAGACTTAATCGGGATTATCGGTTCTTACGGTAACGTGGTGGTCGAAGCTGGTGGCCAAAACTCATTGAAGATTTTGGAACTGCTCGGTCACACCGACATTCCCGTATACTTAGGTGAAAGTCACTCCTCAACTAGCGATCACTTTGACCGGATGCAAGTTAGTGCCGACATTCACGGTGAAAACGGGATCGGCCAAGTTGACTTACCCGCACCCAAGCGGGCTATCGAAAAGGAATCCGGTGTGGACTTCTTAATCGACGCCGTTCACAAGTACGGCAAAGATTTGACGTTAGTCCCAACTGGCCCAATGACCAACCTGGCAGCGGCCCTCAAGAAGGCTCCAGAAATCGCCACGGAAATTGGCAACATGACCTTCATGGGTGGGGCCTTAACGGTTCCTGGTAACGTCACGGCCTATGCCGAAGCTAACATCAACCAAGATGCCGAAGCGGCTAACGCGGTTCTGACTAGCCCAATGCATTCAACTATGGTTGGTCTGGACGTGACGTTGCGGACCCTCTTAACCAAGAAGGAGACCCAACAATGGCGTGACTTAGGGACCGAAGCCGGTGAAAAATTTGCCGACATCGTGGACTACTACATTCAAGCCTACGTCGACGTTAACGATAACTTAGGGGGCTGTGCTTTGCATGACCCACTTGCCGTTGGGGTTGCTTTGGACCCAAGCTTCGTTACCACGATTGACTTGAACATGGTGGTTAACTACAACAAGGAAACTTATGGTCGGACGATCGGTGACGACAACCGGTTGAACGAACCAACCAATGTCAAGGTCGCCGTAGCGGTTGATAAGGACCGTTACCTGAAGACCTTCATGGAATACTTGACGGCTCTGTTCAAGAAGAACTAACCCTTTTAACAGCTAAAGCCACACTCATCAATCACGGTGGGTGTGGCTTTTTTGATTAGGCGAGGCTTATCGCGATTGGCTGTGGCTACCGGAAATTCCGCCAGTCCTCACCCACTTCCGAAAAAAAGAGGGCAACAAACGGCAGCCGGCTTCAACACCAGAAATTCAGAGACACAAAGGGTCTGGGAATTTTATCCCCAGACCCTTTCTCTTGCGTTATTTAACTTTGTAATTGAAGTTGTTGGTCATGGTCTTGACCCCAGCGTTCGCGTATTGGTTAGCGAACTTCTTCTGGTTGGCCGCTGACAGTGAGTCGAAGGCCTTCATGTATTCCTTGTAGAGCACTGGCTTAACGTATTTCTTGCCATAAGCCGCTGCGGGGCTGGTCTTCGTCTTCGTGTACGTGTAGGTCTTACCAGTCGTTGCTAAACGCCGGTTGGCCTTGGTCCCGGCAATCTTAGCCGTGAACTTCGTGCTAGACTTCTTGGTTAGCTTGAACGTGTACGTCTTCTTGGTCAGAGACGTGGTCGTCTTCTTATCAACCGTCTTGAATTGGATCAACTTGTATTTCGTGGTCAAGGTCTGACGATTCTTGCTCAGCTTAGTCGACGTTGGCACCCCATACTTCACGTTAGGGGTGGACCCGAAGTCACCGAAAATCAGTAGCGAACCGGTCTTGCCACCTGACTTGTACGTCTTAAAGTAAAAGGCTGTCTTGGATTTGGCATTCTTATAATACCGTTTTAAATCGGTGTTGTTGATCGTTGGCTTCTTCGCCGCACTAGCAGAGATGCTGGGCGCAACGACGCCACCCAAAGTACCCAATGCCATCACTGTTAGTCCTAACTTAACCAATAAACGTTTCATGACCATACTCCTCCTTATTAATCCACACATTATAATTTTTATAGTGCCATTGTTCCTCAGAAATTGCAAACAATCGCTACCCTTAACTCAGGATATCGACAAAACGCTGCTTCAAATAAGCCGCCACACCGGCCTCGTTATTAGTGGTCGGCGTCTGGTGGTCGGCGGCCGCCTTAATCTCCGGCTGACCGTTCAACATCGCCACGCCATCTCCGGCGGCCTTAATCATCCCGAGGTCGTTTTCGGCATCACCGAAGGCCATCAGGTTGCTAAAGTCCCAGCCAAAGTGCGTCAATAGCTGACCCAAGCCCACGGCCTTATCCATGTCCGCCGCCAAGAATTCGAGAATCTTGGGCTGCGACCGAACCACGTGGTAGCGATCCTTTAGCGCCGGCGTCAGCTTGCTAACGACCGCGTCCAAGACGGGCGCGTCCGTTGCCATCACGGCCTTGCTGAAGAGATGATCCGGCAAATCCGCAAACTTAGTCGGGACAAAGTCCATTGGGGCCTTAAGCATGTGCTGATACACCGATGGCGTCAGGTCGGACACCGGATAAACCTGATCAAAGTCCAGGATATCCAACGGGTAACCGTTCTCATGAGCAAAGGCGTGCAGGGGTTGAAAGTCGTGCTTACTCAACCCGCTTTGGGCCAGGGCCTCCTTCGTGGTGTTTTGAATCACCAGCGCGCCATTGAAGGTAATCGTGTAGTCCTCACTCGTGGTCAAACCAAGTTGCTCCAGATAACCCCAAATCGCATTGATTGGCCGGCCGGTACACAGCACCACTTTGATCCCCGCGGTGTGCAACCGCCGTAAAGTCGCGGCGTTTTCTTCGCTGATCGTCTTATCGGTATTCAGTAGCGTCTCGTCTAGATCGAGTGCAATCATTTTTATCATTCGTTTTCGTCCTCCGTATACCCTCTAGTTTACACGTTAGTGGCCGCGAAGTGAACCTCGACTACGCTAAAAGGTCCTGACGAATGAGGGCGAGAATCTGCTGGTTCTCCGGCAAATCGGCGTGATTGGCGTTCGCGCCGGTCACCGTCATCTGCGTAAAACTTTTGACTTGCCCCTGAAAAATTAATTTTCCGCGATTGACACTGTCGAATGGCACGATGCCATCGCCCGAGTAGCCCTGACTTCCGGCAATAGAATAGACGGTCAGTTCCTTAGGCAATCGTTGCCGCCCCGCACTGAGTTGTTTGAACAGTGGCGTATCGACGTTCTGGTCCGACTCCTCGAGGTTAAACGGCGAGGCAATCGTCATTAAGCGGTCGGCGTGGGCCTTAGTCTTGGCCAAGTCGTCCTCCAAGAAGATGGTTAGAACCAGCCCGCCATTGGAATGCCCCATCGCCGAGAAGTGATTGAAGTGATAGGTCCGCTGTAGGGCTTGAAAGGCAATCGTAAACCATTTCGCCTGCTTCTGAATCGTGGCATACCCATCATGATGATTCTCAAAACCGACCACAATGATGGGCTGGGTGTCGTTGGCCCGGATACTCCCAGTGTACTTCAGGGTGCCATCGGTCATGACCTCTACGCGTAAGAGGCTGTGCCGATGCTTCGCCTTCTGGTTAATTCCCGCGACCAATGCGTTGAAGCGGTTCTGCGTGGCACTGGACCCGGGCACCAAGAAGACCGGCGCCATGGCACTACGGTAGGTCGCCTGAACGGCGGTACGCTGTTGCGGGCGCCACAGAAAACCGGGAACGCAAAGTAACACCAATCCCAGGATAATCACCAACACGCTACGAAATCGTCGTTTCATGAGCGACCACCTCCTCCGCGATGCCCGCCCACTTGACGAACGGGTAATAAATGGCCGTGCTCAGGGCTAATTCGACCACCGATAAGGTCAAAGCGGCCAAACTGCCGCCGGTACCCAGATAGGCCTGCAAGATCCCCGGCGTCCCATTGGCCAAGGGATATGCCGCCGCTGGTACCCAGTGAAGCACCAGGCACCCCCAGCTCAGCGTCGTGCAGACTAATGGTGCCAGGAGAAAGGGCACCAGAAGAAGCGGACTGAACAGCACGGGCAAGCCCACTAACAGCGGGGCGTTGAAATTCCCCAATGTCGGGATCAGGCAGTACCAACCGATCTGCCGCTGACGAACGTTATGATTCACCAAAAAGATGGCGAGCAAGAGTGCCAAGACCATGCCCGGTCCCCCACTGGCCGCGTAAACATCAAAGACGGTGTGTAGCGTGACGGGATGCGGCACCTGCCAACCGCTGTGATCGAGAACCGCCGTTAAATTCTGGGCGGCTTGAACCGACTGCCCACCGACACTGGCAATGGGACCCAAGATGCCCAACCACTGGCAAAGCCCCGTTAAGAGTCCGAATCCCAGCAAGGCGCCCAGATGCTGGGGCAATTGAAACGGCCAGCGGGACAAGGCCAGTAAGGCGGCAGTCAGGCCAACCGTTTGCGTCTTCAGCCAGAGAAATCCCAAGCCGGTCAGGACGATAAGCCATAGACTGATGCCCCCCACCGACTGAGCCAGCGGATGTTGTGCGGCGTCCTGGTGGTTAATCAGCCAGCGATAGCCATTACCGACCAACAGCCCCACGAGGACCCCGACCAAGATACCAGAGAGGCCGAGATTGTTGGATAGCCACTGAACGGGGTGATTATTCAATACCGTTGCACGATTCACGTTAAGTGTCTTGAGCACAATGATGGCGATAATTCCCGCCATCAACCGATTGGCAATCACGGGCGTGGCCGGCGCGACGAGATAAAAGCTCACCGCAAACGCCACGAGAATCGCGGCCATCCCAAGGGTGCCCGCACTCAGTAATCCTAAATATTGACGACATAGTTTCAGTTGAAAGACCCATTTGGCCACGTGTAACGTCTGGTAATAGTAGCCGCTGCGCTGTAACCAAGCCTGATTGATAAAATCGGCGAGGGTACCCACGAGAATCAACGGAAAAATCAAGCGTAGCGCACAATAGATCGCCCGCATCTGGCGGTTACGCCGAAACTTGATTTCGCAGTCAACGAGGTGTCGGCCCAAGCCACTCACTTGTTCAGCCATCGTTACCATCCCCCAATACCGTAAATTGTACGGCAATCGGGTGGTCCCGGACATTCCAGTCACTCAGTTAGTCTGGCGGTCACCTAAACTAACCACTGGTCGATTTGCTGGCTAACGGCCCCCTGCTGATTGGTGGCCGCCAACCGCTTGACCGGTCCGGTGATGATGGCCGGATCAGCGTTGGCCACGGCGAATCCCTGTCCCACCATCTCGAGCATGGCGTGATCGTTGCCGGAATCCCCAAAGGCCGCCATCTGATCCGGCGAAACGCCCCAAATTTGGCCCAAAGCCAGCAGAGCCGCGGCCTTACTGACCAAGGGTAAGGTGACGTTCATGCCCCCCAGACCGCTACTGGTCCCCACCAGCCGATTCTGAAATTGGCGATTAAATGCGGCGACCTGCTCGCGAACCTCGGTTTTCAGCCAAGTCACATCCAGCTTGAGGATGTCAGCCGTCACTTGCGTTAAATCCGTAACCTGCGTGAGACTGGGATAGAAGGCCTGTGACTCGTGAAACCGCTGGCTCGTGGTCGCCAGTTCGGTGTACGCGCGGTCGCGCCCACAGGCGATGACAAAGCAATCCGCCATTATCGGGGCGGTCTTCAACCAAGCCACAGCGTCCCGCCAATCCCGATCGGCCAGCGCCTGGACCTGCAACTGTTCCCCGTGTCCGGTCACCGTCAACGCGCCATCCTCTACGATATAGGTCAGGTTCTGGCGATGTGTCAGCGGCGCAAATAGCTGCTGAACGTGGTCGAGGGGGTCACCCGTAGTCACCACGAAACGAATTTCCCGGCGACCGAGTGCGGCCAGCTGGGCATCGAAACGCGCCACGTCATAATGCCCAGCTTCATCTAAAAATGTTCCGTCTAAATCCGTTGCAATTACTTTTGGTCGCATCCAACGCCCACCCTTTCTCGATTAACCTATCCCCAGCATACCCGACAAAATTCCCCAGCACAACGCCTTTTACTTACAAATTTAATCATAAAACAAACGCCGGTTTAACAGCGTTTCCGATAGCGTAAACGACTCGCTTCGACGATGATTTTTAGACGAATTAGTCGCCAAAAGAAATCGTTGCCGCACGTTAATTCTATTTTCAACGCTTTAACTTAAAAAAAATCACGCCAACAACAATCGGCGTGATTTCCCAGATTATTTAGCTCACCTTACGCATCCATCCCCAAGCTGTAGGCGTGGTTCATTAAGGATTGCGTTTCGGTAAATTCATTTTCATCGTGTAAGACAACCGTGATGACCCGGTGCTTACCGGCCTTCTGCCCCGTTCCCACGAAGCAGTACCCGGCAAGCGGCGTGTACCCCGTCTTCAGGCCGTCCACGTTCAGACTAGCCTGATAGTATTTCCGACCGGGCAACATGTTGTTGTAGTTGTAGCACAGCTGGCCGTTGACCGTCTTGGACCCAACGGAACCATCCGTTAAGACCCGCGGATAATCCTTAATCAGGTGCCGGGCAATCAAGGCCACGTCCTTGGCCGATACCATGTTGGCGTTGGCCTTACCATAGCTGTAGCCAAAAGCCTTCAGGTCGCTATTTTCCAACCCCGAGGCGGAAACAAAGCTGGCCTTACCTAAGTTCCAGCTCTTAGCCTGCGCGTTCATCTTCTTGATGAATTTAGCATTGCTGCCGGAGACCCACTGGCCCAAGGCAATCGCTGCGTTGTTGGAAGAATCGAGCAACGCGGCATCGTAGAGTTCCTTGACCGTGTACTTGTGATTGCTGTAGAACTTGAAGCCCCCACAGCTGGCACTGTTCCCCATGGCGACTAAGCCACTGTTACTGGTCTTGACAATATCCGTCCATTTTCCAGAACCATTATCGATCTTATCGAGGACCAAGTAGAGCGTCATCAGCTTGGAAACAGAAGCGATGGGCCGCGCGGTGTTCGCGTTCTTGGACCAAACGGCCTTACCCGTGGTGTAATCCAAGGCGACGGCATTCTTGGCGTACTTCAAGCCAAACGGTGCCTTGCCCTTCTTCAAGTAGCCGTGCCAGATCCAGCCCTTCACCGAGCCACTCTTGTTGGACACGTAGAAGTAAATCCCCTTCGAATTGCTGTGCTTCAAAGTCGCCTGCTTCGTCACGTACCAGGTGGTATTCGGATAGCCCTTCATCGTGGCGATGCGCTTGTTGTGGGCCTGATTGTAAATGGCCCCACTAGTACTCTTCTTGTGGTACGCCGTCTTGGTCACATTCTTACTCGACACGGTCGTGTAAGTCGCGGCGTCGGCGGTAACCTGCACACTCGTAGCGGCCCCAAGAGTCACCGTAAAGAGTAGCGCCAGCAGCGCCCCCTTAACCTTCGAAATTGTCATGCGTATGTAAATCCCCTTTTCCTATATTTACCGATTCATTACATTTAAGCCTACCATGTGAAACCGCTCAACCACAAGGGCCCAGTCTATTTTGTAACCCAGTTGTTGGGGACGTAATTTTACCGTAATCCACCACGTGCTACCTGAATGACTTACCGGCTACACCATTAGCAGCCTCACAGATTCTGGCTGTCTTACCGTTCGCCAAGCTTGGTCCAGATGACGATAGGGACCGCCGTGACAATATCGCTTTCAGCCCGATTAACCGGGACTTCTTAAAGCGGACTAATCACTCATGCTAGCCAAACCATACGCGTGATTCATCAGTGAGCGGGTCTCGGTGAATTCATTTTCATCGTGTAAGACCACCGTGATGACCCGGTGCTTGCCGGACTTCTGCCCGGTTCCCACGAAGCAGTACCCCGCCAGTGGGGTGTAACCGGTCTTCAGGCCATCCACCTTCAGCGAAGCCTGGTAATACTTCCGCCCTTTCAATAAGTTATTGTAATTATGACACGTCTGGCCGTTGACCTTCATCGAACCAATCTTACCGTCCTTTAAGACCCGCGGATAGGCCGTGATCAGGTGCCGCGCTATCAGGGCCACATCCTTGGCCGAGACCTGGTTGGCGTTGGCCTTACCGTAGCGATACCCGAATTGCCGAAGATCACTGTTTTCCAGTCCGGAGGCCGAAACGAAGTGGGCGTGTCCGAGATGCCAAGCCTGCGCCTGCGCATTCATTTTGCCAATAAACTTAGCGTTGCTACCGCCGACCCATTTCCCCAGGGCAATGGCCGCATTGTTGGAGGAATCGAGAAAGGCCGCGTAGTAGAGCTGCCGCACCGTGTACTTGTGGTTAAGCTTGAAGTGAAAGCCCCCGTAAGCCGCGCTCCGGCTCATCGAGACCAAGCCCCGACTGGTAATCTTAATCTTATGATTCCAGTTGCTGGATTTGCCCTTAATCTTCTTCAGCGTCAGGTAAAGCGTCATAATCTTTGAAACGGAGGCAATCGGCCGGGCCGTGTTGGCGTGCTTGGACCACACGACCTTGCCCGTCTTGGCATTCATCGCCACGGCGGCCTTGGCCTTACTCAAAACGAAGGGCGCCTTGCCTTTCTTCAGATAGTTATGCCAAATCCACCCCTTAATATGCCCGGAATGATTCTTAACGTAGAGGTAAACGCCCTTGGTTTTCCCGTGTTTCAGCGTGGCCCGCTTGGTCGCATACCACGTGGTGTTCGGATGCGCAGTAAGGTTAATAACCTTACGCGTGTGGGCCTTATTGAAGATGGCCCCACGACGACTCTTCTTGTGATAGGCCGTCTTCTTAATCGACTGGGTGCTGACGGTTTTGTAGCGACTGGCCGCCATCACTGGCGTTACCGGTCCGATCGTGCCACCGAGAATGATCACCACGGCAAACGCGATGAGGACGCGGTTTAAACGTCCTGGTTGTTTCATTTTAAATTCCTCCTAGTTCTGTCATCATTAAGTTAACCACCTGTTACGATAGCACTGTTGGCCGCCAAACGTTAGCCACGCGGGTAAAATCAGCCCCAATGTAACGCATTTGTAAAACCATTGCGCGCCTCAACTGCTTATAGACTGAAAACGATTTTTGCTGGCGATGGTTGCATTTCCCCGCTAAACTCGTTAAGCTAGAAATTAATCAAATACGACTGGGGTGCCATCGCGGCTGAGATCAAACCCATTGAACCTGCTCTGGTTAATACCAGCGAAGGGAACGCGTAATCCATAGCTATCAATGAACCCCACTAGATTTTTTTAGTGGGGATTTTTTTAGCCTTGGTGGCCCCTCAGCGTCTAAATTTATTGGAGGCGACTGTTTATGAAACGTTGGCATATTCGAGATATTATTTTGGTGACCATTATCGCAATTTTTATGGGGGTTATCTTCTGGGCAATTGGTCCAGTCTACACGATTTTACAGGCAGCACTGGCGCCCGTGGGCTTGTCACCGCTGGCTAATGAACTGGTTATCGGTATCTGGGTCATGGCCGGGCCGCTCGCCGGCTTCGTCATTCGGATTCCTGGCGCGGCCACGCTAGGTGAACTGCTGGGGTCCGTGGTGGAAATGTTTCTGGGTGGCATGTGGGGTGCCAGCACGTTAATCTCTGGGGTTCTGCAAGGCTTCGGGTCCGAACTCGGGTTTATCTGTACCGGTTACAAGCGTTACGGCTGGTTCACGCTGGTGCTGAGCGCATTGACCACGACCATCGTCACTTTTGCCTGGGACCTGATTCGAAATGGCTACGCGGCTTACCATCTGCCGCTGTTGTTACTGCTGGTCTGCGTGCGGTTTGTGTCCATCTTCCTCTTCGGCGGCGTGTTGACCAAGCTCATCAACAACTTGTTGGTCCGCGCTCACGTCTTGAAGGACTAGCCCTTGTTTCTGGTGTGTCGTTCGCCTGCGGCTGCTACAAATTCACCGACGTGGCATCAGTAACGTTGGCGAGACATTGCCGCACATCGCCGAGACGACACCAGTCACCGGTGGCTTAGCTATCACCGAACCACCACAGGCGATAATAGTTACAACTAAAGTCAAGTATTGGGGGAATTCATTTGGCAACCGTCACGGTACAATCACTCACTTACACCTATCCGAAGCAATCGCGTCCCGTGCTGGACCAACTGTCCGGGACCTTTCCGGCGGGTAAATTTTCCCTGCTGACTGGGGTCTCCGGGGGCGGAAAATCCACCTTGCTCAAGCTCATCGCTGGTCTACTGCCAACCAGCGGGTCCGCGATTACCTTTGACGGCCAACCGCTCAGCGCCATTGCCCCGGGCAAGCGCGCCAGCACGGTCGCCATGCTGTTTCAGGAACCCAGTACGCAGTTCACCATGGACACCGTGGAAAACGAACTGCGCTTTGCCTTAGAGAATCAACAGGTCCCGGCCGCCGAAATTGCCGACCGGAGTGCCGCCGCGCTGGCCTTCATCGGTATCAGCGATCTCACCCACCGCAAGCTCATGCAGCTGTCCGGGGGCGAGCAACAGAAGGTCGCACTAGCCATCATCGTCGCCATGAATAGCGACGTCATCCTGCTAGACGAACCCTTCGCCAGCATCGATCCGCCGACCCGGCTAATCCTACTCGAGAAGCTGGTCGCACTATGTACGGAGCGGGGCAAGACCATTGTCCTGGCCGACCACGATCTGAGCGGTTATCAGCAGTGGGTCGACCACCTCGCCGTCTTGGCGGGGGGCCAGCTTCACCTGCTATCCGCCGCGGAAACGCGTGACCGTTTCGCCGCCTTTACCCCGCAGCACTTACGGTTAACGCACGTCCAGCTCCCCAGCGACCAACTGACCGTTTGCCTACATGGCGACCAACTCGGCCTGGCCCACAGCGACCGGCAACTTCTGACGCCTCAAGATCTGCGGCTGTATGCGCACCGCACCACGCTCATCACCGGTCCCAACGGTAGTGGCAAGTCCACCCTGTTTAAAGCGCTCGTGCGACTAGGTCGCTATCAGGGGCACCTCACCTATCACGACACCGATATTCAAAAGATTCACAAGCGGCGCTACGCCCGGCAAGTCGGCCTGATGTTCCAGGCGGCCTCCGCCCAGTTTCTCAACGTCACCGTGGCCGAGGAGCTGGCCTTATCGCAGAAATACGGGAACCGGACCTACTTCACGCCAGACCGGATTCAACGGCTCCTGGAACAGTTGAACCTCGCCGGGCGCGACGACCAGGTGCTCTACTCACTCAGTAGCGGCCAGCAGAAAAAGATTCAACTACTCTGCATGCTGATCATGGCGCCAAACGTCTTGCTCCTGGACGAACCGCTCAAGGGCCTCGACTACGCGTCCATTCAAGCCGTCATCCACATCCTGACGACCGTGCAGCGTGACCTCAACCTGACGCTCATCCTGATTAGCCACCAACTCAGTGGCTTAGACGACCTGGTTGACCTGCATTTACAATTGGCCGACCGGCATCTCACGTATCGGGGGGTGAGCGCATGAATCCTTCGCTTAAACTCGCCCTCATCGTCCTGATCGCCCTGGAAGTGTCCTTCGCGCAGGTCTGGAGTGTCAACGTGGCGCTGTGCGTGGTCAGCCTTATCCTGATGCTCTGGCACCACATTTCTTGGCGGCGCCTGCTCTGGCTGACACTGGTCCCGCTGTTCTTTGCCAGCACGCTGGTCTGGTCTCTGATGCTACGTGGAAACGCGTCCGACCACTTTCTGTGGGTCCTCTTTACCCGGATGTTCGTATACGTCTACATGGGCGGCTGGTTCACCCTAACCACCAAGCCCCTCTGGCTCACCCGGTCGTTGGAACAAAACGCCAAACTACCGAGTAAATTCGCGTATGGCTTCCTCGCCGCTTTCAACCTGATGCCCAAGATTAAAGCGGAAGTGGCCACCGTCAGGGCCGCCGCATTAATGCGTGGCGAGGTTCTTCACGTGTGGTCGCCGCGGTTGTATTTTAAAGTGATTCTGGCCGCCATGAACTGGTCGGACCAACTGGCCGCGGCCATGACCTCTCACGGCTTCGTGGAAGGCGCGCCGCGGACCCACGCCCAAACGGTGCCCCTGATTGCGCGCGACTGGTGGTTATTCGCCGGGAGCCTACTACTGGTTCAACTGGGAATGTTCATCGGACTTCCCTAATCTTTGTTCACTAAAGGAGTTTTGACATGTTTACTGACTTAGCCCACGCCGCAACCGAGGCTTCCTGGACGGCTTCCAAGCGCCATCCCTTCATTACTCAGCTGTGTGCTGGAACCTTACCGCTGGCGACTTTTCGGTATTATCTGATCCAGGACCACTACTACCTGCAAGAGTTCAGCAAACTCCACGATTTGGCCGCCGACCAGAGCAACGATGCCGACGTGGCCCAGCGGCTTCACGCCGGGGCCGAGCATCTTCGCCAGGGTGAAATCGCGGTACGCCAGACCTTCTTCGATCGGCTCCAGATTACATCCGAAGAGGTGGCGGCAACGCCCATTGCGCCCACGGGCTATGCCTACACCAGCCACCTGTACCGCGCCCTAGCCACCAGTGGGCCAGCGGGTGCCGTGGCCGGCCTTCTCCCCTGTTACTGGCTCTACGCCGAAATCGGCCAGGAGCTGGCGCAGGCGGGTTCCCCGGTCCCTATTTATCAGGATTGGTTGAACACCTATGACGCCGACGATTACACGGGGATGATGGCCGACCAGTTAGCGCTGGCCAACCACGTGGCAACACCAGCCAACCAAGCGGAGCTTCTGACCATCTTTAAACGCAGTAGCTGGTACGAATTACACTTCTGGCAAATGGCCCTCGACCACGAAACGTGGGCCCTACCGGATGTGGCGGAGCCGTCAGATTTTTCAGCCGAAAAGTAATGCGGTATAATTAGGGCACCGTACGAGAGAAAGTAGGTGTCGGCAATGAAAAGACTACGACAATTAACATTCTTACAGTCTTTTGGCTACCTAGCCCTGGTGCTAGGCGTGTTGATCGAAATTTATGCGTTATTCAATGGCCCGGGCAGTCGCCTGTCCGGTGACGATATGTTTGGTGGCGCGGTCGTTTTGGCCCTGGCCACGGCCTTCATTCACAGCAAGAATTTACCCGTCAACCTGACGCTGATTGCCCTGAGTACGCTGGGGTTTGCGTATTTCACCTTTATTTACACGCAAGCTTGGTTCTGGACCATTGTCTTGGCCGTCCTCGTGGCGGCGTTCATGATCTACTTCTTCGGCTTACGCGGCGAGGTTCGCCGCAACCAGAGTGAGTGGTTTCACTTCTAAACAAAGCATCGCGCGTTCCGTATAGTGGGAACGCGCGATTTTATTTATCCACCTAAAGGTTGAAAGTAAAATTAACACACTGCTTCCCGTAATGACGGTGTTCTGTCCACTAAAATTAGTGAAACCAGAGGCCTACGCCTGTTAGGGGTTCAGCCGTGGGCGTTGCCTTAGTGGCACGGTTCATGCCGCTTAGGAAACTGGCGTCTTTGAGACGTGATTCCTCGGCTCAAAGCGAGGTGTCGAGACCATACTGTGGCTCGGCCCGTCCGCCCACCGCGATCCAACCCCTATTTGGCGAACGGTAAGGCGAACGTTTTCCACTGCGAAACTGTAACCGACTAATACTAACGCCATAGATTGTACGATACCAACAATTCTAGTTGATCTCTATCTTTCAACCTTTACCCGTTTAACCCAAAAAGAAACGGACCAACCGAAGTTAGCCCGTTTCCCTGCTTGATAAACTACAAGAGACTGTAGTCATGTAATCAATATGATTACCGAAATTTAAGATGAAACAGCCGGTTATCCGGCCCCGGTGGCGAGATTAATACTCGCTTATTTCATGTGAATCTGAGTGGCGTGCGTGCGCGGAACGTTGACGATCGCGGGATGCGTCGTCACCTGCGTCACCGTGCGCTTCCCCATCGTGAACCACGATAGACCACTCACAATGGCTAACACTACCACAGCCATGGTCAAACTCGAAATAATTCGTCGTAGATTCATCCTGTCACCTCGCGTGTCTTTTTACCGCCTAGCTTAGTGCACGAATATCTCAAAGCTGTGACAGGTTGACCAAATTGCGTTAACAATTTCCTAACTAATCGACAGGAATTGTTATATTGGGTATAAGTTTACGCAATTTTGGCCCGTTCATCAAGTAGAATACAAAAAAACTTCCAGATATCGAGGGTTATTTCACCGCTTTTGCAAAACTTTAGTATAATAAACGTAAGCAGTAATTTGGATTATCATTTGGAGGGATATTAATGAGTCAAGAATTAAATGATCTTGCTGAAGCAATCATCGCCTACCAAAAGAAATACGACAAAACTGATGGCGAAATGGCTTTCGGCTCCCGCATTTCAGTCGAAAAGTACCACGCCATTAAGTCTGGCGAATTAGCGCCAACCAGTGACGAGCAGAGTGCCCTGAAGAGCCTCATCGCCACTAAGCCGAACTAGGCCGTTCCATCAGGTAAGTTTACCAATTCTGTTTCTTAATCGAACAAGACAAGTGCGCCAAATCAGCTAACTGGTTTGGCGCACTTTTTCATTGTTGAATTTCTTCCCACGCCGTTCTGTAAGCGGCCGCGGTCGTCTCATCGAAGGCCACGAGGCGCACCGACTGGACGGAGGTGGTATGGGCCAGCGTCGTCGCAATCGTCTGCGTGGCGATGGCGGCCGCCTCCTCTAAGGGATAGGCGTAGACCCCCGTGCTAATCGACGGAAAATCCACACTCTGGCAGCCGTATTCGCCGGCCAAGGCCAGACTGTTGCGGTAACAGGCCGCCAACAGCTCGGACTCGTGATGGTCACCGCCGTGCCAGACCGGCCCCGGCGTGTGAATCACCCATTTCGCCGGCAATTTAAATCCGGGGGTAATCCGGGCCTCGCCGGTGGGGCACCCGTTGAAGGGCACACACGCCTTGAAAAGCTCCGGCCCCGCCGCGCGATGGATGGCGCCATCGACGCCACCACCGCCTAATAACGTGGTATTTGCTGCATTAACAATGGCATCCACGTGACTCGTGGTGATGTCACCGTGAATCACCGTAAACTTTGCCATGAAACTCACTCCTTTGACCACGGCCAACGCCAGCGACGCTTCGCCGGTGCCGGTGTCTGGGACTCACGTGCTTTTAGTCGCTTCATGCCTTCGCGATAGGGATTGGCATAGAGCGCCGATAAATTTAATTTTTGACTGTTCGACTTGCTAGCCGGTGCGGTCCGAAATGGCCGCAAGTCCGTCTGACAGTGCGGGCACCGGTCATCTCGGGGCGTGACCGCCGCGCCACAACGCGGACAGAATTTTAACGTTTCCGCCATACGACATTCCCCCTATTTCGACTGTTGGTGGTGTTGATTACGTTGGCGGCGCTTCTGGGCATTCGCCACTTCTTCAATCGCCGCTTGCTTCTGTGCCTCGGCCCGACGTTTGGCGGCCGCCGCCTGCTTCTGTGCGGCGACTTGTCGGCGTTCGCGGCTCCGATAGCTCAGAAAGCTCCAGACACCCACGGCCAGCAAGGCCAGGACAATCTGAACGGGCACCAGCGACCAGTCGGCGTGTTTAGCCACAAACAAGTTATACGCAATCAACAACACCGACATGATTCCCACCACCGACAACGTATCGCGCAACCAGCGCGGCATCTTCTTGGCTTTCATGGTCAAAACTCCTTACAGGTCGCCTTCTACGCGCAACTGACGCTCTACCAAGTAAGCGTCCAGGTAGCCAAACGCAATCTCATCGACATCGCTAATCCGGTAGACCTTGCCCACCTGATCGAGTTGGTTGTCCGCCACTTCATGGAAGATGAACCGCTCGCCGCCAACCTGGCTGGGATATCCCAGTAAGGTCGTCTCATCGTGTAGCTTCAACCGCACAATCGTTCGAAAGGCGGCGGCCTGCGTCAACCGGGCGCTGAACTGGTCGACGGTCGGGTCGAACAGCCGCTCATCGTTTAAGACGGGCTGAATCTGATGCTGTTGGGCCTTGTTTAGTAACGAGAAGAGCCGCATGGTCTGGAGGTAATCCGATTCAATCACCACCGCGTGTAATTCGGTCAGCCGCATTACGGTATAGCCACCGAACTGCCCGGTCATATCGATCAAATTCATAATCACCGCGTTCTTGGTGACCGCATTGATGCGGCCCACGAAGAAGAGGTCGCGGTCGTGCTCCGGAACCAAGGCCACCAACGGATCGCGACCGGCCAACAGGCGAAGCGTGTCCGGCATCAACCGGGGGTCCGTGACTTCCTTGGTCGCCACGTGGGTGAGCTTGCGCAGATGTGGCGCTGCAATACCTTGCAGGGTCAGCTCTTTCCCTTGAAATTCGATGACTTCCAGTTCACTGGGATTCAGCGTAAACGTGGTCTGGTCCGTGTAGTCAAATTTATTCAACAGCTGAATCATGACCTGGTCGGCCGCCACGCTGGTGACCAACCCCTCATAGAAGTGTTCGTCACCCTTAACCACCAACATAATGACTAAGTGATCGACCCACGCGTGACTCAACACCTGCCGCCGCAAATCGCGTTGACTGTCGAAGGACATGGTGAGTCCCCCGGCCTGAATAAACTGTTCTTCCTGGGCCGTTTGAATGCGAAAAGCCATATTGTCCAAATCATCACTCGAAAATTCCACTTCATCGATAACGTCGACCGCGAGGAATACGGCGCCGTCCGGCAACCCATAGTCGTCAAATGTGGCGAGGATGATGCCGGTATCGCTAACCGTCGTCACGTAGCCGGTATACACAACTTCTTGATTGGTCTGATAAACATTGACCAGAATGTGCTGTGCCAACGCCCGGTTTAAATCATTCATGATTGAATTCAACATGACGACCCCCTTCTGAATTGTCTTCTGGATTCATGGTTTCCCCAAATCCAGCCGTGTCCGTTTTCAATCGTCAGGCGCCCGCCCGTCAATTGAACCCACGGACCGTTCGCCTAACTTATTTCTACTGTTCTGAAAATCTTATCATATCTGGCTTAAAATAGCTCGTGAACCGCCATCCAAATTTGACTAAGAAACCGCCGTGCTGAGATACTCCGCTAACCGGTCTCCGCGTAAGCCTGCGCTGAGGCCCACTAGCAATTTAATCCGCGCCTTTTGACCGTTCAACCCTTGGCAGAGCATTAATCCCATCTTCCGGAGTTCGATGCCACCACCCTGATAGTCATAAATGTCCTCGGCAACGCCATTATAACACCGCGAAACCAAAACCAGCGGAATGTTGCGGTCCAAGAGCCGCTGAATGGCCGGTAAGGTAACTGGCGGTAAATTTCCCGCCCCCAGGCCTTCGATGACAATGCCGGCCGTCTGGTCGCTGTTCAGCGCGTCAAACAGGCTGGCGTCCATCCCCGCGTAAGCTTTCAGCAAATAAACGTGGTCGACCACGTGGTCAATATCACAGATATCCTCGCGAATCAGCTGTTGGAAGTAGATGGGATGGCCCTTGGCGACCAAGCCGATGGGGCCAAAGGTGGGCGTTCTAAACGTGGCCACGTTGGTCGTATGAGTCTTGGTAACGTAGCGCGCCGTGTGAATCTCGTCGTTCATGACCACCATGACGCCATTGCCCCGTGACGCGTCGTCTGCAGCCACTTCGATGGCGGTCTGAAAGTTATATAGGCCATCGGAACCAACCTCGTTAGACGAGCGCATAGCCCCCGTCACGATCACCGGAATCGTGCTGGGCAGGGTCAGATCAAGAAAGTACGCCGTTTCCTCCAGCGTATCGGTTCCGTGGGTGATGACCACGCCGTCGATGCCTTCGCGTTCCCCCTGGTTGATACATTGCTTAATCTTGAGCATCTCGACCGGCGTGACGTGGGGCGACGGCAGGTTGAAGAGCTCATCGGTAATCAGCTCGACGCGGCCTTCCATAATCGTTTCCTGCTGAGCAATCGGGTTCTCCGCGTTGGGCACGACCTCGCCCTTTTCATTTTGAGACATGGAGATTGTGCCACCAGTATGAATTGCCAGAATTTTTTTCATCACCGTCAACTTCTTTCACAAAAGATTTCTTGTCCACATTGTACCCTATTTGCTGTAGAATTTAGTTAGAATTAGGAAAGGATGTTCGGAAAAATGGCAAAAAAAGATGAAAGCGCTAAACCCTACCGTCCTGGTGTGGTCGTCCACCCTAAAAAGTATAGCAATTCCGGCGGCGTTGCCGACTGGGGACCGCTGCTGGCCTGGTTCAGCAGCATTTTCAAGAAACTATGGCATCGGCATTAGAATTCGGCACGGGGTGTTGTTTTTTTCATTTTCCCGTGGTAAAGTTATCAACATTCAATTCAAAAAATTAAAGTGATTGCCTATATAATGCCAAGATAAGGTTGGCGAGTTTCTACCCAGAGCCGTAAACTCTGGACTATAAGCAAATTGAGGACGAAACTCTTTTTGCCGATGAAAAGAGTTCGTCGGCCGAGTTTTCAGGAAGCCCCCTTTTGCAAAGGGAGCTTTTTTGTTTTCATTCAATCCCTTGGCGGCGTATGGACATCACGAGAAGGAGGAACTTTTCTTGCAGTCCACTAAGTCCGCAACTACCACTTCGTCATCAGATACCGATCAGACCCTGCCCATGTGGCGGGCGGCCATCTTAGGCTTCCAGCACTTATTAGCCATGTATTCCGGTGACGTCATCGTTCCCTTGCTAATCGGGGGCGCGCTTCATTTCAATGCCATGCAGATGGCTTACTTAATCAGTGCGGATATCTTTATGTGTGGGGTTGCAACCCTTCTCCAGCTGAAACGCACGCCGCTCACGGGGATTGGCTTGCCCGTGGTCCTCGGTTGTGCGGTGCAGGCCGTCACCCCCCTGAGCGCCATCGGCAATCAGTACGGGGTCGGCGTCATGTACGGAGCCATCATTAGTGCAGGGATCTTCGTCTTCCTCAGCGCCGGGTGGTTCTCCAAGATCAAGCACTTCTTCCCGCCGGTCGTGACCGGGTCGCTCATCACGATTATCGGCTTCACCCTGATTCCCGTGGGCTTTCAGGATCTAGGCGGCGGGGACGCCACGGCCAAGAACTTCGGCGATCCCAAGATGCTTTTGGTGGGCTTTCTCACCATGGCCATTATCCTGGGGCTCAACGTCTTTGCAAAGGGGTTCCTGAAGTCCCTGGCGATTCTGGCCGGAATCCTAGTTGGCACCTTCATCGCCGGGGCCATGGGCCTGGTTTCGCTCAAGGCGGTCGGTCAGGCTAGCTGGTTCCACCTCCCGCAATTCTTCTACTTTGGCGCGCCCAAGTTCGAGTGGTCGTCCATTCTGACCATGATTCTAGTCTCACTGACGACCATGGTCGAATCGACCGGCGTCTTCTTCGCCTTGGGTGAGATTACTGGCCGGCAGATTGGCGAAAAGGACCTCAAGCGCGGCTACCGGGCCGAGGGAATTGCCGTGATTTTAGGTGGGCTCTTCAACACCTTCCCCTACTCCACATTCTCCGAAAACGTCGGTGTGGTCCAATTGTCGGGGGTTAAGACCCGTAAACCACTCTACTTCTCCGCGTTATTTCTCATGATCCTCGGCCTACTCCCCAAGATTGGGGCCCTCGCCACGGTGATTCCCGATGCCGTTTTGGGTGGCGCCATGATCGTGATGTTTGGCATGGTCGGCGTTCAGGGCATTCGGATGCTCCAACAAGTCGACTTCAAGGATAACAACAATCTGTTGGTTTCCGCCATCTCGATTGGCCTGGGACTCGGTGTGACCGTGTACCCACAGATCTTCCAGGCCATGCCGCAATCCCTACAGATCGTGCTGAACAACGGCGTGGTCATCGGGAGTTTCTCCGCGGTCATCTTAAATATTGTGTTTAACATGCGGCCACACCGGGCAACCGTAACTGCCCAAGCGCGGGTAAATACCGCCGCGCAACCGCAAGATAAGTAAAGTTTCATTGTTGTCTGTCGCTCTAGCCGATGACCGGGTCCTTTGCCCAGGTTGTCGACTATTTTTGTCTCTGCCGGCCGTCTTGCCGTTCGCTAAATTGGGCCCAACTGTCAGCCGTCCGGAATCTTCGACAGACGCAAGCAACCCGTGAGGACGCATTTAATGGCGACCATCCCCTAGCCGTCATGGCCTTAAAATTAAATTCTTTATTTCAGAAAATGGCCCCCTAGAATAGCCACTTTACCCCCCGCTTTCCTTTGGGATTCCGCGGTGGTTCGCGTATAATGTGAGTATTAACTTTGAAGAGGAGCGCAAGCATGCTAAGTATTCAGCATATCAGCAAGCAATTTGGCCCCGTGAAGGCCCTGAACGATGTTAGCTTCGAGGTCCCCAACGGCCAGATTCTGGGCTTGATTGGCCAGAACGGTGCGGGCAAGTCCACGACATTTCACAGCATTCTGAATTTTATTCAATACGACGGCACCATCCGCTGGCAGGGAAAACCACTGTCACCGGCCGACTTCGACACCATCGGCTACCTACCCGAGGAGCGTAGCCTGATGACCAAGCTGACCATCGAGCAGCAGATCGTGTACCTCGCCCGGCTAAAGGATCAGTCGGCTAAGGACATTCGGCCGCGCATTGACGATTGGCTGGGCCGTTTCGCCGTTAAGGGCACGCGTAAAAGCCGGATCAACGACCTGTCCAAGGGAAATCAGCAGAAGGTTCAACTCATCTGCACGTTGATTCACCACCCGAAGTTGTTAATCCTAGACGAACCCTTCAGTGGCCTGGACCCGGTCAACGCCGATTTGCTCAAGCAGGCCATTCTAAGGGCCAGAGATGACGGTGCGGCCATTATTTTCTCCAGTCATGATATGGAAAACGTCTCGGCATTGTGCGATCAGCTGGTCATGCTGCGAAAGGGTGATATGGTCCTGCACGGCACGCTGGCCGAGGTGCGTAACCAATTTGGCAAGACGGAACTCTACGTGACCACCGATTGGTCGGCCGACCGCCTGGCCACCCTACCCGGGGTCGGGCGCGTGGACCTGCGGCAACCGGGCCAATACCTCCTGCATTTGACCGACCCGGCCGCCGGACCCACCATCTTTGCGGAGCTGACGCAGGGCCACTACATTGAGGAGTTCAGCCAGCAACCGCCGACCCTCGATGAGATTTTCCGGATGAAAGTGAGTGAAGACCATGCATAAGACCTGGATAGTCACACTAGAAACCTATCTCCGGCAAATCAAATCCTGGAGCTTCCTGTTCATGGTCATCGGACCGTTTCTGATGATTGGTCTAACCGTGGGTATCAGTTATATCAGTGCCAACAGTGCCTCCAGTAGTAAGGAAGTCGCGGTCATCAGCACCTCGAAGCCGCTACGCCGGGCCTACCTGCGCCAACAAACGGATAACCTCAATACGCGGATTACCACGGTCTCGGCAGCCGAGGCGGCGGTCAAGAAGAACCATTTAGCCGGTTACCTGCAACTGAGTGAGTCCCACCAACAGATTCGCGCCGACTACCACGGTAGCAGTCGCATGGCAAGTGGTCTAAAGGCCCAGACGCAGAACTTCTTGCAGCAGTATCAGCAGGCCCGTAACTACCAGCAGGCTAAGCTGACGGCTAAACAACAGCGACTCTTAGCCCGCACGCCGGTTCTCCAGCAACACATCGCCAAGAAAGCCGGAACGGCTAATCTGGCCAAGACCATTTCATTTTGGATTCTGGTTACCATGATTTACATCATCCTGATCACCTACGCCTCGATTGCCGCGCAGGAGATTGCCTCGGATAAGGGCACCAAGATTATGGAAATTATCTTCTCCAGCACGACCGCCACGAGCTACTTCGTGGGGAAGATTGGCGGCATTCTGCTGGTGATTCTCACCCAGATTATCATCTACCTAGTCGGCGGCTGGGCCGGTTACCAGATTGCACTGAACAGTACCGCCGTCAAGCCACTAATTGCGGAGAACCAAAGCTTGATTGACGCGGTTCTTCACAACCTGTTGAATCTAAACCTGGTCTACCTCTTCCTCGGTGTCATCATCTATACGATTCTGGCGGCCTACAGTGGCGCCGTGGTCGCGAAGGCCGAGGATGCCTCCAAGGCGGCCCAACCGGTCATTATGCTGGGGATGTTTGGCTTTTTCGCAACCTTCCCCTTCCAGAATAATTTGGACGCGCTCTTCGTTAAAATCCTGTCGTACGTGCCCTTCTTCTCATCGTACTTTATGCCCATGCGAATTATTAACGGGACGGTCAACGGCTGGGAACAGCTGATTTCCCTGCTGATTCTGCTGGCGGCAATTGCCCTGTTTGCGGGCTACATCGGCAGTCAGTACCAGCGGCTGATGCTCCAAACGGACAACCGGAGCTTCTGGCAACACCTGCTTCACGGTTGGCGTCACCAGGACTAGCCCCCATTCGCAATAATGTAAAATTAGTCACATTACCCATTAACATTTTTAGCCAGCGTGCTATAATTAATGGGTAAGTTTCGGGCCCTTAGCTCAGCTGGGAGAGCGCCTGCTTCGCATGCAGGAGGTCGTCGGTTCAATCCCGGTAGGGTCCATTTGGGCGAAGATCAACCAATTAAAGTGCTGATATACCGGCGTTCTAATTGATGACTTAGCCACGAATTCGTTCGAAATCACAACCAATGGTAATCGTTTTGGTAACCATTGACTCAAGCACACCTTGGCAGAGGTAACCCAGAACTGTTAGCTTAACGGCTAGCAGTTTTTTAGTGGCTATTTTAATGGGAAGGGCAAAACGTCTCACCAAGACTGGCCATTAATACCTGGTCAACTCTTGGTGAGACATTTCTCTTCCGGATAACACCACAGGTTACGAATCAAACTTCACATTCGAACGCGGCTTGTCCAACTTCGTCAACGCGAATTCCCTAGCACCATCATGCGCGGTTTGGTAATAGCCCAAGGTGGCCTGACCCACCCGCACCGCCTGTTCAGACGTCTGTGTGTACGGGTTCGGGGAAATCTGCCGCCGTATTTTTTGATACCTGAATTCTCGATTGTTGGTGGCCACCACTGCTTTTACGAAATCATAGGAATCGACCTTAATTACTTCGCTGGTTCCCCACCGATGCTTCTTCACCGTCACCGAAACCGGCAGCGGTCGGGGTTGCTTAAATTTAGTCGCCTGCAACCGCGCCAGTTGGCGTCGATCGGTTGAAATTATCCGCTTATCCATTTTAATAGTCGCAAAGCTAACGACCGTGGCGTTCTGATTACGTTTCAGATTCTTCTGCTCTTCGGCTAGTTCTGCGCGAGTCGTGGCAATCAGGGCGCGTCGCCTTTCAACAAAGGCTTGTTCGGCCCATACTTTCCCCTTTCGCGCCAACTGGTCGGTAGACAGCTTAACGGCCGCCCCCAGCGTAACGGTGGCGGGTACCCGAAAGGCCGTCGCCCGGCCATTTTGCGTCATCACGATGGCCGTCAAGGGGGTGCTAGCTTTAGGCGTTGTCCGGCTAGTCGCGACATACCAGGCGTGCGCCCGAGAACTTTGCGTAGCCTGCCCAAACGCCACATCCCCGCTATTCGCCGTCTTCCGACCACTGGCGGACCGGTGACCACAGGCGCCTAGGGCTAGGGACGCCAAGATGATTAAACCCATTATCATTTTCTTTTTCATTAAACTAGACACTTTCCTGGTGACGCCACCATCTTCATTTAGTCGATTGCTTTAGATTATACCCGAAACCTGCGCCATTTTTCTAAAAAATAGTTGCCGACAAAAAAGGACTCATCACATGAGCCCCTCCATGTTCTATAACTTTAGTTAGAATTACTTGTAGGCCTGAACCTTGGCTTTCTTGGAATCAGAAAGCAAGTGGAAAGTGTAGACGATCTTACCATTCTTCTTAACGGTCTTACCTTTCTTAACTTTCTTAGCGTAGTACCCGGCCTTGGCCCAAGTCGACTTAGCCTTGGGCGCCTTGATGGTCTTTGTAAACGTTCCCTTCTTGCTCAAACGAACATACTTATACCCCTTGTAGGTCGTGATCCGTGCCCAGGTTGCTTTATGCTTCTTCGCATTGGTCTTGTTGTTCACCTTGATGGTCCCGCTAACCTTAACATATTGGTTAGACTTGGTCTTCTTGGCGGTTAACTTTGATACTTTGTAGGCGTAGGCTTTCTTTAACGCCTGGCCATATTTATAAGCCGGTGCATTCTTATCTGTAACAGCAGGGTCCTGGGCAACTTTTAAATCATGATATTCTTCCTTCTTTGCTGACGCACTCATCGAATCCCATTGCTTTTGAGCGTACTCTTTAGATTCCTTGTCAGTCAAAACCTTATAAGTCATCGCTTGGGCAGTAACATCACTGCCAACGCTCGTAAAGGTTGGGACTGCAACGCTTAACCCCATAACTGCGGTCATTAACATGACGGTTGACTTCAACTGATTGTTTTTCATATTCAAACTCCTCCACCACTGTGTTGTGTCATCATAAAGATATCAATACAAGATTATTTTTACGGTGACTCATGTTGCTAGTTGATTTAGCAACATGATAACTATACCGCGTGTTGCCCGGTTTGAACAGCTGCTATCGACTTTTCGTGAAACAAACTCACTTGACTGCGAATTATTAGATAAAACCCTTAATAAACGGCCATTCTCTACTCCCCCTCTATCCACCTCGCTATCAGCGCACTAAACCTTCGCAGCAACCCTTTAAATTCCGTCCTTGGCCACATCCCCGCCAACCAAGTCAACTCACTTCGATCCCTTACGTTAATTACCAATACAAACATAACCTAAACATTATCACCCACTCTTGAATTACAGTAAGCTTAGGAAAAGGCTGAGTTAACTTTTTTCTAAACAAAGGGGGGAGTGCGGGCGTCAGCCTCGTTAGCGTCCGCACGTCGAAAATGAGAACTAAAAAGCTTGAGGACACTAAATTTCTGGCGTATTCGATGAAACAGATTGCCGAAAAGTATGGGTTTGAGCTGTTTTCCGTGGACTTAGTTGCCGCCTTCAATGAGTCGCCGTATCGGCAGTGTCGGCCGAAATCCATCATCTTCTTTACCAAGAACACCGATGAACAGTTGATTGCCTTTCTGAGTTTCTGGCACGGCACCTGGCATCCGCTCAGCAATCCGACAAAATACAAGGTTTACTTCAACGCCACGCGTCCGGACTTCACCAAGCGCCAGGCCGCCAAGTTCGCGCAGGAGCTCAACTATTTAACCGACGCCAAAGCCGCTTCGCTTAGGCCGCAAGACTTCATCGCCGCGGAGGACTGGCAACGCATGGCCGAAGCCTAATTATTTCAGTAACCGGGGGAATTTAATTTAATCGCACTCAGCCTAACGCCTTTCCTACTCGTGGGAAGGCGTTTTTTAAGTGAATCTTTTTCAAAGCATCTTTATTTACCCCCTTAATCACCCATGATATAATCGGTCCAAACGAAAGGATGCGGTTGTATGGCAATGCTTTATGGGAAACACACGCATGAAAAAGACGAGTACCTGTCCCCCATCTTCGGCGCCTCGGCGGAACGTCACGACCTGCCTAAGTACCGTTTGGCTCAGCACTCACTGGCGCCGCGCGAGGCCGATCGATTGGTACGCGACGAGCTATTAGATGAAGGCAATTCCCGACTTAATCTCGCGACCTTCTGCCAGACCTACATGGAACCTGAAGCCGTTGAGTTGATGAAGGATACCTTAGAAAAAAACGCCATCGATAAGTCCGAATACCCCCGCACGGCCGAGATTGAGAATCGCTGTGTCAACATCATCGCCAACCTCTGGCACGCCGCGGACACGGAGAAATTTACCGGCACCTCAACGATTGGTTCCTCCGAAGCCTGCATGTTAGGCGGTCTCGCCATGAAATTTGCCTGGCGAAAACGGGCCCAAGCCAACGGCCTCGACCTCAACGCTCACCGACCCAACCTAGTCATCTCTGCCGGCTATCAGGTCTGCTGGGAGAAGTTCTGTGTCTATTGGGATATCGACATGCACGTGGTTCCCATGGACCCCCAGCATATGTCGCTAGACGTGGACCACGTCTTAGACTACGTGGACGATTACACCATCGGCATCGTGGGCATCTTGGGTATCACCTACACGGGTCAGTACGATGACCTTGCCCGCTTGGACGCGGTCGTTGAGGCCTACAATCGACGGACCACCTATCCCGTCTACATTCACGTTGATGCGGCGTCCGGCGGCTTTTACACGCCATTTATCGATCCCCAGCTGATCTGGGATTTTCGTCTCAAAAACGTCATCTCCATCAACGCTTCCGGTCACAAGTACGGCCTAGTTTATCCCGGCGTGGGATGGGTCATCTGGCGCGACCAGCAATATCTTCCCGAAGAACTGGTCTTTAAGGTAAGCTACCTAGGCGGCGAGTTGCCGACTATGGCTATTAATTTTTCTCATAGCGCCTCGCAACTCATCGGCCAATACTACAACTTCATTCGCTTCGGTGTGGACGGCTACCGTGAGATTCAGCAGAAGACCCATGATGTGGCCCACTACCTGGCTAAAGCACTGGCCAAGATTGGCGAGTTCACCCTCATCAATGATGGCCGGCAACTCCCACTACTGTGCTATCGGCTAACCGACCGACCCGACCGGGAGTGGACCCTCTACGACCTCTCCGATCGCCTTCTCATGCACGGCTGGCAGGTGCCGACCTACCCCCTACCACAGAATCTACAGGAACAGGTCATTCAACGGATCGTCGTCCGGGCCGATTTTGGAATGAACATGGCCCACGACTTCATCGATGATCTGACCCAAGCCATCGCCGAACTCAACCAGGCCCACATCGTTTTCCACGCCGATGACACCCCCAAGAAATATGGCTTCACTCACTAAAAAGCAGACCACAACTAGGCGCGCTACTGCCGGAAGTCTACCGGTGTTAGCGCGCTTTTTCGGGTGAAACTTTTCTATCATTTCCGAACGCACGTTACCCGTTCATTACCGTCCTGAATAATCTGACCCAATCACCATCTTTTTTCGTTTTCTTTTGCGACTAAACCCGCTATAATCAGTAAAGTTATTCGAAAATTCAATTCATTATTCACTTAACAGAGGAGGTCGCCCGATGACAGAGCCCATCATTACGCTACGTCACGTCACCAAACGCTACGATTCCCATACCATTCTAAAAAATATTAATCTGACGCTGGAGTCCGGAAAATTCTATACCTTGCTCGGACCGTCCGGCTGCGGTAAAACCACCATTCTGCGGGCAATTGCCGGCTTCATGCAGGTCTCCGAGGGCGATGTGCTCTTCGCCGGCCAGCGAATTAACGAGGTTCCCGCCAATAAACGCAATGTCAACACGGTCTTCCAAGACTACGCCCTCTTCCCCCACATGACCGTGGCCGAAAACGTCGCCTTTGGTCTCACCCTAAAGAAGGTCGCCAAGCCAGAAATTGTCGAACGCGTGGCCAAGGCCCTCAAGCTGGTTCAGCTTGCCGACTACGGTGACCGTGCCATCAGCGAGCTCTCCGGCGGGCAACGCCAACGCATCGCCATCGCACGGGCCATCGTGATGGAACCCAAGGTCCTGCTCCTTGATGAACCCCTCTCCGCATTAGACGCCAAGCTCCGCCGGCAAATGCAATACGAACTGCGCGACCTGCAGCAACGTTTAGGGATTACCTTTCTCTTCGTGACCCACGACCAGGAAGAGGCCCTCGCCATGAGCGATGAGATCTTCGTGATGAACCAGGGCGAAGTCCTCCAGAGTGGGTCGCCGGTCGACATTTACGATGAACCGATTAATCATTTCGTTGCCGACTTTATCGGCGAAAGCAACATCTTACCGGCCAAAATGATTGCCGACTTCCAGGTGGCTTTTGGTGGCCACCAATTCGAATGCGCCGACGCCGGGATTCCCGACAACGAACCGGTCGAGGTTGTCATTCGTCCAGAAGACCTGACCCTCACGACCCCGGAACAGGCCAAATTAACGGTCACCATCGACACGCAACTTTTTCGCGGGGACTATTACGAAATCGCGGCGACCGACACTCTCGGCAACGACTGGCTGATTCACTCCGTCAACCCCGCTGAGGATGGCGAAGCGGTCGGCCTGACCTTCCGTCCCCAGGACCTCCACGTCATGCGCTTCGGCGAGAAGGAAGCCGAGTTCGATGCCCGGCTCGAAACCTACGAGGAATTGGAGGATGAGAACGTTGACTAAACGCAGAACCTGGGCGTACTTCATCCCCTACGGCCTCTGGCTAGCGCTCTTCGTGATTGCCCCCGTTGCCCTCATTATTTATCAATCTTTCTTTGATCTCGGCCATCACGTGACGCTGAGCAACTACCAAACCTATTTTCAATCCGCCACCTACCTCAAGATGACGGCCAACTCCGTGTGGTATGCCTTCCTGATTACCCTGTTCACCGGGCTCATCAGCTATCCCACGGCCTACTTCATTCACCAGCTCAAACACCGCCAATTCTGGCTCTTGCTGGTGATCCTGCCGACGTGGATTAATATTCTCCTGAAGGCCTACGCCTTTATCGGCATCTTCAGTCAGGCTGGCCTCGCCAACCAATTTCTCACGTTCATCGGCATCGGGCCGCAACAGATTCTCTTCACCAACGCCAGCTTCATCTTCGTGGCCACCTATATCCAGATTCCCTTCATGATTCTACCCATCTACAACGCCCTGGACGACCTCAACCCGGCCTTCATCAACGCCAGTCGGGACCTGGGCGCTAGTAGTTGGCAGACCTTCCGCCACGTCATCTTTCCACTGACGCTCCCCGGGGTCAAGGCGGGCATTCAAGCCGTCTTCATTCCCTCACTATCGCTCTTCATGCTGACCCGGCTGATTGGCGGTAATAAGGTGATTACCCTGGGAACGGCGATTGAGGAACACTTCCTGACGACCATGAACTGGGGCATGGGGTCCACGATTGGCGTGGTCCTCATCGTCGCGATGATTGTGGTCATGTTGTTGACCGGTGATCAGAAAGTCAAAGGAGGGACGCCACGATGAAGTCTAAACTAGCCCACTTTTACCTGGCACTGGTCTTCCTGATCCTCTACGCGCCCATCATCTTCTTGATTGCCTACTCGTTTAGCCAAGGCGAAACCATGACCAACTTTCACGGATTCACCTGGCGCCACTACCAAACACTCTTCAGCGACGCCCGCATGCTGGCGATTGTGGCCAACACGTTGCTCATTGCCCTGTTGTCAGCCCTGATTGCCACGTTCATTGGCACGCTGGGCGCTTTAAGCATCACGCGCACCACGCGGCGGGTAACCCGCGACTCTTTGCTCACGTTAAACAACGTGCTCATGGTCTCACCGGACGTGATTATCGGCGCGAGCTTTCTGATTTTCTTTACCCTGTTAAAGATCCCCCTGGGTTTCGGCACCGTGCTGATGAGTCACGTGGCCTTCGAGATTCCCATCGTGGTACTGATGGTTCTCCCCCGTCTGCGGGAAATGTCCACCTCACTGCTCGATGCCGCCCAGGACCTCGGAGCGACCACCCGCCAGCTACTGACGCGGGTCATCATCCCGTTCATTTCGCCCGGCATCTTTGCCGGCTTCTTCATGGCCCTGACCTACTCGTTAGATGACTTCGCCGTCACTTTTTTCGTGACCGGGAACGGCTTTTCCACGCTCTCCGTGGAGATTTACTCGCGCGCCCGGCAAGGCATTAACCTGGAAATCAATGCGCTGTCCGGCGTCATGTTTCTCTTCTCACTACTACTCGTGGGTGGTTACTACTGGATTCAGCAGGCCGGACACAAGCGCCGCCAACGCAAGCGGGAGGTGGCCTCATGAAACGTCTCGTGAGTTTAATTGTCGGCTTACTGGCCATCTGTGGCCTGCTCGGCTACGCGGCCCATCAGCTACAGGCCTCTAGCGGTAGTACCGGCAGTAAGGTCTTGAACCTGTACAACTGGGGCGACTATATCGACCCGCAACTCCTGATGAAATTTCAACGGGAAACGGGCTACCACGTCAACGTGGAAACCTTCGACAGCAACGAAGCCATGTATACCAAGATTAATCAGGGCGGCACCCACTACGATCTGGCCATTCCCAGCGAGTACATGGTGGCGAAGATGAAACGCGCCCACCTGCTAAAGCCGCTCGACAAAAGCCGGCTAACCGGCCTGACGAACACCGACCCGCAGTTCTTGAACCAGTCGTTTGACCGGGGCAACCACTACTCGCTCCCCTACTTCTGGGGCACACTGGGTATCATTTACAATGACAAGTTCATACGTCCCGGAACGATTCGGCACTGGAACGATCTCTGGTCGGTCAAGTATCGCGATAAGATCATGCTGATCGACTCCGCTAGGGATATCATGGGCATGGCGCTGGTCTCTCAGGGCAAGTCCATGAACACGACCAATCCCACCACATTGCGGGCGGCCGAACGAAAGCTTAACCGCTTGGCGCCCAACGTCAAGGCGACCGTGGCCGATGAGATTAAGATGTACATGACCCAAAACGAAGCGCCGCTAGCCGTGGACTGGTCGGGGGAAGCGGCGGAAATGCTGGCCAACAATCCCCATCTCCATTACGTGGTGCCGCGTGAGGGTAGTAACCTGTGGATTGACAGCCTCGTCATTCCCAAGACGGCCCAGCACACCAAGGCCATTTATGCCTTCCTCAACTTCATGTCGCGACCGGATAACGCCGCGCAGAACGCGGAATACGTGGGTTACGCCACGCCCAATCGCGCGGCTAAGGCGTTATTGCCGCGTAAGATTCGCGACGACCGTCAATTCTACCCAGACGCCGCCACCCTGCGGCACCTGGAGGTCTACCGCGACCTGTCGCCGGCGCAGGTGGGGTTGTACAACGACCTCTACTTGGAGTTCAAGATGCACCACTGATTGCGGCGACGGTTACATGGTGAATACTGGCCGCCTTACCGTTCGCGGAATCTAGGCTGGATCGCTGGGGAAGGACGGGCCGAGCCAAAGAGCGGTCTCGGTCCTTGCTTTGAGCCGGAAGCTCACCGTCTCAAAGTCACCGATTTCGTAGCAAAAACCGCCACAAAATCCCCCGGCTAAGCCTAGATTCCGCTTCACTCACGGCTACAATGGTATTCTCTCCAGAACGCTTATCTAACACGTGGCCTCAGCTGTTCCCGTAACCAATCACCCAAAGCTAATCTCCTGCTGAAAACTATTAGGAGTAGCGTCAATCGCATCAACACAGCTAGCCGGTGGATCTTGCCAGCTGACCACGTGGAGCCATCTAGGATATCCTCAGTTCTGGCGAAGCTCCCAAGCCGCTCGGACTCCAACCATCCAGCCATGACTGGTTAACAAAGCCCCGCAACGACTCTCGCGTTGCGGGGCTTTTGTCTGCCGCGTTTCGATTTTAACCAAAACTACCGGCAATATAATCCTGAGTGACCGGGATTTGGGGATTGTTGAACATGGTGCTTGTTGGGGCATATTCCATGATATGCCCCAAGTGGAAGAAAGCACACTGACTGCTAATTCGCGACGCCTGTTGCATGTTGTGCGTCACGATAATAATGGTGTACTTCTTCTGCAATTCCAGTAGCGTCTCTTCCACCTTGACCGTGGAAATCGGGTCCAAGGCGCTACAAGGTTCATCCAGTAACAGCACGTCCGGTGCCATGGCAATGGACCGCGCGATGCACAACCGTTGCTGCTGTCCACCGGAAAGCGACAAGGCACTCTTATCCAAGTTATCCTTGACCTCGTCCCACAGCGCGGCGCCCTTCAGGCTCTGTTCAATCCGTTCTTCGAGGACGGACTTCTTCTTAATGCCGTTGGCACGCAGGGCGTAGACGATATTTTCGCGAATAGATTTGGCAAAGGGATTCGGACGTTGAAAGACCATCCCGATATGCCGCCGAATTTCATAAATGTTCACACCGGGCTCGTTGATGTTGACGCCGTGGTACCAGATTTTTCCGGTGACCGTAGCAATCCCATCGTTCATTCGGTTGAGTGACCGCAGATACGTGGATTTACCGGAACCCGAAGCCCCGATTAACGCTGTGATCTGATTCTTCGGAAAGGCTAGGTTCGCGTCAAACATGGCGTGGTTGTCCCCGTAGAACACCTGCATGTTTTCGGTCTTCATCGCCAGTGATGTTTTGTCGTCAAAGGTCTGAACGGCCGTATCTTCAAATGAATATTGTTTTAACATCCTGACACCCCCTACTTGCTAGCCGTGACACGGCGATACAGATACGATCCCAACAGCCGTGCGCCCAGGTTGAACAGGAGCACCGCAATGATGAGGACGGCCGATGCCGCCGCGGACAAGGTCGCCGCATTGCTGGCCAGGCCTTCCGTGTTCACCTTCCAGATGTGCACGGCTAACGTTTCGGCCGGTCGGAATGGATTCAGCGGACTGGCCGCATCCATCGGATTCCAGTCAGCAAAGTTGGTGACGGGAGCACTCTGCCCCGCCGTGTAAATCAAGGCAGCGGCTTCCCCGAAGACCCGGCCGGCACTCAGCACGATCCCGGTCACAATCCCGGGTAAGGCAACCGGCAGGATAATGCCAATCTCGGTCTTCCACTTGGAAAGGCCCAACGACAGCCCGGCCTCACGTTGACTCCGAGAAACGGCGCTGAGTGATTCTTCGATATTCCGCGTTAATAATGGCAGGTTGAAGAAGGTCAGTGCAATGGCCCCGGAAATAACGGAAAAGCCAATCTTGAACTTAACCACGAAGAGTAAGAAACCGAATAACCCAACGACCACGGAAGGCAATGAACTCAGAACTTCGATGGCCGAACGAATCAGACTGGTCCGCCAGTTATCCTTGGCATATTCCGCCAAATAAATCCCAGCACCCAGAGAAATTGGTACGGAAATCAACATGGTCAGCACTAACAGGTAGAAAGAATTGAACAACTGGACGCCGATACCCCCGGCGCCACTGAAGGCATCCGTGGCCCCGGTCAGAAACGACCAGCTGACGTGTGGCAAGCCGGCGGTTAAAATGTAGGCCAGTAGGAAAAACAGGATGCCCACCACGGAGGCGACAATCAAATCAATAACGATCGTGGCGATCAGGTCCGTACGTTTAGCATTCATGTTTGAGTTGCCCCCTCTTAGCAATGATCCGCACTAAGGCGTTGAAGAACAGTGACATCAGCAACAGAATCAAAGCCAGTGACCACAGAGCATTGTTCGGTAGCGTACCGTCGATGGTGTCCCCAATCCCCGTGGTTAATTGACTGGTCAGCGTAGATGCCGGTGAAATCAGGTTTTTGGGCATGATGGCGGCGTTTCCAATCACCATTTGAACGGCTAAGGCTTCACCAAAGGCCCGGGCCATCCCGAAGATAATCGCCGTCAGGATACCGGAAGTCGCCGACCGCAGGATTACCCGCGAGACGGTTTGCCAACGCGTGGCCCCTAAGGCCAGTGAGGCTTCTTTGTAGAAACGGGGAACCGCCCGCAGGCTGTCCACCGTCATGGACGTAATCGTAGGCAGAACCATGACGAACAACACGAAGGTCGCGGAAATAATCCCGAACCCGGAGCCGCCAACCAGATGCCGCATGAAGGGCACAATGACGGCCAGGCCGATGAACCCGTAAACTACGGAAGGAATCCCCACCAGCAATTCAATCACGGGTTGTAGGAATTTCCGCCCCTTGTTCGGTGAGATTTCGGTCATGAAGATCGCGGTGCCGACCGCAAACGGCGTGGCCACGATTGCGGCGGCGAAGGTCACCGCAAAGGACCCCACGATCATAGGCAGTGCCCCGATCTGACCTTGATCGGGTGCCCAACTCGTTCCCGAAAGGAATTTCCACAGGTTCACGTGATTTTGGGTGAACGTGGCAATCCCCTTCGAGGTGATAAACCATAACATGGATGCGACCACCAAAATGATGATGCCGATACAGAAGTAACTGACGCCGCGACCGACCCAATCCTCACGCGTGGCCTTGGTTGCATGATGCAATCGCGTATCCCACTCATGGGTTTGGGCGTCTTGTTTTTTTAATTGCAAATTAGTTTGCTCCATTAGATGACTCCCCCTTAAAAAAAGTGAAGGTGCTGCGAACGCACCTCCACCCGTATTGACTACTGACAGACAGTCGCTCGCTTAGTTTTGCGTAACGACACCCTTAGCGTCCTTGGTAACTTTCATATCATGGATACTAATGTAACCCATGTCTTTAACTAAACTGTTTTGAACGTCCTTGGAATCCATGTACTTCAGGAATGCAGCAGTTGCCTTGTCAGGCGTGCCCTTGGTGTACATGTGTTCGTAAGACCAGATCTTCCACTTGTTGGTTTGCACGTTGTTATCGGTAGGTGTGACGTTATCGATAGAAACGGCTTGCAACTTGTTCGTGAAGTAGGAGAAGGCCAAGTAACTGATGGCCCCTGGTGTTGAGGAAACAATCTTTTGAACGGCACCGTTAGAGTCTTGTTCTTGTGATTTCACAGCGGTAGCACCCTTGAGCACGGCGTTTTCAAACGTTGCCCGAGTCCCACTACCTTGTGCCCGGTTGATGATGACGATCTTCTGGTCCTTACCACCGACTTCTTTCCAGTTGGTAATCTTACCCGTGAAGATCTTCTTCAGTTGGGCCATCTTCAAGTTCTTGACGCCGGTATCTTTGTTAACCACTGGGGCCATCCCCACGACAGCCACCTTGTGGTCCGTCAACTTGTCGGCCTTGATGCCGGCCTTTTCTTCAGCAAAGATATCAGAATCCCCGATGGAAACGGCGCCGGCTTGAACCTGGCTTAACCCAGTCCCGGACCCGCCACCTTGGACGGTTAAATTAACCTTGCTATTCTTGCTCGTAAAGTTGGCACCCGCTTTCGCAGCCAGTGGTTGTAACGCGGTGGACCCCACGGCAGTTACCTTACCAGAAAGTGGTTCGCTACTGCCTTTTCTACTAGTCGAACTTGTGGCCTTTCCACAACCAACTAATAGAATACTCAGTGCTGCAATCCCCATTGCTAACTTTGATCCCTTATTCATCTCTGTCACTCCATGTCTTTAAAGATAGTAGAACCATCTCGAGTAATCCGCAGTGGATTTCTCAAAATGCCTCCCCATAACTTACAACCCTGATTCTAAGCGATGAATATATATTATTCGTAGCAATCGTGTAAATTTTCGGTAAATGTTGCCAAAGTCGCTATAAATTCATTTATATTGCGGTAGTTAAGGGTCAAACACGATTAATGACTTAATCTAGTGACGTTAATTGCGTCTGTTGGCGAAAATGGCTAGAATTAGAAGTAAGAGGTGACCAGAAGTGGCAAATAAAAGTGAAAGAAAAGCACGACAAGCCATGATCGTTGATATGAACGACTTTCTGATGGATTACGCCGCCACCAAGTTAGGCGCTAAAGCAGACTTAGCCCAACAAGTGGCAACCGCCGGGAAGAACGATCTGACTGGCTTAGACGACCTGTTCAAGGACAATGGGATTGGCCGGCGAACGAAGTATCTCGACCTCGCCTCCGGTTTCCTAAGAGACGAAGCGGATGCCGATGGCGATGCCGCATCAACGGACTTCGCGGCCGCAACACAGACGCTGGCCAAGGAAGCTATCGCCTATCTCGGTAGCCATCCCCAAGAATTTAACCGTTGGGAAGAAGCTTAAACACCAATACCGTTAGCGCGGTGACTTACTCAAGTCACCAGGCTAACGGTATTTTTTCTGGCATTCGCATTATCTTTACGCTTTAGATGTTTCTGGCAACTTTGACGGGGCTGGCCGCCTTGCCGTTCGCCCCCGGCTCCGGTGGCTGTCTTCATCCTCGTTGACTAAATGCGATGCCCGTTATGACAGCGTATGCCGCGTAAGACAATCTCGTCATTGAGTAAACAAACATCTATTCTTTAGCCACCCATCCAGTATACGAACCTCAAACTTACTTCTATATAAATCACCAACTAACTAAAAAAGACCGGGTATCTACCCCCGACCTTCCATAACTTTATTTGCTTCACATCGACGACCAACCGACGTACTTATTTCCAGTCCCATAAATCAGCCTTCATGTTCGTCCCAATAATCTGGGTTAGTAAATCAATAAACTGGTCCGGCATGTACTTGGTCGTATCCAACTGGGTCGCCTGATCGTTGACCCGGGTAATGATCAATCCTGAATGTTCCAGATGCAGCCCGTACTTGGGCGCAATTTCACATAGTCTCGCTACTTGTTCTTCACTCACCGCTAAGTCTCCTCGAAAATTTACTTACCTCGAGCTTAGCGAATCCGCGGCGGAGCGTCAAGCCACTAGTAGCAACATTTATCGGCGGCCAATTGCTGGTGGATGGCTCCAGCGAGCAAGGCCTCATCCGGCCCCTCGGCCACGACCCGAACGTAGTGGCCCGCGTAGTCCGTGAGTACCGCGACCTCCTCGTGTCGGCTCGGATCAATTTCGATGTCCCGTACCTTGATGGTCACCTTACCCGTGTGCTTGCGACAAATCTTTTCAAATGCAGCGGCTTCGTCAACGGTTGGCAGTTCCTTGAATAATGAGAATCCAATTGTCTTCATCGTGATCACCTCTTACTTATATTGTAAGCGATTACATATGGAAAGCCAAGACTTTTATAATTATTTCACAAGGCTTTCATTTCTTCCGAACACGCGTTCAAACTCAGGCCAAAGTATGTTATGCTTATTGCCAGAAATGGAGGCGATGCGGGTTTGCCAATCAAATTAGGCGTCCGTGAATTAATTGAATTCACCTTGCGAACCGGTGATTTGGGAAGCACGAGTAATAGCCAGAACACGGCACTACTGGGTGCACGCATCCACCGTCGCCTGCAAAAACAGCGCGGAGAAAACTATCAAAAGGAATACTACCTCGATAAAAAGCTGACCTTAAACGGCGACGACTACCTCTTACATGGCCGGGCCGATGGCGTCACCCTCACCGAAGACGCCGCCAGCATCGAGGAAATCAAAACCTCGGAAACCGTCTTTGACCAGCTGAGCGCTAACACGCTGACGCTGTACTGGGGACAGGTTAAGCTCTACGCCTACCTCCTAATGGAAAAGGAAACCGACCTCGACAAAGTCACCCTGACCCTCACGTATTTTCAAACCAACACGGAGACCACGACCCAGACGGATCAGGTCATCACCCGTGAGGCGGCCAAGGCCTTCTTCGACCAAGTCATCGCCGAGTACGTCACCTGGCTGAAGTTCCGGTCCGACTTGCGCGACCGCCGCGACCCCACCATTCAGGCGCTCACCTTTCCCTTCGACCACTACCGGCCCGGGCAACATGAACTCGCCGTGGTCGTCTACAAGACCATCCTGACCAGCAAGCGGCTCTTCGCCGAGGCCCCGACCGGCACCGGGAAGACCATCTCGACGCTCTTTCCCACAATCAAAGCCATCGGCGAGGACCTGATTCAACGCATCTTTTACCTGACCGCCAAGCAGAGTACCCGGACCGTGGCCGAGGAAGCCATCACGCTCATGGCCAGCCAGGGGCTGAAACTCAAGAGCATCACGCTGACGGCGAAGGACAAGATTCAATTTCCCGAGGAGGCTGACCTCCAACCGGAAGAGAATCCCTACATGTTAGGCTACTACGATCGCTTGAAACCGGCGCTCCTCGACCTGATTCAGCACAACGACCAACTGACCCGACCGGTGATTGAACAGTATGCGCGCAAACACACCCTCGATCCGTTTGAATTTCAACTGGACGCGAGTCTCTTTTGTGATGTCATCGTGGGCGACTACAACTACCTCTTCGACCCCCAAGTCCACCTGCAACGCTTCTTTACCGCCGAGGACCCCGACAACTTCTTTTTGATTGACGAGGCCCACAACTTGGTCAGCCGTTCTCGGGAAATGTACTCGGCAGCACTCACCAGTCGGCCGCTGGACCGGTTGATTGAGCAGAGTCGCGACCTCGGTCAGACCACGCCCAAACTCCGCCGACGCCTCCAGGACTTGCGGGCCACTTTTGACGACATCGTCGCACCGCTACTAGCGGACGGTAAAACCGACAGTACCTTCCTGACGCCGCCCGAGGACTTCAACCACGACCTGGGCCGGCTGGTCGAGGCGATTCACGATTGGCTGGTCGACCAACCCCAGACGCCGTTTACCCAGAGCATTCTAGACTACTATTTTGCGGCCATCAGCTACCAGCGAATCGGTGACTACTACGACGACACCTACCGCATGCGGCTAACCATCGATGACGGCAACATCACCCTTAAGCAACTCTGCCTGGACCCCAGCGCCTTTCTGGCCGATAGTCTGGCGCTGGGCCACGGTGCCGTGCTGTTCTCCGCTACCCTCTCGCCGATGAGCTACTACCAGACGGTGCTGGGCGGTGACGACGACAGTCTGGCCTACCGGTTGGCATCACCATTTAAGCCCGACCATCAGGCCATCTTCGTGACCAACTACATTCAAACTACGTATAAACAACGCAACGCCAACCTCGCCAACATCTTGCTAGCCATCAAGACCCTCATCGACGGTAAAGTCGGCAACTATCTCATCTTCCTGCCGTCCTACAGCTACCTGCTCGACGTCACCCAGGCCTTCGCGCTGGCCTACCCCCACGTGAAGACGGTAATCCAGCAGGCACAAATGGCCGAGGCCGATCGGACGGCCTTTCTGGCCAACTTCCGGCCCAATCCGACCACCACGCTCGTGGGCTTTGCCCTGCTCGGCGGCATCTTCGCCGAAGGGATCGACCTCAAGGCGGACCGGCTGATTGGAGTCGGCGTGGTCAGCGTGGGGCTGCCCGGCATCAATCCTGAGACCGACCTGATTCGCGACTACTTCGATGCGCAGTCCCACCAGGGCTTCGCGTTTGCCTACCAGCTACCGGGCCTCAACAACGTCTTCCAGGCAGCCGGTCGTCTCATCCGCGGGTCCAAGGACGTCGGCATCATCTTACTGATGGATCAGCGGTTCGCCAGCCCCCGCTACACCAATCTGTATCCGCAGCACTGGCAACATTTCCAGCGACTCTACCGCCCCGAACAACTGACCGCGGCGGTCGCCAACTTCTGGCATCGGGAGGTGTCTTCGACATGAAAACCAAGTTAACCCTCGCTTTAGAAAAAGCATTGTATTATTACTGTCGTGAAAACGGCGCCACGCCGGTGGAAGAGGTCACCATGCTCGACGACGCCGGGATTGTTGATACCTTAAGCTACCAAGAGCTCCCTGATTTTTCCATCGAATGGCGGTGCTACGAACTCAAGGTGACCAAGTCGGATTTTCACTCCAAGGCCAAGCTCTCCTTTGTCGGGCACTACAATTATTTCGTGCTGCCACTCAAGCTTTACCAGGCCGTGGCCGACGAGATTCCGGCGGGGATCGGCGTCCTGATTTACCGGCCGTTCGACAAAGCCATGCTGGCGACGGCGACCGAAACGCCCGTGGCGCCGGGCTACCTCACCGTGGCGCGACCACCCCGTCGTCAGGAGCTCCAGGTGCCTGAATCTCAGTTGACGGCACGCTTCATCGCTTCACAGGGGCGTGAGGTCAATAAGGCCAAGCAGATGGCGACCGGACTCAAGCAGTACAGCACCGATCGACTCTATCAGGAACTCAAGAAGCGGCATCAACACTACGACGTTTACGATCCGGACAGTAACTTCTACGATCAGTTTATCGACGACACACAATCCACCGCCGTAACGGCCCTCCAGTCGGAAGTCGACGCCTTAAATCTGGAGGTTTACCAGCTACAGCAGCGGCTAAAGGAGCAACTATGATTTATTTCCCTTACTTTCGCGGGCGACAATACGACCTGCAAGCCCTAAAGGCCATCGCCCAGCAGCGGATTCTGCCCGCTAACATCATCCCCATCGTCGAACCCGTCCGGGACATTCGCGGCCTGCCCCAAACCATCGCGGCCTTCGTGGACCACAACCAACCCGTGGTGGTCATCGCCAACCCCACCGTCAGCGACTACGCTCTGACCCAGCAAAAACTGTACGACTGGCAGGCCTATCGCGACAACCCTAACTTGATTGTGGGGCATGTCCTGACGCCCACGTTGATTCCGGAAACGTTAACGGCCCCAGCCGGTCACCGGACGCTGCTGGTCGCCCGGCAATACGATGAGCTCCAAGCCGCGAGTCAGGCGGGCTGGCTGACGGCCCCCGACTATCTCCTGGTACCACCGGAGGCCCGGATTCGTCGACTCATTCACCGGCCAACCGTTCGGCTCTTCGATCACGCCTGGTTTCCGGAGCACGACCGGAGCTACGCCGACATCACCGATGGCTTCTTCAGTGACGACTGGGCCCTCGCTAACCTATACGGCGACCTGGGTTTTAGCGACTATACTATTGGCGGTGGTCATTACAGCGAACATGGCTATCCCGCTCGGGCGGTCACGCTCCACCTCACCTACTTTAACGGCAACCAATTGCGGATTCACCGCTTCGTTTCCACGGACCGCGAAGACTTCAAACATCCCAAGGAAAAGTTTTTCCAGGCCGTATCGCAGTTGGCCGAATGGCTCCCGCAACAGCCGATAGCCACCCAGACACCGGCCGCCAAGCAACTCGCGGCCTACCACGACCAGCAACATTTCCCCGGGTTGGGCGTGGTGAAACGCTTGAGTCTGGAGCACCATCTGCAGGTGATGGCGGCGTACTTTAAGGCAAATTTTCCTATAAAAAAATAAGCTAGGCGTGTTGGCCCTTGCTCATTTCTTCGTGATTTGATTTTCCTTAACTGAAGGTTGAAAGCAGAATAAACGCGCTGATTCCCGGAACGGCAGCATTCTGTCAACAAAAATTAGTGAGGCCAAGAGCCTGCGCCTGCCAGGGGTTCCGCCTGCTATGAGGGACACCTTCAGCCTGAGAGGCGGGCTTCCGGTTCGCTTGGAAGCCTTGGTGAACGGTAAGGCGACCACTTTCCACTACGAAACTGTAAACGACTAAACTTAACGCGATGACACTAGTTTTAGTCGATTTCTATCTTTCAACCTTTAGTTTTCTTAAGGGGAATCGGCTCTAATTTCCTATAGACGAAACGTGCGGAGCAAGGCAGATCCCTGCGCTTAGCCCCATTAAGGCAAAAATCCAAGCCCAGGATTTTAACCTTAATGACGCTAATGATCAGGATCTAAACGCCTTGCTCCGCACTCTTTTACTATTTAACTGGCACCACGCAAACGCCCTCTGGTACCATGAAGTCCTTTTGGACCATCGTCAATTTACCGCTGGCCGCATCACGTTGGTATAACGTGGCGTTGTCAGAATTCTGGTTGACGACGATGACTAAGCTTTCATCCGCGTTCCAGTTGAAATCCCGTGGGAAGTCGCCTTCCGTAGAAATCCGTTGGACCGTGGTCAACTGACCCTCATCATCGGCCGCAAAGACCGTGATGGAGTTGTGGCCCCGGTTGGAGACGTAGACGAAACGCCCATCGCGACTCAAGCGAATAGCGGCGGAACCATTGTGGGCCGTCCAGTCATCGGGAATCGTGTGGCTAATCTGCTTAACCGTCAGCTTGCCAGCCGCCGCGTCGTAGTCCAACGTGGCCACGTTACTGCTCAATTCACCGACCAGGTAGGCGACACCCTTCTTCTCGTCAAAGACAATGTGCCGGGGACCATAGCCCGCTGGCAGATCGACGTGGCTGACGGCCGTTAATTTACCAGCCGCTGACACGTCATAGATGTAAACTTTATCCGTTCCCAAGTCGCAAACAACTAACCGGTTGTCCGGCGTCAAGTTGGCAAAATGGGGGTGTGCGCCATCGGCCTGTTCAGGTGCTGGCCCCACGGGATCGTCATCGTGAATTTCATCCGTTTCCTTCAAGGTTCCATCGTCCGCGATAGCATAGACATCGACCAGGCCCTTGTGATAGTTGGCCGTGTAGACCAGTTGCCGGGCTTCATCAACCGCAACGTAAGCCGGTGAAGAACCGTGCTCCAACACTTGTTGGATGGCCCGTGGCTTTTCTTCAGAAACATCGTAGATAATCAAGCCCCCCTGGGTCTGACCATCGGTTTCCTTCTTATTGATGACGTACAGGCGCTCAGCAGCGGCCTTGGCAATGTAAGTTGGACTCCCTGCAGAAGCTAACCATTCGCAATTCGTTAGCTGTGGTGTCTTGGTGTCCAGGCTTACCCGGTAAATACCGCGACTAATCCGCTTGGTGTAAGTCCCAATATAAAAATCTTCCGTCATATGTGCTACCCCTTTCAACTTACCAATATCTAATTCAAGTATAGCACAGCTCAGTCAACAACACTTGTGAAGTCACTGGTAACGGCGCGGATTTATCTGTACAATAGGGTTAAATCGTTTTTAAGAAAGGAATCACCGTTCATGTCAAGCTTTGAGGGTTACCACCCGTTACTCACACCGAAATTTCGGTTCGACTGGCTTACCCGTTTTAAATTAAAAAATGTTGCCGACCTCACCAATCGCGATCTCGCCGAAACCGCCGAGTGGATCAACAATACCATGCGTTCCACCATGAAACGTTCGACCCTGACCTGGGGCATCGAACGGCGGCAGACCCACAAGCTCGTGGGCTGGGGCGGCTTCTTAGAATTGGACCTGCCCGCCCACACCGGTCACGCCGGATTGGCCGGCAAACGCCTGCCCGCCAGCGAACAACAGGAGATTGTCGACCGGCTCGTCAGCTTTGGGCGCGACGAACTTCAGCTCACCGAATTAAAGCTGACCCCGTCCGCGCGACTGGACGAAGCGGTGCTCGCGGCCGCAGGATTCACCGCCGACGACACCGGTCAGGACTGGACCTGGCGGCGACACCATTAATCACAGACTATCACTTGAAGCGACCAAAAGGCCTTGATGCGGTTCAACCCGCACCAAGGCCTTTTCATTGTCATAAACTTGCTGGACGGCACAGTCTCCCCTGCACACACCAGCAGTCCAATCTCCCTTAATCCTTCTCCGTCACCCGCTGATTTAATTCGCGGGCGATATCAAAAGATTCACTCCGATAAGCATCATGAACCCCGAGGTAATAGCAAGCTAGGCTCCCCAGTGCAACCACTAAGAAGTCCCAAGGATAGGCAATCTGCCCAATCCCGCCGAACTGCGAACTCCCCGCATACGACATCACGGTTAGCCAAATCATTTCGGCTAACAACCACCGGCTTCCCTTGAGGCTTGCCCGTAAGGCTCGCCACCCCGCTGGTTGTCGAATTTCGTAATAAATGTAGCACAGGAGACCTAAGGCAATCACGCCGAAGACCTCGACCGTAGTCGGCCACTTGGCCCAGTAGATGGCCAGACTCGCCAATACGTAGGCTAGCGGCGCCCAAAGATTAACACCGTGTAGTCGAAACGGCCGGATAAAGTCGTGGCCCTGACGCCGAAGTGCTCTGACCGTCACGGGACCCGTGAGGTAAGCAATCAGCGTGGAGGTGGAAATCACATTGGATAACGCACTCCAATTCCGAAAACCAGCTACGAGCAGAACGCCCAGGAGCATATCCACCACCATGGCGCGCCGCGGTGTCTGGTACTTCCGGTTGATTTCTCCCAGCTTGGTCGGCACGTGCTTGGTCCCGGTCATCGCCGCTAGGGCTCGACTGGTCGTCGCCACAAACGAGACTCCGGTCCCAAACGGCGAGACGAAGGCGTCCAAATACAGTAGAGTCGATAGCCAGCCCAAGTTCAGCAGAATCGCAATATCCGCGAACGGCGACTGGAAGTTGACGCCTTGCCAACCGTGCGCCAGCGCCGCCGAGGGCACGGCCCCGACGAAGGCCACCTGAAGCAACGTGTAAATCACGGTACTAATCCCAAAGGCAATCACGATCCCCCAGAGAATGTTGCGTTCCGGGTGGTCGATTTCATTGCCCATGTTGATGGTCGTCTGAAAGGCATTGTAGGAGAAGATAATCCCCGCGGCCGTAGTAGCCGAGAAGATGGCCGCGCTCCCACCGGGCATAAAGCCCGCCGCATGTCCAAAGTTACCGGCATCAAATCCGGTCGCTAGCAACACGATAATCGTTAAGGTCGGAATCACCAACTTGAAAACGGCGATAAAGCTGGTGAACCGCGTCAGCAATTTCACTGACCAAAAATTCAATAAAGTAAAGGCCAAAATAAACAGAAAGACAATCATTAATCCTTGATTGGTAATGTTTCCATCCTTCAAGAAGCCCCTGGTCCAGTTCGCCCAGGCCCAGGGCCACGAACTCATGTATTGGACGGCGGCGACCGCTTCGATCGGAATAATTGTCAGTAGCGATAGCCAGTTCGACCAACCAGCCACGAAGCCTAACAAGGGCCCGTGGGAGAAGGCCGCGTACTGGCTCATCCCCCCGCTGGTCGGGAACATCGTCCCAAGTTCAATGTAATTCAATGCAATCAGGCCGATAACCACGGCCCCTAAAATCCAAGATAGGATAGCGGCCGGACCGGCGATCTGGGCAGCCATTCCTGCCCCAAACAACCAACCCGAACCGATGATGGCACTCAGCGTTAGCATGACTAATGAAAATAAACTCATCTTGCGCTTCAACCAAATTCCTCACTTTCAAAAAAGATATTGGCCCATTGTACACCTGGAATCTGGCAATGCGCTAAGAAAGTAGCAATATTTCCCTTAGAAGAGTTGCCCGACGTAGTAGTGAATTAACATGGTGATAATCCCAACAATCACGTTTCTGATAATCGCGGTGCGGACTAACCCATGGCCTAATTTAGCACTCAGAAATCCCGTCAGCGTGACGGACAGTAACACGGCGATGATGGTTGCTGGCCACTGCCAAGCCGTGGAAAAGAGACTCATGGCAATCAGCGGAAAGGCGCCCCCCAGCGAAGCGGCAATCAGTGAGGAGAATGCGGCATTCCACGGATTCATGTAGTGCCCCAGTTGGATATCTTCCTTCACGTTCACCACCGTCTTCAAGGCATCCTTGTGCATGAGATCTTGGGCAATCGCCAGTGAGGTCTCGGCGGACACGCCCCGTTCCTCGTAGAACCGTTGAACGGCGGCCTCCTGGTCTTGATAGTTGGTCTTGAGCAAGGCGGCCTCCTGGCTAACGGCCGCCTGTTCCGTATCCTTCTGCGTGCTGACGGAGGCGTACTCGCCCGACGCCATCGAGAAGGCGCAGGCCAACAGGTCCGAGAGACCCGCGATAAAGATGGTAAATTGATTGTTCGTGGCCGCGGCGACACTGAACAGCACCCCGACAACGGTTAGAATCCCATCGTTAGACCCCAGAACGCCGGCCCGTAAGGTATTTAATTTTTCACTCATGGTCTGTTGCTTTTTTTGCTTCTTAACGCGTACTTCTTCATTTGCTGCCATTGCTGTGGCCCCCCTCTAAGCGAATAAACTCCCGATTCCGTACGTGACCAGCATCGTTAAGATCCCGGCGATTACGTTTCTAGTGGTCCCGTTACGCCGGTTGGCATTGCCCAAGACGGCCGCGATATACCCGGTAATCGACAGCGCGATGATGACGGCGATAAAGGTTCCCGCAATCCGCCACTGTGCCGGCAACAGTGAGATGGAGACTAACGGTAGGATTGACCCGGTTGGAAATGAAATCATCGAGGCAATCGCCGCGGAGTAAGGATTCGTGTACTCCCCCACGTTGAACCCGAACCGTTCACGGACGGTCGTTTTGAGGGGGTCTTTGGTCATCATTTCCTTTGCCGCTTGATTGGCCAATTCCGGACGAATCCCACTGGCTAAGTATTTATCACGGACAAACGCAAACTCCCCCTCGTAGTCGTTGTCCAGGGCCACGGTCTGCGTCTCAATCGCCTTGCGCTGGGCATCCTTCTCGGCGTTGACCGAGACGTATTCGCCCATCGCCATGGAGACCGTTCCGGCAATCATGCCCGCAATCCCCGAAATAAAGATGGCAAAACTACTGGTGGCCGCTCCCGCCACCCCGACAACGATGCCGGCAACGGAAAGAATCCCGTCGTTAGCTCCCATGACGCTGGCCCGCAGCACGTTAATCCGTTGCGCCAACGTTGCCTTTTTCTTCTCTTTTCTCATAGCTATCTACCCCCGATTATGTCCGTCTTCCATCTTAACACTCTTATAAATAAAAGTTAGGTGACACAAACTAAATTATGAAACCATTCCAACTAACGCCTTATCATCGATTCAAAATCACTTGGTTGCCGTCCGCAACCGTAAAATGTGGTATGATTTTAGATTGAACGCCACTGCGCGGATTAGCCCCATCATTTCTTCTAGTTTAGAACGGTTATTAACTGCTAACGAATCCATTGTACTCAGATTGCGGTCAAAAGTAAACTCTAAAAAGCCCGTGTTTTTAATTTATTTGACGGCTGCCGGTTAGCGAGGCAATAAACTGGAAGTATTGTCAAAATGTGGTTTAATAGAGGCAAACTAGATTGATTATAAATTAGTTGGTCGCGACCCATCCGGTTTCACCGGCCACTTAACCATCAGCATCAGTAAGGAGGGTTCACCTTGGCAAATCAGCAACAACTCTTAAAACAGGCCCTACAGACCTTGAAGGACCACCACGTCCGGGTCACCCCACAACGCCAAATTATCTTGACCTATTTGGTGACCCACCACAACCATCCCTCGGTCGACACCATCTTCAACGCCCTGGCAACGCAGCTACCCAACCTCAGCATGGCCACGGTCTACAACACGTTGAATCTTTTAGTCGACCTGGGTGTGGTGATTGAATTACCCAACGATAACGGCGGATTGCGGTACGACTTCTACGGTCGGCCCCATTACCACGTTATTTGCGAGAACTGCGGAAAGATTACGGACGTTTTCGCCCCCGACTTCCCCCAGATCGAACGGCAACTCAACCAGGAGGCCGCCGACCAGACCGGCTACCTCATCACCAGCAATCACGTCGAGGTTTACGGGCTCTGCCCCGAATGCCAGCAGAAATTACACATCGATCCCAAGCGGCAAAATTGGACGTCAAACGGCCAGAAACCGTTGTCATAGCAATATTACAGCCACATTACAGGTGTCGTTAACTTTTAATGTATTTGCAAACACCCTGAATAAATCCCGTCAGCATTAATATTAGTCTCGTAATATTACAAGTCTAGCCCGAGCTGACGGTTGTCGGGACCCCGGATAATGTATATAGTTGATAACGAAGAATATCGACTGAGCGACCTGGAAGGGTCGTGCATGAATAAAAAGATTTGAGGGATGATCAGGGTGAAGATGCATAAAGTAGTATTGACCGCACTGGCCGCCTTAGGCGTTGTTGGCATTCTTGGTGTCACCAACACGACTACGGCTAACGCGAGTTCCAAAGTGAACAATTACATCAATAGTAAAAATATTAAGCCGGCTAAGATTACCAAGTCCATTTGGAGTGGTTTTCCAAAGAACAAGTACCGTCACGGTAAGGCTAAGCCAGAAGGTGTCGTCGTTCACGAAACGGCCAATCCATCTTCGACCATCTATAACGAAATTGCTTATATGAAGCGTAACTACAACAACGCCTTCGTCCACAGTTTCGTCGATGGCTCGCGGATCATCAACATCGCTAATACCGACTACTTGGCTTGGGGGGTTGGTTTCCCGGGGAACGCGCGCTTCGTTCAATTTGAACAGGTCGAAGTTCACAGTAAGTCCGCCTTTGCCCACGAAATCGCCAACGCGGCATGGTACACGGCTTACCTCTTGAACGAATACAACCTGAAGCCTAACGATGCCGCTTACGACGGTAAGGGAACGGTTTGGTCTCACGGTTCCGTCGCTTCTCACCTGGGTGGCTCGTCCCATACCGACCCGGTTGGCTACTACTCTACCACGGGTAAGAAGTACTTCGGTCAGAAATACACGATGGCCGCCTTCTACCAGATGGTTAAGAAGTACTACAACGCCATGAACGTTAAGCACACCAAGTTGGTTAGCGCCACTTACAAGTCGGTCAACAAGCAAGCCAAGTTAAGTAGCAAGTACACCAAGTACTACCTGTACAACCACGTTAAGGGTGCCAACAAGAATGCCAAGCGGCAGAGTTGGTCAAAGATTTCCCCTAAGGTTGGCAAGACCTACTACATTGATATGACGGCTAAGAAGAGTAACGGTTCCATGTGGTACCGGATCAAGCCATCGAAGAACACGACCAGCAAGACGCGTTACTGGGTCTACTCCGGTAACCTGACCAGCATCAAGGACGTTGAAACGGCAACGGCCACGAGTGCTAGTGCCACGGTCAGTTCATCTTCCGCTTCATCTGCTAGTGACACCGCAACCTCAAGCGCTTCTAGTAGCAACTAATTAAATGATTTCAAACGACACGACTGCGAGTTTTTCTCCGGTCGTGTTTTTTGGGCACCCGCTTCGGCTAGTTAAAGTCTGCCCTCAGGATTTGTAACGTGTGCCGCCAGACTTTTCCGTCCGTTTGGCGAAGAACCACCGACAATTACGCTATAATAGGAATAAACATTTAGCGGATGGGGAGGATTTAAGATGAACAAACGGGGATGGGGTATCGGCGTAACACTGATGATGATTGGCCTACTAGGCGGCTTCGGCTGGCAACACCACCGGCGGCCATCCCCCCTGCCCGCTACCGCGGCGACCCAGACGATTTCACCGCGGTTGGTTAAACGCCAACGGGTGCAGGCCCGCACGTACCGCCAGCTACAAAATCTACAGGCTAAATTGGGCACGCTTCAACGCATCGTCCCCAACGACCGGCACGTGGCCTATCGTCTCACCAAACGAACCCGGATTTACGACGAACTTCTCGATCACGAACGGATGGGGCGCCTGAACAACGCCGCCTACGTTCCTTATGATAGCCACAACGAACGCTACAATTTCATGGCCGTCCGCACCTATTACGGCAGTAAGCAAACGCTGGTGGCCGTTCGGATTTACGACCTCTACGACACTTTCAAACCGTGGCGGGCGCCGCATTTTTACCAAGTCTCGACGGCTGACTTCGACGACTCCGCCATCACCGGTTACGTGCGGCTGCAGGACCTTCGTCTCGTCAATCCGATTCGCTCGCGAAGGACACTGAACCACGTGCCCTACTACCTCAACCGCTTCGACGGGCGCCACATGCCCGACAATTATAAGATGACCACCATGCGGGTCTGGAACGCCATCCCGGGGACCAAACCCAACGTGACCGGCGGCGACGTCAGCCACCTGATGTACCAACAGCTCTACGCCACGCAAGAAGCCACCAATAATCAGGGGCGCACCTACCTCTATCTCCATAACGCCGCCGGTCCAGTCGGTTGGGTCCGGAAGAGTTTTCAACTCACGCAAGGAAAATTCGTCCAACCGGCCAAGCGCCTGCTCCACGCCCGCGCCACGGATACGGTGCGCCTGCAGACACAGCCGGTCAAGAACCAGCACGGTTACCACTACGCCCAGCGCGTGTACAATCTCTACCGGCACCACCGTTGGATTCGTAGCTTGACCATGAGCTATCTGCACTACCCTACCGTCTTCGAGATCGACCGGGGCAAGGTGACCGCCGTTAAATTCTACAATCACCACGACCAGTGCATTCAACAAGTCAGCAACCCCCACGGCCTGACGAAAACGGCCCAAACCCATCCCAAGGCCCACAGCCTGGACTGGGAGAACGATACCGCCCGGGTCGTGACCTTCAATCAGCGACACAAATCTAAACGCTACCTCTTCAGCATTCAAGATGGCGACCCGGACCCCGAGGACACCTATGGCACCATCTACGTCGGTCGCCGAGGCACCGCTCTGATGTGGAGCTCGGGGATGGCCTCACTAGAATGACCCCCCAACCAAAAAGCAGCCCTTCCACGCTAACCGCCACGGGTTAACTGGAAGGGCTGCTTTGCTTGTCCAACTGCCTATCCTACTAAGTGTTCGTTCAACATCTGCTTTTTACCATGAAGTTAGACTCACCAGTTGCCTGCGCCTGCCAGGAGTTCCGCCTGCTGTGGGGAACGCCTGCAGCCAAGAAACGGGCTTCCGGCTCGCTTGGAAGCCTCGCAAAGATCGCGTGTCTCCCAAGTCGTCCCACTCAGTAACCTGGCAAACAACGCCAGCTAACTGAGTCGACACGGCTGGCTCCACTCCTGGCGATCTCCGGCGGGGCAACGGCTATCACGAAAGATTCGTGTTAACCCGTTGGTGATTGGCAACGGGCGTTTAAGCAATCGTCGCGTAATACCTCCCCCGTAGCCGTGAGTGAAGTCCAAGATGAGCTCAGCCGTGGGATTATCTGAGCGGCGTTAGCCGGTTAGATAATGGCGACTTGGAAACGCCGATTCTTGGCGGTTCCAAGCGAGGAGAAAGACCGCTTCTCAGGCTTTCTCCGTCCTGCCCACAGCGTTCCAGCTCATCTTGGGCGAACGGTAAGGCGACCAGTCCACACTAGGTTGCCGAAAGCAACGACGTTTCGCCAAACCGCGCCATACCACTACTGTCAGTTTTCGTGATCGTTCTGGGCCTTGGCCACGCGGCGCCGCTGACCGGCGATCGCCCGCGTCATGACCCAGGCCGTGATGGGCACGGTCAGAATCACGCTGACCATGGCGAAGAGAATCATCAGAATTTCCGAGACGAAGATTTTGTCATTTAAAATTTCACCAAAGGAGTAGTGGACCCCGGTAAACCAGATGAACAACGCCAAGAAACCCCCGAAGAAGCCGAAGAACAGCGTGTTAAAGGTCGTTCCGATAATCTGCTTGCCCACGGTGATACCGTCCCCTAGGAGGGCCTTAGTGGTCACTTGAGGGTGTTGCTCGAGGATTTCACTGAGACCGGCCGAAATGGCCATAGCGGCCTCCGCAATAGCCCCCAGCGTGCTCAGAATGGCCGTGGCCGTGGTCACCTGGACGAAACTGATGCCGACCAGTACCGACAAGCCCTCGAGGTCCTCGCTATCCTCGGGCCCGAAGCCCTGGACCAGTGCCCAGTGTTCCACCGGCACAATCAGTAAAACCAGAAGCACCAAGACCGCCGCGGACGCCAGAAAGGCCACCGTACTGGACAGATCGTCCCCGCTACTCATGAAGATGGTCAGCGCCAGTACCAGCAGGCCCACGACCAGCGTTACGGGCAACGGTGGAAAGTGAAAGGCCACCAGGACGATCGCCAAGAACAGGAGGCCAAAGTTCAGGAGTAAGGCGAGAAAGGACTGGAGCCCCGCCTTGCCACCAACCAGGACCATCAGGACCAGTAAGACCAGGCCTAAAACGTTAATTGTACTCATGCGTGCACCTTCTTTTCCATGAAGCGACTGGCCAGATAGCTGGCTAACGGCACGGCCAACACGATGCCAATCCCACTAATCAAACTTTGGACGACGCCCATCGACATATTCATCGAGAAGGTGTAGCCCCAACTGTTGCCGTTCTTTAAGTACAGCATCGCCATGGGGAAGGTGTCCGCCACGAAGATGAAGAAGAGCACGTTAATCAGCGGACCCATGATGGTACTGCCAATCTGCCGACCGGACTTGAAGATTTGCCCCGCCGACAGCTCCGGCCGTTCGCGTTTCAACGCAAAAAGTGAGGAAATGATATCGGTCGACTCATCCATGACCGCCCCCAGCGACCCCAGCAACGTCTCCGCCAAGAATAGTGGCCGCGGGAGTTGGGTGACGTACTGCATGGATTCGTAGTACATCCCCTTCTCGTGGGTAAAATGAAAGACGATCAGGGCTACGAGAAGCGATAGCGCCGTCCCCCCCAGCGTCGTGCCCAGCGTAATCAGCATCTGCCGGTTGGCGCCCAACACCAGCCACAGCGTTAACGCCGCAAAGACTACCGCCAGGCTACCGAAGATCCAGAGCACCCGGGCGCCCTGCGTCGAGCCGTTTAGCATAATGGCTATCAGAAATAGCAGTCCGTTGACCGCCACGCTGAGAAACGCCATGAACCCACTGAATTGCATGATTAACAGCAATAAGCCAATGACCAGCCACAGCATGAAGACCAGGGGCGTATCGCGCTTGGCGTCCTTGGCCGTGGCAGTCAGGCCGTGGGCGTGCTGGTGGACCACCACGAAGAGTTGACTGCCCCGCCGATAGTGCTGATCCATGGCACCCGACAGCGAATAAGTATTGGTGACGGTCAGTCTTTGCCCCCGATATTGACCGTTAAGGATGTGCCCGTGCAAGACCTGCTTGGTTTGCCGATCCGCGTTGTGAAAGTCATCCTCCTCATGGGTGGTCGCCCCCGTCTGGACGCTGGTCACCTGCATGATGGGGTCCCGGTAGAGGCCGGCATTATGTTGCGTCCCCCAGACCAATAGGCCCCCGACCACGAGGACCAGTAGCCACATGCCCAGCGTGACCCGTCTTTTCTTCAATAAACCTTGCATATTTCCGATCCCTTCTAACTTTGACGCGTTGCATTCAATATACCACTTTCCGTGGTGGGCCCATCGTCGGTTTGAAAATTTTAACGAAATCACAGCAATCGCCGCTCTAGCAACCCTGTCAGGGGGTTAATTACCGGAGAATACCCGGGGGGCCTTGCAATTTGGCTGGATAAACGATAGAATGGTAGCCGATTGTTATTTTAATTAAGCGAGGGTTTTTACAATGAGAAAAGCACATCCAAATGGCGTTCAAGGCCGTCGGAAGGTTAACCGTAAAAAGGACCGGAAGCGGCGCGACGAAATTTCAGATTTACAACGTTGGTTAAAGAACAAGAAGTAAATCTGACGCCTATACCATGAAACGCACTGACAAGTTAATTGCCAGTGCGTTTTATTTTGGCCAAAATAAAAGGACCCGGCTCGCGCCAAGTCCCTAACGTTTAATCAACAACTAATACACTCGTCTTGGAGTTGTGGACCACGTAACTCGTGGTGGACCCCATGATGGCTCTGCCCAGGCCGTGTGCCCCGGAGCGCCCAATCACCGTCAGATTGGTGTTGAGTTCCTCTGGCAAGGTCACGGCAATGGTTGGCTTCGGCAAGCCCGTCTTGAACCGAGTTTCCACGGGAACGCCGGCTTCCTTAACCTCTTCAACGGCGGTATCCAAGAATTTCGAAGCCGCTTCTTTGAAGTGCGTGACAATTTCACTGCCAAATTCCGCGCCGTAGTGGGCATAGGTCTGATCACTAGCGACGGAAACGATGAACAGCTTTGATCCCAGTTTTTGGGCCAATTTGGTTGCCTCCACCAGAGCTTTGTGGGCGTTCTTGCTCCCATCCATTGGTACTAAGATCCGTTCATACATCATATCCCGTCCTTTCCATATTAAACCATCAATGTGGTATCGTTTTCAACACCTTTATCATAGCAATAAACCCCGCGTGTTGGAAGTCTAATGCCCAAATTTTCACGAGATTTTTAGGGTTCTGGGTAAATGTTTAGCCGATTCTCATTCTCGCTTTCTCCCCGGTTTGTGGTAAGATTAACCAAATAACTGAATTAGAAGGATGGTTCCCACAATCATGAAAAAGTTTTTGCTGGGCGCCCTGGGATTACTTGCCTTAACCCTAGCCGGCTGCTCGAATAATCAGCTCACCACGAAGAAATCTAGTTACCGCCCCACGGCCCTCACGGCGGTGGTCAAAGGCACGGCTGGTGCCAAACGCGTTAGCTATCAAATTGATAATGGCCCCAAGCAATCCGTTAAGGTCAACGGTGGCAGTTACTTCTTCCAAGTTCCCGCCGCAACCAAGGACCAGACCGTAAAGATCACGGCCGGAAGTGCCAAGAAGACCATCACCGTCAAGAAGGTCAAGGCCCTAGGCACCTACAAGACATTGGCCGCTAAATACAACCAGATGGTCACGGCCACGTACCTACCGAAGAAGGTTCAAAAGCAATTGCAATCGGCCCAGAAGAACCAGGCCGCAACCAAGAAGAAACTGGCCGCACTAGCCAAGACCAACCCCACGGCCGCTGCCGCCGCTGCTCAGCAGCAACAAGTCGCAGCCGAGCAACTACAGGCCGAGATGAACACGGCCAAGCGCAAGGCCAAAGACGAGCTCCTGCCCACCACAACCAAGGACGGCCTTAAGAATTTGTCCACCACGAAATACACGACCGTTCGGGCCAACGTTCAGGACGGCAAGCTGATGGGCGTGGCCATGATCACGCCCACGAAACAAATGAAGACAAAGACCGGCCAAAAGAAGTTCGGGACCACCTTCGCCTTGCTGGGGACCACGCTGAAGGCTAAGCCGAAATACGTGATCAACAAGTTCGAGAAGGTCTTGAAGGACGCCAAGAAGAATAGTTCGTCGACGACCACCAAGACGATCACGTCGAACGGCATTCGCTTCAACACCGGCTTCTCCACCGACCACCTCTACATCTACATGACGCAGGGCTAACGGCTAGGATTGGTGATAACGGATCACCTTGCACGGAATCAACCTAATATTTTCCCGAAGGCCCAGCACTTGCCGCTGGGCCTTTTTGCTTGGCCAACTCGCCTTGCCGCTACCACGTGACCCGTCACCCGAGAAGCCGGCGCCCGCCACAAAAAAGCTTGGATGGCAGTCGCATCTGCCAGGCAGCCGTCGCGGTCAGACAGCTTCACTCTCAGATTTTCAAGGGGCTGGTTAGCGTATACCCTAAACCAGATAACAAACTGAATTGCCCTAACCCACCCGCTCTAAGGGTAATCATTTTTATCCCCAGCAATCAGGCCGCATAATAACGGTATGCTGAGATAGTGAATATTAGCCGTTTATTCACCGCGGAAATATTGGCTGGACCGGCTAGATTCGTTTTCAAGGGGGAGTTATTATGCAAAACGAAGAAAGAGTATTTGAGAATTTCCTACGGCAGTATCGCGAAATTTTTCGGGTGTTGATCAATGCGGCAGAACAGATCACCGGCCAGTACTCGGTTAGCTTCGAACAGTATCTACTGTTGAAACAGATTCACGAGCAACGTAACATTACGTTGAGTGAATTAGCAGATTCCACGCGGACCACGCGTTCAGCGGCGGCCCGGAAGCTGCGGGCACTGTTGCTGGACGGATTCGTTGAACAGGAAGCCAAGATGGATGATCGGCGGGTAAAGTACTTACGCCTGACCGACAAGGGGACCACCGTGGAACACGATATTCATCAAGCCTTTTTGCAAAGTGCCGAGACTTGGAATCAGATTCCAACCAGTTTAACGCCGGCAGACATTACCGATTTCTTTACGCAATATCAACAGAACATTGCGGTCTGGGATCGGACACGGCCAAAGTTCCAACGGCCAGTTCTCAACGCCAAGCGCCGGGTCGATTAGCTTAAGTACCGATGATACAGTTAACCAATAATGGCATCGACCATTTTAATAACGGGAGTTGAATCGACAGGTTCAGCTCCCGTTATGCTTGCCTGAATTTTTGTTTATGAGAAACCTATGATAAAAAAATTCCCTTTTCCCTTTAAAAGCGGTAACCTGTCACTAATGACAACTTTTTTAAGGAGGATTTCCTATGCGTATTAATCATTTTGCTTCCGATGCGCCATCCGCTGGCGACTTTCCGGTCGACGACTCCCAGTTGACCCAAGACTTTTACGACGCCGTCAACGGCAAGTGGGCCGCTCAAGCCACCATCCCCGGCGACCACGCCTCCACCGGTGGTTTCATGGATTTGGCCGACAATATTGAACATACGCTGATGCACGACTTCAGTGACCTGTTAGCGGGTAAATTAGCACCGGCTAATCCCGAAATGGCGGAGTTCAAGAAACTCTACACCATGACCAGCGACTTCGACCAACGCGAAAAGACCGGGACCGCCCCACTCAAGCCATGGTTGGCTAAGATTGAAGCGCTCAAAGACTTCGACGACCTCAGCCAGCACTTGGCCGACTGGTATCGCCAAGGCTTGCCGGCACCCATCGAGGTCGGTGTTGAACCCGACATGAAGGACACCAGCCAGTACGCACTCTACGTGGACGCACCGTCCCTCTTCCTGCCCGATAAGACCTATTACAGCAAGGATAACCCGGCAGCCAAGCAACTCATGCCAATCTTTACCCAAACGGCGACGAAGCTGCTGGAGCTCCTCGGTTACGACGCCGATCGGGCCGCCACCATCGTTGAACAGGCGAAGGCTTTCGATGCGCAGATTGCCCCTCACGTGAAGTCTTCCGAAGAGGCCGCCGACTACGTGAAGATCTACAATCCACGGAAGTTAGCCGCCGTCGATGACCAGGTCAGTGCCCTTAACCTGACCGGCGCCATTACGGACCTGCTTCACGATACGCCGGAAACCGTCATCTTACCTCAACCCAAGTTCTTCGACGCGGCAAACGACATCCTGACGCCCGCTAACTTCGACGCCATCAAGAGCTGGATGCTGGTCAAGACCGCCTTTGACGCGACCGGCCTTCTGACCGAAGAATACCGGCAAGTCGGGGGAACCTACAGTCGGGCCCTTTCCGGTAAGAAGGAAGCTCGCTCGCAGGCCAAGGCCGCTTACTATCTGGCCATGGGCAACTTCTCCCAAGTCGTCGGTGACTACTACGGTCGCAAGTATTTCGGCGAAACGGCTAAAAAAGACGTCCACGACATGGTCGTCAAGATGGCCAACGTCTACCAAAACCGGTTGAAGACCAACGATTGGTTGAGTAAGGCCACTCGGGAAAAAGCCATCGTTAAGCTGCAAAAATTAACGATTAAGGTCGGCTATCCCGACAAGATCGACCCACTCTACGCCAAGTTCCACGTGGACACCACTAAGTCCTTATTCGACAACCTGCAAGGCTTCAGCGAGATTGCCCTGGCCGATTTCTACGGTCACTGGGGCCAACCCGTGGACCGCGACAAGTGGGAAATGAGCGCCAGCACCGTCAACGCTTACTACTCCCCCACCAACAACGAAATCGTCTTTCCGGCTGCCATTCTGCAGAAGCCATTCTACAGCCTGAAACAGTCCAGCAGCGCCAACTACGGAGGGATCGGGGCCGTGATTGCCCACGAAATTTCCCACGCCTTTGACAACAACGGGGCCCAGTTCGATGAATTTGGGAACCTGAACAACTGGTGGACGGAAGCCGATCTGGCCCACTTCAAGGACCTGGCCAAGGCCATGATTACCGAGTTCGATGGCATTCCGTTTGCCGGCCAGAAGGTCAACGGGAAGCTCACCGTTTCGGAAAATATCGCCGATGCTGGTGGCCTGAGCTGTGCCTTGGAAGCCGCCAAATCGGAAGCTGACGTTGACTTGCGGGCCTTCTTCATCAACTGGGGGAACATCTGGCGAATGAAGGCCACCACAGAATACATGCAGCTCCTGCTGTCGATTGACGTGCACGCCCCAGCTAAGCTCCGGGCCAACGTTCAACTCAAGAACTTGCCGGACTTCTACAGCACCTTCAACGTTCAGCCGGACGACGCCATGTACTTGGCCCCGGCGGATCGGGTAAAGATCTGGTAGTCGCCACTTTAATTTCAAATTAAAATAGCTGTAAATTCCCGCTTGTGAGAATTTACAGCTATTTTTTTGGGTTAATCAGCTAAAGGTTGAAAGTAGAATAAACGCACTACTTTCCGTAACAACGGTGTTCTGTCCACTAAAATTAGTGAAATCAGATCCTACGCCTGCCAGGGGTTCCGCCTGCTATGGGGGACACCTCCAGCCTGGAAAACGGGCTTCCGGTTCGCTTGGAAGCCTTGTAAAACCCACAAGTCTTCCAAATCGCCCCACGCTGTAAGCTGAGAAAGAACCTCAGCTAACCACCTTTCAGCCCACTCTTTTATTGTCTAAGCTTTCAACGTACTTTCTCGTTCAATTAATTCGGTGCCAATCGTCACCCGCTGTGGCGTTTGGCGACCGGTCTGAATGCGATCGGCCACCAGGTCGGCGGCCTCTGCCCCCAGCATTTCCGTATTCACGTGAACGCTACTGAGTTCGGGGAAGACATACTTCGCAATCGTGGTGTCGTTAAAGCTAAAGACGCTGACCCGCTCCGGCACCGCAATTTCATTCTCCCGCAAGGCTTTCAACGCCCCTGCCGCCATCGGATCGTTGGTCACGAAGAAGGCGCGGGGCAACTGCTTGCCCAGCCGCGTAATGGCGGCCTGCATCTGCTCGTAACCGGACTCCGCGGTGTAGTCGCCGGTGAAGACCAACTTCGGATCGAAGGCCCCGCGCGACTGCATCTCATGGCAGTAAGCCGTGTACCGCGGGTCAATCACCGTGAGCTTGCCATCGGTCGTGGCCTCACTCCCACAGATTAGTCCCACCTCGGGCTGGTCGTGCTGCCAGAAGTAGTCCACAACCTGCTGGACGGCCACATCGAAGTCCGTGACCACGCTATCGTAGCCGTGAGCCAACTGATCCTGGTCGACAAAGACCAGATTCCCCGTTAACTGGGACAAGGTGGTCACCTGCTCGTCACTGAATTTTCCAATGGCAATCACGGCATCCACGTCCGGGTCAATGGCCTGCAGATTGTTCTGAAAGGTCCGCGTGGCCAGCATATTGAGCTGTTCACACCGCTTTTCCAATCCCAGCCGAATCGCCATGTAGTACAGATCGTCCAATTCCTTAGACTTCGAATACCACTGGACGATGGCAACCCGCAACTGCTTGACCGGCGCGTTGGCTCGCCGCTTGGATTTGGTATAATTCAAGTCCTCGGCGACCTCGAATATTTGTTTTCTGGTGGATTCGCTGACTGACAACGTCCGGTCGTAGTTTAAGACTCGTGATACGGTCGCTAGCGAGACCCCCACCGTTGTCGCAATATCTTTTAAGGTGGCTGCGATCACCATCACCTCCCGACAATTTTAGAGCTGTGCGATAAACTTATCCAGCGCGGCCTGGCCCCGGGCATCTCGCTTGAAGACCCCGGCATCGGCCAGGACGCGGGCAAAGGTATTTCCAATCGCCGCGTGGACAACAGCGGTCACGTTGGCCGCCGTAATCTCGTGGTCGCGCTTCAATTCATCGGCCCATGCTTGGTGCATAGGGGCCATCTGATTGGGCTGGCCCAGTAAGTACTTGCTGACCTCAGCCATTTCGGGCTTCAATCGCGCCGGAAGAATGGCCCGCCCCATCACTTCAATCAAGCCAATATTTTCACGCTTGATGTGCTGAACGTCCTGATGCGGATGAAAGATCCCGTCCGGATACTGCTTGGACGTCTGGTTGTCCCGTAAAACAAGGTCCAACACGTAGTCATCGCCGTCACGGTAAGCAATCGGCGTAATCGTATGGTGGCGCGTCCCGTCCGTATAGGCCCGCACGTCCACGCTCTCATCGGAATAATCAATCCATGAATTCAGGACCTTGGTGGCCGCCGTAATCAGTGGTTCCGGTTGCGCACCCCGCAGGCGAATATCGGTCATTGGCCACTGGACGATACCAGCGGAAACGCCGTCAACACCCAGGTCGACGGGCCGATCAATGGCCGCCTTCATCATGGGGAAGGTGTGTTTGCCCCCCTGATAGTGGTCATGGGTCAGCATCGAGCCACCAACAATCGGCAGATCGGCGTTACTCCCGACAAAGTAAGTCGGGAACTGCCGCACGATTTCCAATAGATTGGTAAAGGTATGCTGGTTAATCACCATTGGCCGGTGTTCTTGGGCCAAGAAGATAGCGTGCTCGGCAAAGTAAGCGTAGGGCGAATACTGGAAGCCCCAGGTCTCGCCTCCCAGCATCATGCGGATAATCCGATGATTGCTGCGGGCAGGATAGCCGAGTCGGCCCAGGTACCCTTCGTTGGTCATACAAAGTTGGTCCAACGGATAGCTGACCTGCTTTTGGGTTTGGGCGGCGGCAATGGCTTTGGGGTCCTTTTCCGGCTTGGACAGGTTAATCGTGATTTCTAATTCACCGGCCGGCGTCTGGGCGGGAAAAACCACGTTGCGGGCGATGTTACGCGTTTTAATGTAATTATTGGCCTTGCTTAACTGGTAAAACCAGTCGGTCGCGGCGCTAGGACTCTGCTGATAGCGATCCCAAAAGCCTCGGTTAACCGCCGATGGGAGCGGCGTCATGAAATCCATCAACTGAGATTCCAAGATCTCACGGGGACTCGGCGCGTCTTCAATCTTACCGTTGGCCACGGCCGTCTCAACCATGGCGGCGACCAGGTCAATCGGTTCGGCACTTACTGCTTCCTGAGCCGTCCCGTCGCCAATCAACGCGAAGATTCGATTAGTCACGTACTGCCGATCCAGCTCCGTGTACGGTGCCGGCGAAGCCACGACGGCGTTAATAAAGGTTTGAATAGTATCCGTCATTACTTAACCGCCTCGTTTTGATCGTCGTAACCAGCTGGGTGCTTTTGCTTCCAGTTCCAGGCCGTCCGAATGATATCCTCAACGTTGTCGAATTGTGGTTGCCAGTTCAAGACCTTCCGGGCCTTATCGCTCGCCGCAATCAACGTGCTCGGGTCACCGGCCCGGCGTGGCGCCATCTTGGCTGGAATCTCTTTGCCCGTCACCTTCCGAGCGGCTTCCAGCATTTCCTTGTTGGAGAACCCGGTGGAAGACCCGAGATTAAAGGCATCGCTGTCGTGACCGGCCTTCAGGTATTCCAGCGCGAGGATGTGGGCATCAACCAAGTCAACCACGTGAACGTAGTCGCGGACGTTGGTGCCATCCTTCGTTGGGTAGTCGCCGCCGAAGATGGACAGTTCCTTGCGTTCGCCGGCAGCCACCTGCAAGATGATTGGAATCAAGTGGGTTTCGGGATGGTGGTCCTCACCGATACTCCCGTCTTCCTTGGCACCGGCCACGTTGAAGTACCGCAGCGCAATGAACTTAATCCCATAGGCTTCATCGGCCCACCGCATGATCTTCTCCATCATCAACTTGCTTTCGCCGTAAGGGTTCGTGGGAATCTGCGGGTCGGTTTCCTTGATGGGAATCTGCTTGGGTTCGCCGTAAGTGGCGGCTGTTGAGGAGAAGATAATCCGCTTAACGTTATGCTTGTTCATGACTTCCAGCAAGGAAACCATGCCGGTCGTGTTGTTATCAAAGTATTTCAGCGGCTTTTCCATGGATTCTGGGACGATGGAGAAGGCGGCGAAGTGAATCACGCCTTCGATGTCTTCTTGATCAAAGACGCCGTCCAGGAATTTCTGGTCCCGCACATCACCTTCGTAGAACCGCGCTTGGGGATTAACCGCGGCCCGGTGTCCCGTGACTAAATTGTCCACAACGGCCACGTCATACCCCTTCTGAATTAACCGATCAACGGCGTGAGAGCCAATGTAACCCGCACCACCTAAAACTAAAACTGTCATCATCAATTCCTCCTCAATTAGGTTGTCTTTTATTTAGTCTAACCTGTTTTATCTGGACTGTTAACCCGTTTTAAAGCAGCGAGTTCGCTTAAAATCAGCGCCGCCATCTGGATTAACCTAGCCGACCACTCTACTTCTGTAATTCCTGTGGGCCATCCGCAATCTCGGCGACGTAGAACTCAGCCTTGTGGCCAATCGTCTTCTCGTAGACTTGACCCACCTTGGCTTCGAAATCTTCGACGTTACGCTTCTTAACAATCGCAATCGCACAACCGCCGAAGCCGGCTCCCGTCATCCGGGCTCCCAAGACGCCGGGTTGTTGCCAAGCCGTCTCAACCAAGGTATCGAGCTCCTTACCCGTTACGGCAAAATCATAATTCAAGGAAATGTGTGAAGCATTAATCAAGTGCCCAAAGGTCGTCAAGTCATGGTTTTGTAAGGCCTTAAATGCCTTCAAGGTCCGTTGATTTTCGAAGACGGCGTGCCGGGCCCGCTTGATTAACGTATCATCATTGATAAGATAAGCGTTCTGGTCGAATTGGTCTTCGTCCAGGTCCCCTAGCGTCTGAATGTCGAGCTTGGATTGTAGCCGTTTCAAGGCCTCTTCGCATTGAGCCCGACGTTCGTTGTACTTGGAATCCGTCAGTTCACGACGCTTCTTCGTGTTCATGATAACCACGACGTTATCGCCTAAATCAAGCGGCGCATATTCGTAGGCCAACGTATTGGTATCCAGCAAGATGGCCTGGTCCTTCTTGCCCATGCCGATGGCGAATTGATCCATGATCCCGGTGTTCAGACCGAAGTAATCATTTTCAACCTGTTGGCCCACCTTGACCATTTCGACTTCATCCAACTTCATGCCATAGGCCGCATGGAGAATTTCGCCCATCAGCATTTCCATAGACGCGGATGAGGACAAGCCCGAGGCATCCGGCAGATTGCCGTGAACAAAGAGGTCAAAGCCATGGTCAATCGTCAAATTCTGCTTAGCCAGCTCAAACAACATGCCTTTCAGGTAGTTCGCCCAATTGTCGGCCTTGTTAAACGCCAGGTCGTCCAGTGAGAACGTTAAGACGCCGGCATCAGGAACGTTGGCCGAGTACACGCGAAACTGCCGGTCATCTCTGGCCGAATAGGCGGCGTAGGTCCCCATGCTAATGGCTGCGGGGAAGACGTGTCCCCCATTGAAATCTGTATATTCACCGATCAAATTAATCCGTCCGGGGGAAAAGAATACCCGTTGCGGTGCAACATCAAATTTTTCTTGATATTCGGTTGCTAAGCTGGCAAAATCCATATCTATTAACCCCTTAATGTTTTTAGTAAAGTTTTACTATAAATTATCATAACCGCTTTTATGCGGAATGTCAACGCATTTATAAAGCGCTTTCTTTTTACCGCTCTACACCTGACCTACAGAAAAACCTCAGACACGAGATCTGAGGTTTTCTAAGTTCTAACTCTGAACGAGAGTGACTAGTTGTTTACCGCTCCCTGATGGACATTGGTCGCCTTACCGTTCGCCAAATAGGGGTTGGGCAGAACGGAAGCCCGGCTTTCAGGCGGTAGGCACAGGCGCCTGGTTTCACCCATTCTAATGGGCAGAACACCGTCGTTCCGGGGATCTGCGCGTTAGTTTCACTTTCAATCTTTAGCGCTTAATTCATTTTCCGATTGGGCTTGCTTTTCAGCCTGCTCAGTCTTCAATTTCTTTTCCAGTTTCCGAACAATCTTGGCGTGTTCCTTTTCCGACAGGGTCACCTTAAATTGGTAAATCAAGGCCGATACCACTAGCAGAATCATCGGCATGTAGAAGATAAAGGAATGGAAGATAAACATGCCGTGAGCGGTAATATCGCTCGGCTTAGCATCCCCAGTCATCCCAGCTTGGACGGCCGCAATAACGACGATCCCAGTTGAGAAGGCCCCGGCTAATTTATCAATCAATGGCCGAACGGATAACGTGACGGATTCGTTCCGTGACCCGTTCTTCCACTGGCCATATTCCACACTGTCGGTGATCGTCATCAGCGCGGCCAAGAAAATCATGGGGTACGGGAAGAAGAAGATCGCATCCGCTACGTACATCATCATGGCGCTATCGCCCGCAAAGTTAAAGAGCAGGTAGCCGACCAGCATCATACAAATGCCGCCCACGTAGACACCGCGCCGCGTAATCTTGGACACGATGATTGGGAACAATGGAACCGATATGATCCCCAGAAAGGCAGTCACCCCACCAATAACACTGTAAGCATTAGGATTGCCGATAACGTAACGGAAATAATACATCAGGAGTGAGTTGGTCACCACATAGCTTAAGGCAAACAGCAGATAGGAGAAGCCTAACCACATCAACTGATCGTTTTCAGCAATCACCTTGAAGACATCCCGAAAACGCGTCCGTTCCGTATTTTCCCGGATCAAGTTTTTGGTTTCTTTCGTCCCAAAGAAAGTGGCTAACGCACCTAACAAAGAGACTAAACCAATCACAACGGCGAAGCCTAACCACCCAGCACGGGTCTGGGTATCGCCGTGAGTTCCTGAGAATTTCTGGGAGAAGTAGGTCACCAGGGGCACAACCACAATAATGACCCCTTGCGCCCCCAAGGTAGAGCCAAACCGACCAACCGTTCCGAAGCGGTTACGAACCTTGGTGTCCACACTCAAGGCCGGTAACATGGACCAGAACGAAATGTCTTTGAACGAATAGAAGATGTCCATAATGACGAAGACAATTCCAAAGACCAGGAAGTAAATAGAGGTGTTGGAATCCGCCAAGCCAAACAGGCTAGAGAACATCAGAATCAGCCCGATCGAACTGACAATGGCCCCGGCCAGTAACCACGGCTTGAACTTCCCCATCTTGGTGTCGGTATTGTCGACCATGCCACCAATCATCGGGTCAAAAGCAATTTCAACTAACCGAATGACCACGACCATCGTCGTTACAATTCCGGCCTCAGCGGCGTCGCCTTTACCAACGAACAAGGCGCCGGTGACAAACATCGCAAAATAAGTATTCAGGGTTGCGTAGAAGGCATCGTGCCCAAACGCCCCCAAAGCATATGAGAAATATTGCTTAATCATGGTTCTTTCCACACCTTTCAACGAGAAATTGAGTTCTAAATCTAAAGGTTGAAAGATAGAGATCGACTAAAACTGTTGGTGTCGTACAATTCATGGCATTAATATTAGTCGGTTACAGTTCCAGCGGAAAGCGGTCGCCTTACCGTTTGCCAAATATGGGTTGGATCGCGGTGGGCGGACCGGACCGAGCCTGAAAAGCGGTCTTGGCCTCGCTTTGAGCCGACAGCCCACGTCTCAAAGACGCCAGTTCCCTAAGCGGCCAAAACCACCGCTAAGGGAACTCCCACGGCTGAACCCATATTTGGCTCACTCACGGCTACGAAAGTGCTGGCCAGCAACCAACGACTAAATCGACGTAACGACTAGTTTGGCGATAAACGCCGATGTCACTGATACACACCATCTTGCCGGAGATCGCCAGGGGTGGAGCCAGCTGTGTCGACGGTGTTAGCTGAGGTTTTTTCTCAGCTTACAGCGTGGGGCGACTTGGGAGACTTGCGGACTGGGCAAGGCTTCCAAGCGAACCGGAAGCCCGCTTTCCAGGCTGGAGGTGTCCCTCATAGCAGGCGGAACCCGTGGCAGGCGCAGGCTCCTGGTTTCACCAATTTTAGTGGACAGAACACTGCTATTACTGGAATCTGCGCGTTAATTCTACTTTCAACCTTTAGTTCTAAATCATAGCCACCAGCTTCAATCTAGTGGTAGCGGTGTTCAATAATCTTTGAGAGAACGTTCTCCCGCTGTTAGGCTTTGGCCATATCAAACTGGGATTCCTCCAGCCGGTTAAAGTCCTGGGCCAGCAACGTGGCTTCCAAGTAAAGGGTCAACTGCCGCTTAATGTACAGCTTATTTTCTTCCCCCGGATGTTGCGCGTTTCCTCCCAAAACGGCGGCCGCAAACTTTGCCGGGTCCAACTTGATTTTGTCACTCTTAGCCATTTTGACACACCTCTGATTTCTAAGGATAGACCGCCTACAGGAATTGATAAAAATAGCAATTTCATTTTAAGTAAAATGTAAGCGGTTTTACGGTCATTATTCTAAGGTTATCCGCGCCTAAATGCAACACATTTTCAGGGCTTCTAAATCGGTCTACTCGCGACAATCAGTGACTTAAAGTCATTGCAACCGGTTGTTCTTTTAATGATAAATTTTTTAGTAAAGTGAGCAGTAAAATATCTCACGTATTCCCAACCTAATGAAAAGTCTCACCTCACTGCAAAACCCCTGAAAACACGCCAGGGCGGCAAGCCTCATGACGGCAACCGGTTGTCCCCCTTGACGACCTTCAGCGCAAAAAAAGAGCTTGGGCTAACTCACCCAAGCTCACAAATCTTGACTAAAATCTGATCACGTTTTGATGCCATTAAGTTAGCTGCTCACCGCGTTCCTGACCAACTTCGACGAACGGTGAGGCGGCCAGCTTCATCTAACCTTTTAAAAGCCTACTTCACCGAGGCAACGTACGTCTTCAATGCCGTCTCGTAGTCGGCCAATTGCTTCTGCGCCACCTCATTGGTCTTAGCGCTGGTACCGATGTAGAACTTCACCTTAGGCTCCGTCCCGGACGGCCGGATGCAGATCCACGTGCCGTCGTGTAGCCAGTACTTCAGGACGTTGGCTGCTGGCAAATCAATCTTACTGGTGCTGCCATCCGCGGTCGTCTTCACGCCCGTCGAGAAATCTTCGGCCGCATCAATCGCCGTGCCAGCAAAGTCTTGCGGGGCATTTTCTCTGAATTCACTCATCAGGTGAGCCATCTGGTCGGCCCCGTTGACACCGGGGAATTCCTCAAACGTGGTCTTTTCGGCGAAGTAGCCGTAGGTCGCGTAGAGTTCCTCGATCCCATCGTACAGGGTCATCCCGCGTTGCTTGTAATCGGCAGCGACTTCCGCCAACAGAACCGTGGACTGAATGGCATCCTTATCCCGAACGAATGGCTTAATCAGGTAGCCATAACTTTCTTCGAAACCGAAGAGGAAGGTGTGGTCGTGATTAGTCTCGTACTGGTGAATCTGTTCGGCAATGAATTTAAAGCCGGTCAGAACGTTCTTCATCTCAACGCCGTAAGCGGCCGCAATCTTCGTGGCCAATTCGGTGGACACGATGGACTTAACCACCCGCGAATTAGCGGGTAATTGCCCAGCCTGCTTGCGCGCCTTTAAGATGTAAGCCAGTAGAATCGAGGCAATCTGGTTCCCGGTCAACAGTTGGTAGTCCCCATTGGGTTGACGAACGGCGGCCCCCAAGCGATCGGCGTCGGGATCGGTGGCGACTAACAGGTCAGCGCCTTCCTTTTTCCCTAAGGCAATCGCCATATCGAAGGCCTGTGGAAATTCGGGGTTCGGGAACGGTACGGTCGGAAATTCCGGATCGGCAATCGCTTGTTCCGGCACCATGGTAAAGTTTTCAAAACCCGCCTTCCGCAGTGCGCGTTCACCGATGACTTTCCCAGTCCCGTGAAGTGGCGTGTAGATCAGCTTCATCGTCTTCCCGACGGATTTAACCAAGTCGGCATTGATGGTGACGCTCGCCACGTTCTGCAGGTATGGCTGGTCCACGTTTTCACCGATAATCTGCATCGTGTGGTCCGCACGAAGTTGTTGCTCGTCGGCGACCTTGATGCCAAAGACATCCTTGGCCGACCGCACGAAGTCGGTAATCATATCGGACGCCTTAGGGGGCATCTGACCGCCATCCGGCCCGTAAATCTTGTAGCCGTTGTACTGCTTCGGGTTGTGACTGGCCGTGATCATGATGCCCATGGCCGTCTGTAAATGCCGAACCGCGAAGGACAATTCCGGTGTTGGCCGCAAGTCATCGAAGACGAAGCTCGGAATATGGTGGGCACCGAGCACCCGAGCCGCCTCGTGGGCGAATTCCGTGGAATGGTACCGTGAATCAAAACTGATGGCCACCCCGCGTTGCTTGGTGGCGTCATCCAGCGTATCCAGGTAGCGGGCCACCCCTTCGGTTGCTTGCCGAACCGTGTAGACGTTCATTTGGCCAATTCCGGGGCCCATTACGCCCCGCATGCCGGCAGTTCCGAAGCTCATCGGCCCACTGAAGGCCGCCTCCAGCGCCTGCGGATCGTCCGCCATGGCGTCTAGTTCCCGCTTAATGTCGGGAAGCATCGTGGGTTGTTCTTGCCATACGCGATAATTATCTTGCCAACTCATCTAAACCTCTCCTTTTTCCTTGAGTATTCTCTCATTCGTACTTCCGGGGACCACCACCGATTCTCCCCTGATGGCCCCGGTCGCATTCAAACCAACATCACCACTATACCAGTAATGCCGTTTATTTTCACAAAACGGACGATTCTTTCCCTTAGTGAGAATCTAAACGGTGCTTACTTGGTGCCAGCTAAATATTGATAGGCAATCTTGTGGGTGACGGACTGATTGGCCGGCAACACGATGTCCCCAAAGTCTTGATGGTGAATGGCGTCCGGCAACGCCTGGGCCTCCAGTGCCAAGGCGTTATAGTCGCGGACCGCGGCTCGCTTTGGGTCGGTTGGATTGGCCGTGAAGACCACCAAACCGTTCCGATCGGAGTAAATGGCGAGCCGGCGATGTCCGGCCACATCCCCAATGGCGGCAATCGGCGTAGTGGCACTCGGCACCACCTCGAAGGCGTCGTCGTATTCGACCTTACCGGCTTCCTTGAGTTGCTTCAAGCCATCGGTAATCTTCCGGGGTTGACTGAAGTCATAACCAGTTCCGACCGTTGGGAGTTTCTTCCCCGTTGGCACCTTGGTGGCATCGAGCTCCAGGCGATGATCCCCACTCAGGAGTAGCCACTGTTGGTCGAGGCTCTGCTGATCGTCGGTCACGTTAAAGTACGTGTGAATCGTCGGGTTAAACAGCGTATCGGCATCGCTCTTCCCGGTAAAACTAATCTCCAAGCGATCGGCCGCCGTTAACGTGTAGGTGATGGTGGTCGTCAAGGTGCCCGGGTACCGATCATCCGCCGGCGTCGCGGTATAGGTCAGATCCAGGCTAGCCGTATCATCGGTGGTGTGCGTTGTTCCCGTCCAGTTGACGTTCCGAAAGCCATGAGGGCCGCCGTGAATGGCATTGCCGTCATCGCCGGCTTCCAAATGAACCGTTTGGCCATCTAGGTCAAATTGCGCCCCGCCAATCCGACCAGCAACCCGGCCTAAGGCTTGGCACAGAGCCCACCCGTTATGATCGTAAGCGGCGAGATCCGGTTCCCCCACCACGAGTTGTTGCCGTCGGGTGCCCTCGATAACACTAAATTCTTGTAACGTCGCGCCCCAGGATAAAACGGAAACGCGGGTTCCTTGTTGATTAGTTAACAGGTACTGGGTGATCGACTGGTTGTCGATGGTCCCCATGACAGTCTTGGTTATTTTCATCGTAAAATGCCTCCCAATTAGAATCCGTTTTCATTGTATAATATTCGGCTGGTCAGTACCAATTTTTTTATGAAAAGAACCATGTTTAGCCACAACCGTTTATTTCCGAAAACAGTAATACTTTTACTGGACTTATCGTTTGATTATTAGCTATACTTACTTCGAATCGTGCACTGATACACAATTAAATTGTTTGAGACAAGGAGGAACTATTTATGCCATCTACAACTGCTGCCGCTGAAAAGCTACTGCTCCAAATGGTCGATGACTATACCGAACGGGAAATCAGTCCCGAAGATATGCCCATGGACGCAGCGGGTGACTTTCCAGCTGGCTTCATGCAAAAGTTAACAGATACCGGCTTTCTCGGCATCATGTTGCCCCAAGAATTTGGGGGCGCCGGCTTCGGCCCGGAAGTAACTGCCAAGGCCTTGAACCACATTGCCCGGGGCAACGCCAGCACGGCTGTGACCCTCGAAGGCCATTTCAAGACCATCGACCAAATCCTAAAGTTCGGGACGCCGGCCTTGCAAAAACAACTCCTACCTTCCGCTAACGACCGAATCTTCGCCTTCTCCATGACCGAGGCCTCCGGGGGCTCGAATCCCCTGGGCATCAGCTCCACGGCAACTCGCGAGGGTGATCACTGGGTCATCAACGGCGATAAAATCATGATTACGAACGGCGGCCTGGCTCAGGTTTACTGCGTGCTGGTCAAGACCGCACCTAAAGAACTCTCCGTCTTCGTGGTCGACCAAGACATGCCCGGTTTTTCATTCGGGAAACGCGAGGACTTCATCGGCCTGAGCGGTACGCCCGTGGGTGAAATTGTGATGGACCACATCATCGTTGACGACGACCACCTGCTGGGTAAGCTAGGTGACGGTGGCATCATTGGTGACTCCGCCCATGACGATGCCCGCATCCTGATGGGCGCCGTCCTCACGGGAATCATGGAACATGAATTAAAGATTGCCACCGATTACGCCAAAGAACGCAAGGCCGGCGACACCCCACTGACCGCCCTGCAAGTCACTCACCGCAAGGTTGCCGACATCGCCATGCGGAAGGAAACCACGCGTTTGCTCTACCAAAATGCCGCGAAATTAAAGGCGGCTGGTCAACCTTACAGTGAGGAAGCCGCCATGGCCAAGGCCCACGGCTCCCGCGCCGCCGTCAGTGCCGGCGATGACACCTTACAAATTCTGGCTGGTTACGGCTACAGCCGCGAATACCCGGTTGAGCATCTGATTCGGGATGCCCGGGCAATGGAAATCGCCGAAGGAACCGTTGAAAAGATGCGGTCCGCCATTGCTACCGCCGAATTTAACAAATAGGAGGTCTCCCCATGAAAATTGTCGTATGTATTAAACAAGTCCCCGAAACCAACAACGTCACCATCGACCCGGTCACGCATAACCTGGATCGTCGCGGCCTGGCCGGGGTCATGAATCCCTTTGATAAAAACGCCATCGAACTGGCCCTGCATCTCAAGGACACGGCGACCGAAGACGTTCAGGTCGCCCTACTCACCATGGGTCCCGATGATTACGCGGAGTCTTTGCGTGAAGGTATGGCGATGGGCGCCGATACGGGTTACCTCCTGTCCGACCGGGCCTTTGCCGGTGCCGATACCTTGGCGACCGGATACGTGATTGCCCAGGCGTTAAAGAAGATTGGCGATGCCGACCTAATTTTATTTGGGCGCCAAGCCGTGGATGCCGATACCGGTCAGGTGGGCCCCATCGTGGCCGAATTTCTCCACCAGCCCCAGATTACTTATGCGGCAAGCCTGCGCTTGAGCGGTAAAAACGAAGTCACCGCCGAACGCCTGCTGGAAGATACCAAGCAGACGCTAGTGGCCCAACTCCCCGCCGTGGTCAGTGTCCGTAGCGAGCTGAACACGCCACGTTACCCGACGCCCCGCAATATCCAGTTGAGCTTCGATAAGCCGTTGACCGTTTGGCATCACGACGATCTCGACCTCGACGATTCGCGGTTAGGCCAAGCCGGCTCGCCAACCATCGTCACCAAGGTCTACGCGCCTAAGCCTGTTAAACGGGAACTAACGCCGCTGACCGGAACGCCGAGCGAAGCCGCTAGTCAACTCATCAAGGCCTTAAAGGGTCGTCAATTAATCTAAGGAGGAATCTGCTATGTCAAAACCAGAACTGTGGGTCATCGCGGAACGCCGCTTAGACCACATTGAACCCACGACGCAACAACTGATTACTAAGGCTAAGCACCTCGCCGGAAACGCCTTTCACACCGTGGTCATCTTATTTGAAGCCACCAACGATCACTTGGAAGACGAATTAAAACCGTACGGTCCCGATGAGATTCGAGTTGTTCGCGACGACCGTTTCCCTACGGCGACCGACGCCGAACACGCCGATGCCCTGGAACAATTAGTCCACAAATATCAACCGAATTCCATTCTCTTCGGCGCCACCATCACCGGTCGATCCATCGCCCCACGCCTGCAGGCCAAGTTCCAAACCGGCCTGACCGCCGACTGTTTGGACCTGCGTTTTGATGACGACACCTTGGTCGCCACCAAGCCATCCTACGGAGACAACATCATGTGTGAAATCATCTGCCCCGATCACCGGCCACAAATGGCCACGGTTCGGCCCAACACCTTCGTGGCCGAGACCACGACTGGCGATGCGACCGTCACCACGGACACCATCACCTTCCATCCGGTTGACCGGTTGCAGGTCAAGGCCGCCACACCGGTCGTCAACACCGCCACCACGGTCGGCGATGCCACCCGCGTAGTCGCCTTAGGTCGGGGGGCCGCCAGTGCGGCCACCATCGACACAGCAACCCAGTTGGCCGAAAAATTAGGCGGACGAATCGGCGTTTCCCGGCCACTAACCGACCAAGAGCGCTTTACGCACGACGACCAAATTGGTCAAAGTGGCAATACGATTCATCCGGAATTAATCCTGAACTTCGGGATCAGCGGTGCCGTCCAATACCTCGTGGGGATGCAAGACTCCCAGACGATTGTGGCGGTCAACGCGGATAAGGACGCGCCAATCTTTGACGTGGCCGATTACGGCTACGTGGGAGACGCCTCTGCCTTCATGTCCGCTCTGTTGGACCAATTCGTTTAACGACTTAGGTTGCGGAGAGCTGGCCACCTTGCCGTTCGCTCCATTTCGGAGAATGGTCCAAATAACGCAACGCAAGAATCGACCAACACAAGTAAAATGCCGGCACATCAACGTTTTGATAGCGTTGGTGTGCCGGCATTTTTTTGTACAGTTAACTTATGGTGGCTGGAAGCGGCATGTGATTGTGCCAGTCGGTTAACGATGCTGTGGTGCTGTTTTCGTAGCCGAGAGTGAGCCAAATCTGGGCTCAGCCGGGCATTCATAGTTGGTGAACTTCCAACTCTGAATGGGCGTCTTGGAAACGCCGATCTGTGGCGGTTTCAAGCGAGGGACGAGACCGCTTCTCAGGCTCGTCCCGGTCCTCTCCCCAGCGTTCCAGCCCAGAATTTGGCGAACGGCAAGGCGGCCAGCCAACAACCACGCCGTCAAAAAAATCACAACAACTTTCAAAAAAGCTGCAACAAATCCGGCCTATTTTACATTAGTAATAAGTATAGGGGCCGGTTCGCCAGTCAGAGCGCCAACAATTCGGCCAGCAGTTGCCGTGCCGATTCGTTGAGCTTGTCCTGCGACTTGTCGTTGCCTAGGTGCGTGTAGATTTCACCGACGTAGACGTCATCCGCGAATAACCGGTCGAAGACGGCGTCAATAATCGGTTGGGTTGCGGCCTGTTCCTGAACCGGACCGAACGGATTGGCAAAGAAGGTCGTGCTCATCCCCACTTCATCCGTGGTGCCCAGCGCCTTACGTTTACCGGCGATGAAGGTCGCCTTCGCCGTCTCCTGGTCCGTGAAACGGTGAACGCCCACCGCATCATCATAGTTGTTGGCGTACACCCACATGTCGATGTGGTGGTGGGCCACAATCCGTGGCCAGGTATTGGCCGGAATGATGACCCGCGCGTTCTTCTGTTCGGGGTTCATGTAGATCCCCCGGTCCATGTTGTTGAAGGCCACCTCACTGCTCAAGTCATCGAGCCGCACGAAAGCCCCGGTCTCGGTACCTTGCGCGTAAAGTTCCTGACCGTCTAGCGTGAAGCTCCCCATGTCGTCAAAGATCGTCTCCATGCTGACAATCTGGTCGTCGGCCACCTGTTGTAAGGCCTCGATGGATTCGGATTTTCCGGCACCGGAATCGCCGAAGAAGACCACCGTCTTGGTCTGCCCGTTGGCAAAGGTAATCTTCATCATCGACCCGTGAATCGGCAGGCGTTTCTGCGCAATCATGTGCAGATTGTGCAGGGTCAGGCACATCTTCTTCATGTAGCCAAAGTAGGTAGTCTGGTCGTTGTACGGAATCTGGCCCACGTAGATGTCATTGGCCTGGTCGTAGAAATAGTGACCGTTCTCCGGATCGGTATCCGTGGCCACACCCGGCGTCCCAAACAACAGAACCAGATCCGGCTTGTGGTCGGCCACCTGCTGGGCATCGGCGAGCTGGAACAGGTTCGCTAGCGCCAGCCCGGAAGCCAGGTAGTCGCGGTGGAAGTAGATGTAGGCCAGACTCTCACCAATCATGGCGGGGTAACAGAAGAAGTCGTCCGCCGTCCCCTTAAAGTTGGTCAGTGGGTTGACCTGGGTGGCCGTGAAGGTTCCCTTCCGCTTGTTACTCTTGGTGTGAAGCATCATTGGCGGCCGCAACATGATGCGGTCGATGAATCGGATATTTTGGAGTTTCTCGTAACCGGCGGGCATCGGCCATTTGAGCTTCTGCAACAGCACGCAGGCACTCGACCCGGCGCTCACTTGCCGGTACACGTGGTTGGCGTGACCCTGCAGCTTCTCCTCAATCGTCCGGTATAGCCGAATAACCAGGTCGTTGAAGCGCTGGTCGATGGTCATAAATTCACTGGCAACCACGTCATTACGCTTGATGGTCATCGTGGCGACCCGCAGATACGTCCGGTAATACGAATAGAGGTCTTCGATGCTGGCCAGAATTTCTGATTTTTGGTACGTGGCAAAAGCATCCGGCTGATCGGTCAGAATCGCCTTGATAGTGGCCAGGTAAACCTGAGGCGTGACCAGATTAAAGGTGGTCGACGCATCGGCGACTTCTGGCGTGTGATCGCGTTGTTCATCCAAGAATAACCGCACAAAATCGGCGAGTTCGTCACTGTTAACGAGGTCGAAGATGCTGGTAATAAAACGCGTATTGTAATCCAAGACCGCCACGTTGCGGTCCGGATTGGCATAAAATGAAGCCAAATCAATTGCTGCTGGTGTCTGCATGGTGAAGCCCCTTTCATAATGTCTTAACGGTAATTTTAGCCTAAAAGCCGACCAGAAGGAAGTGACTTTACACTTTAATTAATGGCAATCGCGATTTTTGTGACTTACCATAAAGATGTGAAGCGCTATCAAAATATTTATAATTGGCACGGCGCCTCTCGATTCGACTCGGTCGTGCCCGTGAAAGGAAGTTTCTGACATGAAAATTGATGGTCATACCCAGTTAATCGCGCTCATCGCCCATCCGGCGGGGCATTCGCAGTCACCGGCGATGTACAACTTTGCCTTTGACCACGAGAACATGAACGCCCGGTTCTTGGCGCTGGACGTGGAACCCGAGAATCTCGCCCAGGCAATTGCCGCCGTGCGCGCCTTCAAGATGCCCGGCGTCAGCGTTTCGATGCCCTTTAAGCAACGCGTCATCCCCCTGCTCGACCACCTCGATGACGCCGCCAAGATGATTGGGGCCGTCAACACGGTGGTCAACCACGACGGCGTCCTCACCGGCTACACCACCGACGGCATTGGCTTTATCAACGCCTTAAAGGACGCCCACGTTGCCTTGACCGGCCAAACCATGACCTTGGCCGGTGTAGGTGGCGCCGGAACCCCGATCGCCATTCAGTCCGCCCTCAGCGGCCTAAAGACCCTCAACGTCTTCAATCTCAACGACGCCTCGGTGGCCAATGCCAAAAGGGTGGTCAAGGTCATCAACGAACAGACGCCATGCCACGCCAGCTTCACACCCCTCGAGGATCGTGGTCTGTTTCAGCGCGCGATTGCCGACAGCGACATTTACACGGACGCGACCGGTTTAGGCATGGGGAAGCTCGTCGACCAGACCTTGGTCGATGATCCAACCTGGTTTCACCGCGACATGACCGTCTTCGATACGGTGTATGCGCCGGCCGAAACCAAGCTGATGCGCGTGGCCAAGCAAGCCCAGGTCGCCCACGTCCTCAACGGTCAAGGTATGTTGCTCCATCAAGGGGTGGCGGCCTTTAAGCTCTGGACTGGCCACGACATGCCGGTAGAAGCTGTGCGTCACGAAATTTTTAAGGAGGACTAGCAATGACTGAAAATTGGTTAGGTTTAGACGGTAAGGTGTGCGTCGTTACCGGCGCCATCGGTGGCATGGGCACGAAGATTTGCGAAGCCTTGGCGGATCAAAACGCGAAGGTGGTCGCGCTGGACATGAAACAAGACGCCGTGACGGCATTTGCGACGAAGTTAGCCGCGGAGCACCACACGGCGACACTGGCGGTGGCCTGCAACGTCACGGATGAAGCTAGCGTCAAGGCGGCGGTGGCCCAGGTACACGCCAAATTCGACCGCGTTGACGTGGTCATCAACACGGCGGGCATCCTGAAGTTTGACCCGCTAGAGGATCTCGACTACGCGACCTGGAAGCAGGTTCTCGATGTGAACTTAAACGGCTACTATCTGGTAACCCACGAATTTGGCAAACTGATGATTCAGCAACGTCACGGGACCTTCGTGCACATCTCCACGGTGGCCAGTGACATCCCCGAGACTTACAGCGGCGCTTACAGTACCAGTAAGGCCGGCGTCAACATGCTGTCCAAGCAGGTCGCGGCCGAATGGGGGATGTTTGGCATCCGTAGCAACGTCCTCGAACCTTGTCTGGTCAAGACGCCGATGTCCGCGGCCTTCTATGCCGATCCGGAAGTCGAAAATGGCCGCAAGAAGCTGACCGCCAGCAAGCGCATCGGGACAACCGACGATATTGCCAACGCCATTTTGTTCCTGGCCAGCGACCGGTCCAGCTACATCAACGCAACCGGCCTGGCCATTGACGGCGGCTTCAGCGTCATGATGCAAAACCAGATCCCTAAGCCCGGTGGTCGCCGCAGATTCGCGGAAACGCACTAACCTTGCGTTAGTCCGTCGAAATGACAACTATTGCCTAAAAAAGCTATCTCCCATCAGCCACAAATGACCGATTCGAGATAGCTTTTGTCTCTTATATTAAAGGTTGAAAGTAAACTCAACGCGCCGATTTCCGAGAGGGGAGTGTTCTGTCCACTAAGATTAGTGAGACCAGGAGCCTGCGCCTGCCAGGGGTTCCGCCTGCTATGGGGGACGCCTCCAGCCTGAGAGGCGGGCTTCCGGTTCGCTTGGAAGCCTTGCCAAACTCGCAAGTCTCCCAAGTCGCCCCACGCTGTAAGCTGAGAAAAAACCTCAGCTAACACCGTCGACACAGCTGGCTCCACCCCTGGCGATCTCCGGCAAGGTAGTGCTGGCCAGCAACAGTAAGGTTTATCGGTAAATCAGTCGTTATGTCGAGTTAAGCCGCTGGTTGCTGACCAGCACTCTCGCAGCCGTAAGTGAGCCAAATGGGTTCAGCCGTGGGAGTTCCCTTAGTGGCACGGATTCATGCCGCTTAGGGAACTGGCGTCTTTGAGACGTGATTTCTCGGCTCAAAGCGAGGTGTCGAGACCGTACTGTGGCTCGGCCCGTCCGCCCACCGCGATCCAACCCATATTTGGCGAACGGTAAGGCGACTGCTTTCCACTACGAAATTGTAAACGACTGATATTAACGTCATGAGTTGCGCGATGACCATAGTTTTAGTCGATTTCTATTTTTCAACCTTTTGTCTCTTAACTAAAGTAAACCTAACGCGCCGATGCCCGGGTTGCCAGTGCGTCGTTTGAAACGCCTAATCCTTATTCTCATCTGCCTGCATCTCGTCAACGGCTACGATCTTCTTCAACTGATACGTGTTCCACAGCTTGAGGGGATCACGCGGCGTAATGGTTAGGATGACCACCACGTCCCTATCGCGTTGCCCCAGCGTCGCCAGGTACAGCTTCTCGTGATCAGTATTCCCCAGCGCATAGGCCACGTGAACGGATCGCGCTTGACGAACCGCCGCGGCTACCGTCGTGCTAAGTTGCGCCAGGCGGGCCTCATCTGGCGCGGACACCAATTGATCCATGACCGTCTGCGCCAGACGGAACGGTCGATTGGTCTGCATGTAGGTGTTAAACCCACCGAACGCTACCAGTAACCCCGTCAGTCCCAGCAGGCTCAACGTGGTGCGTTGGGGCAATAGCGCGTGCCAAATCGCAGTGAACGACTGCTGGTGAACGCCCGACAACGCGCCCACACCGGCGACCAGCAGTAACATGAGGCCCCAACAGGCCAGTAAGCTGAGACTCACCCGCAGAAAGTCCAACCGGTACAGTCCCCAGCCGGTCGACTGGTCATTGCCGCCAATGGGCCGTCCCAGTACCAGTATCAAGCCGCCGAGGGCGATTAAGAAGATGAAGACTGGTGCCTTGGCCCCCAAACTATGAACGAGCATGTTCTCTCCCCCTATTCGTTACCCCTATTGTAAACCGAAACGCTACCTAAACCGTTTAATCGTTACAATGTTAGGACTTCTTTAAGGAAAAAAGCGTGGGCCATTTAATCTAGGACGCACAAGGGCCTGAGACAAAACCGCCCAGGCCCTTGTGCGTCGCCTTGATATAGCTGAAACGTGCATCAAAGGACAACCGGCGACTAATCGCCTTTTATCCCCTCTCCATATCAGGCGTTTAAGCCGCTTCCTTGGTCTTGCGACCGTCGCGTAACATGGCCGCGAAGATCCAACCCACCACGGCAATCACCAGGAAGGTCACGAAGACCGCGTGATATCCCGATAGCGTCGCGGCGGCGTGACTGGCAACCTTGACGTGGCTGGCCGTGACCATCGCCAGAATCAACGTGGCCACCGCCACCCCGGTCGACCCGAGAATTTGCCGTACGGTCGTAATGACCGCCGTTCCGTGAGAAATCAATTGGTCGGGCAAGGAGTTCGCCCCCAACGTGACGGCCGGCATCATGACGAAGGCGTTGCCCCCTTCAATCAGCGCGGCAATCAGAATCATGGCAACCAAGGACTGCCGACTGGAAACGACCGCTAGCCATAACCAACCAACCACAATCATCGACATCCCCGTGAGCATGGTGGCCTTGAAACCGATACGATCGGCCAATTTCCCGGTCAACGGATTCAACAGACTCAGGACCACGGCACCGGGAACCAGCGCCATGCCGGAAGCGAACGGCGAGATGCCCAGCACTTCCTGATAGTACAATGGAAAAATAATCGTCACGACGATTAACGCGATGTAGGACGTCCCGGTCAGTAGAACCGCCAGATCGAAGTTGAAGGTCTTGAGAACCCGCAGATCCAGCAAGGGCGTGTCCATCTGAAATTGCCGCCAAACGAAGAAAGCCACGGCCAGCAGGCTAACGACCAGCAACCCGGTCATCAGGCCCCAGTTGACGTTGGCCTTGCCAATCTGGTTGACCACGTAGAGAATCCCGATGAACCCGACACTGCTGATGACGGACCAGTAATCCAGATGGGATTCGTGTTGGGGCATGACATCCTTAATCGTCTTCAACGCGATTAGGAAGACGAGGGTAATGATGACCATGAAGACCACGAACAAGCCCTGCCAGGTGGTGTAGCGCAGAACGATACCGGAAATGATCGGCCCCACGGCCAACGCCGAACCCATGACCAGGCCGGCCATCCCCATGACGCCGCCCCGCTGTTTCTCTGGGGTAATCCGCAACATGACCGTTTGATACGATGGGAACATGATCCCCACGGCCATGGCTTCCATCACCCGTCCCAGCATCATCAGGCCGAAGCTCGGGGCTAAGTAAATAATAAAGGTCCCGATGTCAAATAAGGCCAGCACACTAACGAACAGCACCGGAAAGCGAATGTTGTTGAGTAACCACGGACTGACCGGCATCATGACCACCATCACCAGCATAAAACCGGTGGTGAGCCACTGCACAGTCGAAGCCGGAACCCCGAAGTACCGCATCAGCGTGGGGTACGCCGTGGACAGCGATGATTGGCTGATTGACATCGTGAAGGTGCCCGCCAAGAGTGTCCAGATAAAGGCTAAATGATTGTATGATCGCCCCTGTAAATCAATTGGTTGTGCCATGTAATTCCTCCCTCATGCCTACTTTAGAAGCATTATCAACTGACTTTTATCCTAGTCCTTTTCGCGTTTTCTGTAAACTCAGGCGTCCCGCAATTGCCGCCTATACAATCAAGTTACTTATCCGCTAATCTTTGGTACAATGGAGCTAATTAGGGCCGAGCATCATCGGTCAGCGGACTACGCAAGGAATGAGGGTAAACGATGGATTTAGTATCATATTTACACGACGAAATTAACTTCTTGACGGAACAAATGAATCGCGCCAAGAAGGAAAAGGATAATGCAATGAACTTTCTCTGCGACGCCCGGATCACCGAGGCCAAACGGATCTTGGAACAGATTGACCAGGGAAAAATTGATCGGTTAAAGGCCGAGTAAGCACCACCAACGCTACACGGGCGCGTCTGGGACCATCGTTCCAGACGCGTTTGTGCCGTAAAAACACGCTTAGGAGGATGGAGGATGTCATTAAAAACCATCATCAATAGTCTAATTTTCATCGTTATTTTGGCCTTAATCGCCTTTCTAGTCTTCAACTTTATCACCGACTTCCGGACCACCCTATTCGTGGTGCTCGTCCTAGTGGCTGCTATTTACGCGAAGACCCATTTCTTCAAGCGCCACGTTGAGCGGTGATTTTCAGGTTGGCGTTCGCCTAAACGCGCAATTAGGTGTAGATTAGTAGTGTACGAATTTTTGAGGAGGCAACACATTGATAACCATTAAATCAGATCGTGAAATTAAAAAGATGGCCGAATCAGGTGCCGTTTTAGCCGGGGTTCACAAGGGCTTGCGCGACATCATTAAGCCAGGTATTTCCAGCTGGGAAATCGAACGGTTTGCCAACAAGTACATCGCTGAACACGGCGCCACCCCGTCCGAAAAGGGCTTCGAGGGCTACAAGTATGCCACCTGCGTCAGCGTGAACGATGAAGTCGCCCACGCCATCCCTCGCAAGGACTTGCTGCTCAAGGAAGGCGACATCGTAGCGGTCGACATGACCGTTAACCTGGACGGCTTTGAAAGTGACTCTTGCTGGACCTACGCTGTCGGCAAGATTAGTCCAGAGGCCCAACACCTGATGGATGTCACCAAGAAATCCCTGTACTTAGGGATCGACCAGGCCGTGGTGGGTAACCGGATCGGTGATATTGGTCACGCCATCCAAGCCTACACCGAAGGCCAGGAACACATGGGCGATGTCCGGGAATTAATCGGTCACGGAATTCAGCCAACCATGCACGAACAACCGAACGTGCCGAACTACGGTGAAGCGGGCAAGGGCCTGCGGTTACGGGCCGGCATGACCATCACCATCGAACCCATGATTAACCTGGGGACTTGGGAGATCGCCTCACGTGAAACGGCCGACAAGTCTTGGGAATACTACGTCACGGCCGATGGCTCACTGTCCGCACAATACGAACACACGCTGGTCATCACCGACGATGGCCCGAAGATTTTGACTTCACAAGACGACCCGATTGACGAAAAATACCGGCTCAAATTCTAGGAGGCTGTTCGCATGGCACTGACGAATCACACCCCGGAGCAAACGGTCCAGCATCTCTTCGACCAGATTGCCCCGCAATACGATCAGATGAACAGTGTCATCAGTCTGGGCACCCATCGTCTCTGGCGGCAACACGTCATGACGGCCATGGCGGTCCGTCCTGGTGACTTCGCACTCGATCTGTGTTGTGGCACCGGCGACTGGACGCTGGCCTTGGCCCACGCGGTCGGCCCCGCCGGGCGTGTGGTTGGACTGGACTTCAGCCCCGTGATGATTCGCGAGGCTCAACGAAAGGTCCACGCTGCCGATTTAACCGGGCGCATCACGTTGCGGCAGGGCGATGCCATGCACCTGCCCTATCCCGACAACAGCTTTAACGTGGTGACGATTGGCTTTGGCCTGAGAAACGTCCCCGATGCCAATCAGGTGTTGCGGGAAATGGCCCGCGTGGTGAAGCCGGGCGGCCAGGTGGTCTGTCTGGAGACCTCCCAGCCGACCAATCCGCTTGTTCACGCTGGGTGGCAGGTCTACTTCGGCCATGTCGTGCCGTTGATGGGTAGTCTGGTGGCGCACCATTACCAAGCCTACAACTATCTTCAGCGCTCCACCCATCAGTTCGTCTCAGCCGGCGAACTGGCCGAGATGTTTACCGCGGCGGGATTGACCCGCGTGCACTACCACCTCTTCAATCTGGGGGCGGCGGCCGTGCATTTCGGGTACAAGCCCTATTAAACGAAAGAATCCGTCGAATCGGCGATGATCGCTCATCACTGACTCGACGGATTTTTGTATTATCTGAACTAATGATTGAAAGTAGACCTAACTCGTTAAGCCCTAAATGGTCGTGTTCTACCCATTAGATTGGTAAAACCAGGAGCCTGCGCCTGTCAGGGGTTCCGCCTGCTATGGGGGACACCTTCAGCCTGAGAAACGGGCTTCCGGTTCGCTTGGAAGCCTTGCTAAGCCCGCAAGTCTCCCAAGTCGCCCCACGCTGTAAGCTGAGAAAGGCCCTCAGCTAACACCGTCGACACAGCTGGCTCCACCCCTGGCGATCTCCGGCGGGATGGTGCTTATCAGCAACATCGGAGTTAGTCACCAGATTAGCCGCTACCTAGGGCTAAGCCGCTGATTACTGACCAGCACTTCATTAGCCGTGAGTGAGCCAAATATGGGTTCAGCCGTGGGAGTTCCCTTAGCGGCGGGTTTGGCCGGTTAGGGAACTGGCGTCTTTGAGACGTGGACTATCGGCTCAAAGCGAGGCCGAGACCGCCTCTCAGGCTCGGTCCGGTCCGCCCACCGCGATCCAACCCATATTTGGCGAACGGTAAGGCGGCCGGTTTCCATCTCTCCGTCTTTGTAGCTAGCCAGCTGGTCGGCTGCTAAAGCCAACCGTGATGCTCGCGATCCCAGTCACGCTTACGGCTTCCGGAGACGAAGGGATTGCCCGCCACCGTGAAGCGTAGTGGCCGGTCCTGCCAACTGCCGGCCGAGACCCCTACCCGTGAAGAAGCCAGCACCTGCCGCGGTTGCCGTGTCACTTCCGGCGTGATGGTCAGGTTCTGCGCACCCAGCATGGTTCGATTCAGGGCCTTGGATTGAATCCCCAGTGCGGCCATTAATTTCCCCGGGCCATTGGTAACGTCCGGTACCGGCTTGTCCCGATTTTGCTGCATCAGGTCGAGACCTTCATGCGGTTCAATTCCCCGAATCAGAATTCCTTGGGGCGTGCCGGCCGCCTGGGTCGCGACATCGAACATGTAATAGCCTCGCAGAATATAGATATAAATGGTTCCGGGAGCGTCATATAACGCCGCGTTGGCCGCCGTGTAGCGCCCGTTAAAGGCGTGAGCGGCCGTGTCCTGTTCCCCCAGATAGGCCTCGGCTTCGACAATCCAGCCGCTCATGGTTCCCGCCGGCGTATGATAAATCAACTCGTGGCCCAGTAACTCCTGGGCAATCTGCGGCGTGGGCCGTCCCGTGAAAAATTCTGCTAAAGCATCTGACATCGTTTTATCCTCCAATTTTACTATGTTAGAATGGGGCCATGGAGATGATACCTTATGGCAATTAAATGCGAACGAATCTACACCAAGCCCGCCGATCTTGACGGGTATCGCGTGCTCGTCGACCGTCTGTGGCCGCGCGGCATATCTAAGGTCAATGCTCAACTGGCGACCTGGGAAAAGGAAATGGGACCCACGACCGATTTACGGAAATGGTTCAACCACGACCCCGAAAAATTTCCAGAATTCAAAAAGCGCTACGTTGCTGAACTCGAAGAAAACGAAGCGCTACCCGCCTTTTTAGACCTGGTCGCCACACAACTCGTCGACCAAGACGTGATTTTATTATACGGCGCCAAGGACGAAGAACACAACCAAGCCGTCATTCTTAAAGACTTTCTGCTTGAACGTTTAGCGGACCGAGTACCCGCCGCACGGTTGACAGACTGAGCTCACGGGTGCTGCTCAGCATGGCATCGGCCTGCGGCAGTCTCTCTTGATTAATCCCAATGGTTAGGCACCCAGCCGCTTTGGCCGCCTGCACGCCCGTCACGGTGTCCTCGAAGGCCACACAGTCTGCGGGATTCTGGTGAATCAGTGCGGCCGCGGCCAGATAGACGTCCGGCGCGGGCTTGCTGGCCTTGAGGTCTTTGGCCGCCACGATGTGTGGGAAATACCGGTCCAGCCCCAGGTGGGCAATCTCGGCCGGCGCATTGGTTGAGGCGGAGGCCAACGCCAGCGGATAGTCCGCCGCCACGAGCTCATCGAGAAAGGCCGTCACACCGGGCAAACGATTAGCCGGCGTCAGAGCGGCCACATACTGTCGATACAGCGCGTTTTCGTGGTCCGTAATCATTTGGCGCTGGTCCGCACTAAACGCGTTCTGACGGCCAACAGAGGCCAGAATCGTCAACAAGGAATCGGCCCGACTCATGCCTGGTAAGGTAGCGGCTAACTGGTCGGTCCACGGAATGTGGAGTTCCTGCGCAACCGTTTGCCAAGAAGCCAAGTGGTATTGCCAGGAATCGGCTAACACCCCGTGGAGGTCAAATAAGAAGCCGCGAAGCTGTCGAGCTTGCATGTAATCTCCCCCTTCGTGAAAGCGTTTCAAATTTAAGCCTATTATACACCAAAACAAAATGGTTCACCGCTTTAAACTATGCGGTGAACCATTGTTAATTTAACGAATAACGATAACCGAAACGTCCGACTTCTTGGCGAGCCGTAAGCCAATTGCGCCGGGACGGCCGTGACTGGCGAAGTCCACGTCCGCGCCACAAACCACGAGGTCCGGTTGGAAATCCGGGATAATCTTTTGAAGGACCACGTCATCGACATCACCGCCCTCGGCGACGATTGGCCGGACGTCCTCCACGCCAAATGCCGTGGCCTGATCGGCGTAACTCTTCACAATGGCTCTGAGTTCGTCACGCTTCTCATTCAGTTTATCCGGCATTAAGGACTCATAAATGCTGATATCATCGCTTTCCAACACGGAAGCAATGCCCAGGTGCGCCTGGTAATCGCGCGCCATGGTCATCGCGAAGCGAAACGCTCGTGTGGTTGAGGGCCGGTCATCCTCATCAATCGTGATTAAAATTCGCCGGAAAAATAGTGGATTGTTTATCTCGTCTGCCATAAAACCCCTCCTGCAATGTTTGGTGATTCGGCCCTATTGTATCATACCTGCCGCCGAAAATATTGGCGAGATTCACGATACGGTCGACCACGAAAAAACGCCTTTCCTGAAATTGGAAGGCGTTTTGTGTTAATTTTCAAGTTTGATGGGTCGCTGCTATTTCCAGTTACATTAGCGACCTCTGAAACCCACTATCTGGCGTGGTCCGGTGACAAAATCATTGGGCCGCGAACCGCGCGGGGCAGTTCGACCGTAATCCGGCGAACCACAACGGGTTGAGGAACCACCACCGGTGCTGGTTTTGGCTTGGCCGCTAGCATGTGCCAAATGGAATGCAGTAGTAGCAAGCAGACAAACATCAGCGGGAAGCCGGCGATTGTCGACACCGTTTGAACCGTCTTGAAGCCCCCGACCATCACAATCCCGAAGGAGAAGATGATGAAGACGACGACCCAGATCATCCGGTTCCAGCGACTAGGTTCCTGACCGTCATCCAAGTGAAGACTGGTAAAGGACGACACGATGAAGGCCGACGAAGAAATCGTCGTGGCCAAGAAAATGAAGCAAGAGATACAGTACAACGCTAAAATAATCATCTTAAATGGCAACGTCGCAATGACCGTGGAAACCACGGCGGCTTGGCCCTGCGTATTCAAGATGTGGACCAAGTTAACGGCCCCGGTCCGTTGTAGCCACAGGGAGTACCCTCCGAAGATGGCGTAGAAACTCATGCACCCTAAGGCCCCGTACGTCAACATCCCGACTAGGACCTGACGAATCGTCCGACCCTTAGAGATCCGGGCGATGAACAGCCCCATGACGGGCATGTAGGACAACCACCAGCCCCAGTAGAAGATGGTCTCTTGCTGAGCGGTGCTATCCCCACCGTTGGGTAACGTGTTGGTCGACATCGAAATAAACTTCTGAGCCATGAGCCCAATACTATTCGTTTCGGAATTCAAAATATAAATCGTGGGTCCAATAATTAAAATAATGGCTAAGAGACCCAACGCCGTCCAAATGTGGGCGGAACTCAACCGATTGATTCCCCCGTTTAATCCGTGGAAAACCGTGACGGCAAATAAAATAAACAGAATGACAAAGAGTTCAATCTTAAGCATGAGGTTGTCTTGAACCCCGGTAAGCCGGCTTAATACCTTCGAGATGATTGGAATTTCCATCCCCACGGATGAGCCAATCCCCCCCATGATCCCAAAGACCACGAGAAAATCAACCACGTGACGCGCAATGACCTTGCCCTTGCTGTCACCCTGTAAGCTGGTGATGGCGGCACTAACCCGTTGAACCTTGGCGTGCTTAACGTAAAGGACGTAAGCAATCGCAATCGTGGCGGGTGCAAACATCATCCACGCCATCGGGCCCCAGTTGAACTGCCCCAACATGTGGGCGGCGCCGTAAGCGTTGCTTGAAAACGGCTTGAAGCCAAAGGCGGGGTGTTGCAGGTACCGCAGCGGGTCAACGATGGACAGCATCAAGATACTGGCATCAATCGCCGTGGCGAAGACCATTGATCCCCACTGAAAGTTGCTGTAGTGGGGCTTGTCATCGGCATCGCCCAATTTAACCTTACCAAATTTACCAAATGCCAAATACATAAAAAATAAAAAGTTGATCACGTACACCATCAAATAGGCCCAAGACATGTGCGTATCAATCCAGTTCAATAACGAACTCAGAGTGGTTTGTAATTGGTTACCACCTAAGATAAATAGCAATGACGCGAGAATAAATAAAACGATGGTTGGTACGAATACTAACTTATCAATATTTTTACGCGCTAAAATAAATAATCCTCCTCATTTGTTTCCTGGAAGCAAGCTTCCAGCGGTCATGCTCCGAAGAGATTGTACGAAAAAAGCGCCATACACGGGTCGTCACACGAGCCACCTGTACAGCGCCAATCACGGTTAAATACAAATTGCCTACGCAAATCTCTTTGAATCAATATCCAAAGTCTATTATACGCGGACACTAGGATTAGTAAAATCTTGAATAAGGATAAGATTTCTCTGCAGAAATTAAAGCGTTTACATCACCAATCATCATTGGATTCTAAGAATTTGATTAGAATTTAGGTGATAGCTTAACCCTTTGTCTTAGTCAAACTTTTCTGGCCACTTAGCCCGTGCGGCGGCATTGCCAGTGGGACCGTTATCAATTTCCTTGATGACGTGCGCAGGGTTCCCCACTAAGACGACGTTATCGCCGAAGGACTTGGTCACCACGGCGCCGGCGCCGACCACAACGTTATTTCCCAGCGTCACACCGGGAAGGACCGTGACGTTACCGCCAAACCAGGCGTTATCGCCGATGGTGATGGGCGCCCCCATCTCGACGTCGTGAACCCGCGCCATGGCGTTCAGCGGATGAACCGGCGTGTACAGTCCCACGTTGGGCCCGAAGTAGCAGTGCTCGCCAATCGTAATTGGGCAAGTGTCCAACAACGTCATATTGTAGTTGCCGTAGAAATGGTCACCGATATGGATATTCCAGCCGTAATCGTATTCCAAGCCGGCCTCAACGAAGAAATCATCCCCGCTATCCGCCATCAGCTGGCGATACCCCGCGTTCCGTTGATCATTGTCGTCTAATTGATTGACGGCGCTTAGTTGCTTTCTAACCGCGACCCGCCGTGCAATCAGTTCTGAATCGAATTGTTCGTAAGGTTGGCCCGCCGTCATTTTTTCCCGTTCCGTTGCCATTGCATCAATCACTCCTCTTACCATCCATGATACCACTTCTCTTCGACGTCCATTCGCCAATCCCAATAAGGTAGTCCGCTTTATTCGCCTTACCATTTGTGGAATCTAGGCTGGATCGCTGGGGAAGGCCGGTCCGATCCATAGAGCGGTCTCAAACTCGTTTACAGTCATTGGTTTTGACTGATTCCAGGTATCAAAAAGGCGTTTCAGCTATCTGCCAAAACACCTCCGAACTTAATAATCATCATCAATTACCGTTAACCGCCGCTAAGCCTACGCGTTTTCCGCTGCTGATTCACCGGATACCGTCTGTTCACGCAGAATCCAGGTAATCCCGTAGGCGTCCACGACCTGGCCCATCTTGCCACCAAAGCTTTGTTCGCCAAATGGACTGATGACCTTGACATCAGACTTAAGGAGCCGCTGATAGAGCCCAGCTAATTCCTTAACGCTGGCAGAATCATCGGCGTCCACGTCAATCATCAATGAGATTAACGTGGAGGACGTGGGTTGCCCCATCAAAGCGTCGGCACACTGGATGTCCAATCCCAGAATCTTAAAGCCGCCGCGCATCGTCATTTCCTCTAAATTAACGGTGGGCGCTAACCCGAATTGTTCGACTTCCTCTGCCGTTGGGCTGACCCGGTAGGCATTGGTTGCCCCAAAGACGCTTTGATAGTACGCAATGGCCTCTTTGGCGTTTTCGAATTCCAAATATGGAATTAACTTTGCTTGCATCGTCGGTACCCCATTCACTACTTAATTTTTAAAACGTTTTGCCTGTCACCGGTGGACCGGTACTAGTCCCCCTAATGAGATTAACCGCATGTGATCTCTAGTTGTTATTATACCCTTAATGACCACGAAACGGTAGGTCACGAAGGCCCTTGGCAATATCCGCCACCGATTGTTCTGGTGTGGTGTGGGTCAATGGTGCTTGTGATGCCGCAGATTGCGGCTTATCTACTGGTGTCGCAGCGGGCGTCTTTTTAGGCGTTACCGTCCCGGATTTTTTAACCGATTGATGGCGCGTCGATCCCATTTGGTCCATGGTCTCATTGAGCAAATGATCGACGAACACGTTACCCTGGTTGGTCGCGTGGCCCTTGGTCCACTGATACTGCAGTTGGGTGAATTGCGGCAACAGGCGATCGACGTCCTGCCACAGTTCGGCGTTGGCCAACGGACCGGCACTACGCTTCCAGCCGCGGCGTTTCCAACCGGCTAACCACCCTTGGGTAACGGCGTTCAAGACGTAACGGGAATCTAACACAAAGGCAATACTCGTCTGCGTTTGGTGTAGCTCTACCAGCCGCTGAAGTGCGTTGCGAAAGGCCATGATTTCCATGCGATTATTGCTGGCGCCGAATTCACCGGCCGAACCGGTCACCACGCGCTCGGGTAACTCGATCCGGTAGGCCCAGGCTGCCTTGTCGCCGTTGCGCACGTGACCACCAGCGACGTTTCCAGTGTTTCGCGACCCGCCGTCCGTGTAGACGGTAATGGCCGCCGTCTGCTGGGATGCCGGCGTCGCTGGGCGTTTGGCCGTGGTGGGTTTGGCGCCGCTGGGTTTAGCAGTCTCCTGCATAAAGGCTGTGGCCGCACTAGCCGTGGTAAAACTCTTGTATTGGGCACCGGAGAACCCACTGACCTGCGCCTGCGTTTCCGCCCAGGTCCGATAAATTCCCGGCTTTCGTCCGCGGCGAACCGCGTAGTATTTCTGTGCCACATTCATTCCTCGCTTTCAACCTAATCTTAGCTAGTTTACCATAGATTTCATCATTCTAAATAAATTCGATATGATAATCCTTATGAAGCCGATGCCATCCCCCGACCGGCCGGAAAAAGAAATTTTGCGCTCCACCTTCGCAATCTTTAAAAATCAATAATTTTAAAGTGTAAATTGTTTCCATAACTTTTAGATTATGCTAACCTAGTAAGTGTGAGTTAATGGCCGGAGACTGTCATTTTTTACTTAATTTTCCAAATTTCTAAGGGGGTTTTTGATGAAAAATCCAATCCATGCGTCCATAATTACCGTCGAGCAAGCCCGCGCAATGCTTAAAGACCAGCGTGATCAACGCGATGAACGTTTCCCACAGCTGGCCTCCTCCGGCCAATTTATCTTACCAGACTATCGGCTAACCCGTAAGCGTGAGGCCTTTAAGATTCGGCGGCATACTTTTTTAAAGAAACATTTCCGTTCCTACGTGGCCTTTGATTCCGACAACGGTCAGACCTTGTGGATTCACAACTTCTCTAGTCTCTCCGAGGCTTGTTTCTGGCTGAACACCGGCCTCAAGCCCAACGACACGGACTCTGCCGGCTCCTACCAGAGTTGGAAGGAAGACCACGTGACCGAGATTGAAGCGCTCAAGGATCAGTTGCGCGCCCAACATCAAGAAAAGAAAAAGGTCGTGCCCGCCCCGAAACCGGTGACCGTCACGACCGTTAAAAAAGCTAAGCGCGCTAAAGCAAAAAAGAAATAAGCACGTCACCTCTCACGAGCTATCGACCGTGAGAGGTTTTTTAAACATTAAAATCGGCAACTAACGGTCCCGCCGTCAGTTGCCGATTTTTTTGATTTTTGACTAAAGATTGAAAGTAGAATAAACGCTCTGATTCCCGTGATGGCAGTGTTCTGTTCACAAAATTGGTGAAACCAGAGGCCTACGCCTGCCAGGGGTTCCGCCTGCTATGGGGGACACCTCCAGCCTGAGAGGCGGGCTTCCGGTTCGCTTGGAAGCCTTGCCAAACCCGCAAGTCTCCCAAGTCGCCCCACGCTGTAAGCTGAGAAAAAACCTCAGCTAACACCGTCGACACAGCTGGCTCCACCCCTGGCAATCTCCGGCGGGCATGATTTTTATCAGTAACACCGGCGTTTATCGCCAAAATGGTTGTGACGTGGGGTTAAGCCGCTGGTTGCTGGCCAGCACTCTCGCAGCCGTGTGTGAGCCAAATAGGGGTTCAGCCGTGGGAGTTCCCTTAGTGGCATCATGCCGCTTAGGGAACTGGCGTCTTTGAGCCGAGAAATCACGTCTCAAAGCGAGGTGTCGAGATCGCACTGTGGCTCGGCCCGTCCACCGCGATCCAACCCCTATTTGGCGAACGGTAAGGCGACCACTTTCCACTGCGAAACTGTAAACGACTAAACTTAACGTCATGAATTGCACGATGACCATAGTTTTAGTCGATTTCTTTTCAACCTTTAGTTTTCGATTAAAGGTCCAAGTGAACCTGCTTCGGGTCCGTCTTGACAATCACCTTACCGTGGTGAATGGAATACAGGACTTCCGAGCGCTGGTTCAGGGCGTTGTAGAAGTTATCATTGTTCATGATGACCAGGTTGGCTGGCTTGCCCTCGGCGATGCCGTAATGGTCGCTGACGTGCATGGCTTTGGCACCGTTGGTCGTCACAAATTTGTAGGAGCCCATGATGTCGTCGTAACCCATCATCTGGGTGACATGAATCCCCATGTGGAGGGCGTCGAGCATGTTGCCATCCCCCATTGGGTACCACGGATCTTTGATGTCGTCTTCACCAAAGGCCACGTTGACACCGGCCGCATTCAATTCCTTTACTCGGGTTAAACCACGCCGCTTGGGATACGTATCGAAGCGACCGCCCAAGTGGGTATTGATTAACGGGTTAGAAATCATGTTAATGTGGGACATCTGGAGTAAACGCATCAGCTTGTAAGCGTAGGCGTTGTTGTAAGAGCCCATCGCCGTGGTGTGGCTGGCCGTGACCTGATCGCCCAAGCCGGTCTCCAAGGCCAACGTGGCGAGTGTTTCCAGACCTCGGGAAGCCGGGTCATCGATTTCATCACAGTGGGCATCCACGAGCTTGCCGTACTTCTGCGCTAAATCTACGGCAAAGTGGAGGGATTCCACGCTATATTCACGGGTAAATTCAAAGTGCGGGATGGCCCCAATCACATCGACTCCGAGCTTAGCGGCCTGTTCCATCAATTCCTTACCGTGAGGGAACGACAGAATTCCCTCTTGGGGGAAGGCAACCAGCTGTAACTCGATAAAGTCCTTCACTTCGTCGCGGACCTGAATCAACGCCTTGAGGGCCGTCAGATTCGGGTCGGTCACGTCCACGTGGGACCGGACAAACTGAACACCGTGACTAGCCTGCCGTTCCAGCGCTTGCCGGGAACGGGTCTTGACGTCCTCGATGCTTAACGTCTTCTTGCGTTCGGACCAGATCCGAATCCCGTCGAAGAGGGTCCCAGACTGATTCCATTCGGGGTCGCCCGCCGTCATCGTGCTGTCCAAATGAACATGGGGGTCAACAAAAGGTGGCAGAATTAATTTTCCCTGCGCATCAATCACCTGCTCATGATCCTTCGCCGTTAAATGATCGGCAATTGCCGTAAACTTACCGTCTTCAATTCGAATATCCTGTGGTTGCTGTGCATTTTCAATAAGACCTTGTTGAATTAACATGCGCGTTACCCTACCTCCTACACTTTTCCGTGAGATTAATAAAAACCGGGAATGGTCAGGCCCAACAAGAGCAGCGTACTGTCGGCAACTAACCCCAGCCCCACGGCAATCACACTCACCGTGGCCGGGATTAAACACCACCAGGGTCCCCTTTTGCCGGACCGAACCAACCCTATTAAGCTTATCACAGTTAACCCGCATCCGAACAATAAAGTAACGGGTTCGTGCGGAATCCAGCGATAAACCGTCTGGACCGCGCCAATCAACGCATACCAACTCACGGCGATACCCACTAGACTCCAAGCTATGACGTGCCACGACTGTCGGCTCATCTGCGTTGCCCCCTCCGTCTTTTCATCTCTAACCTACACGGTGACGTTCGGTTTTACGAGCAATTCGCTGCCGTTTAGAACCTCACCGAACCTCGCCGGCCAGCGTTAGAACATGGGGAGCCGTCACCGGCCGGTTTCACAATTAAATTTATGAAACGTTTGGGTCATCATTGCCAGCGATTTTATGCTATGCTGGAACCTATAATCTTGACTTCGGAGGTCGATTAATCATGGTAAATTCTTACCCACAAGCCCTCACCATCGCCGGTTCGGATAGCGATGGTAGCGCCGGTATGCAGGCCGATCTGCACACCTTCTTTGCCCGTCACGTCTATGGCGCATCCGTCATGACGGCGTGTGTGGCCGGCAACTCTTACGGCATTCATGCCAGCGTACCCATGCCCACGGACTTCATCGACCAGGAATTTAAAGACCTCGCCGATGACTATCACATTCGCGCCGCTAAGACCGGCATGCTCGCCGATTCCGAGCTGATTAATACGGTCGTGAAAAACTATCTGGCGGCGGACTTTGGCCCGCTGGTTGTGGACCCGGTCATCATGACCAAGCACGGCAACCAATTATTGGAGGAAAGTGCCTTCAACACGTTACGGACGCAGCTGATTCCGCTGGCCACCGTGCTCACGCCGAACTTCTTTGAGGTCGAAAAGATTGCCGAGATGACCATTACTAGCGATGCCGAGATGGAAGCCGCGGCGCACAAGCTTCAGGCCATGGGCGCTAAAAACATCATCGCTAAGGGAAGCCACAACGACCCGCACCAAACGGTCGTCAAGGACTTTGTCTTGCTGGCATCCGGCGATAGTTTCTGGCTGAGTGAGCCCTATCACGAGACCGACCGCGTCAACGGGACCGGTGATTCACTATCGGCCTGCATCACTGCCGAGTTGGCCAAGGGAACCCCAATGAAACGCGCCATCGAGATTGCCAAGCAATTCGTCAACGCGGCAATTGGTTCCCCCATTGCGGTTGGCCACAAGTTTGGCCCGGTTAATCACTGGGCGGCCATGGACCGTGATTTTAAATAGCTAAGCAAGCGTGCGCTCGAAGGCGATTAGCCGGCGAGCAGTAAATCCGATAACCGCAAAATCTCAGTTTGAAATGGTTAGGCTTCTCAGGCTTAAGCAAAACCCGTTATCTGGGGACCCACGTTTCAACCATCTAGAATTGGACCACAAAAGCTTGGGCGTTTCTCCCAAGCTTTTTTTATGCTTTATTCATCGTGTTACCACCGATCCGGCCGCCACGTTCGGCCGTCCACCTCGCCACCCAACTGATCGCTGCGACGGTCCTGTTCGGCAACCACTTTTTTCAAGGCCAACCAGAAGGCCCGGTCCGTGAATTTTTCCTGTTGGGTCGCCAACTGATCGATTTGTTGGCTTAGCCACGTTGATTGTTCAGTCATCTTCCTGCTCCTTAATCATGGCGAGGGTGTCCGTCAGCTGGTCGAGATGCTCCCGATTTTGGTCAAACACACTCGCAATTAATTTTCCGGTCACCTGCTGTTCGGCCGGTAGTCGGTCCACCATGCCCGTTAGCCGCTGGGCAAACCAGTCCTGCCGATTGGCCAGACTATCCGGCTGCTTCTGGGTTAGATACCGCTGATAGTCCGTAACCAACTGCAATTTCTCCGGCTCTTCGAGATAACCGAATTGATAAATCGGGAAGGTCGGTAGCCAGACCATCTTGGCCCGGTGTGCCAGCGCGGCGATTGGCGCTAAGGCCGCGTCCAACGTCAGCCCCTCGGCACCGCCCCGCTGAAAGGCCTGTTCGGGCATTCCGGTGGTGACCACGATGCCCAGCTCCTTGTCGGCCAACGGATAGCGGTGATCACCGTAAACGAAGGTCCGCGTTAGCACCGTATCCTCCCACTGTTTAAGACCGGCCGGGGCCGCATACCAATACAGAGGAAATTGCAAAACAATCCGATCGGCCTGCCGTAATTGTTGCTGCTCTTGGGCAACATCGAATTCGTCTTGGTCTTCGAGATGTTCCCAGGTCACGCCTTCGCTAGGCAAACTGGCCTTCAAGAATTGCTGACTGGTCGAATCTGCCAGTTGCGGGTGCGAGACCAATACCAGCGTTTTCATTGTGTGATCAACTCCTTAACATTTTTTCTTTAATTTAACTTTAGCACACCTGGTATCCGAATCCAGTCCGCTTTGCTCAGCCTTCTGGTCTCAGCCATTTTCCCCGAAAAAAAGCCAAAAGAAAAGGCCCTTAGCATGGCATGCTAACGACCAGTTGACATTGAATTAGCTTAAACGCCGATCAGAATCATCATGGAATTTATTTTCCCGGGTTGCCAAGTGCTTGCTGTTCTTCCGGAAAGCTTCCCGGTTGTTCAGATACAGCTGTCCAACACCGGCCACCATGATAATGAACAAAATAACCAATAAGGCTTGCATAGCAATTCCCCCCGTCAACATTTTAGATTACAGTTATATTATCTAAATGTTACAGAAGTATTGCAAGTAATATGTTATGGAAATAAGAAATTTTTTAAATTTTCGGGGCACCTTTGATTGTTCACTTACTTGTCGACTGGGTTGATGACCTTTGCGAATGTGTTTTGGATTGCGATTCGCCTGACGAATGCTGTTTCTTTTGCAGCTTCCGCACCTGATTAGAGACCTGATCCGTGGGGCTAACGGTCTTTTGCCGCGAGAGATTAGCAACCGGCGCCGCCAACAGCAGAACAATCACCGCCGACAAACAATAGACGTAATTTTGCCGCTTGTTGCCCAGGGCCTGGGTGATTTGAAAGAAATAATAGATAATACAAATCGCTGAAAAGAATACCGCAATCTCGGCAATAATGTGTAGCACCAGCACGGTGAACACCCCCAATCTCGTTTTACCCTCACTCTACTGGAGTTTCCCGGCTACTGTCAACTTGAAACCCCCGGTTAATCCGCAATTGACACGGCGCAGCGGCTTCTCTATAATTAAAGACGTTGTCAATTTATATTTTTAATAGGTCGCAATAGCTCAGCTGGATAGAGCAACGGTCTTCTAAACCGTAGGTCGAGGGTTCGAATCTCTCTTGCGACATCAGGTTTTCGGTTAGTCGGTAAAGTCATTGGCTTTACCGATTTTTTTATACAAAAAAACGAGGTCGGAAATGACCGATCTCGCCGCATTTAACCTTAATCTTGATACTGACCCACGACTGGTAATTTTGCTAACACCTTACGGCCGTGTGGGGATTGACCGTCAATCACACTGGTCAGCTCCTGTCCGGCTAAGTTACCGTGGTGCTTGCCACCGGCCCAGGCTTCAACGCCAGAGACATCGTAGACGACGCCATCAATGGCGACGTAGGCTGGTTGACCCTGCTGACCATCAAACTTCGCTAATTCATCCTTGGAAAAGATCTTGTCACTCACAACTACCACCGCCTTATAAATTTAGCTCCATCATAAACTGACCGAACTAACAACTCAAGTAATTCATCTTTCAAGCGATAAATAAAGGGTAGAAAAAAACCACCAACCGAAGTTGATGGTTTTTTACGACACGATTTAGGCTAATGTAAATTAGTCAACTACCGTAACGTTAGCAGCTTGTGGGCCACGGTCGCCTTGTTCTACATCAAGGGATACGTGTTGGCCTTCTTCAAGCGTCTTGAAGCCTTCACTGTTGATAGCAGAGAAGTGAACGAAAACGTCTGAGCCGTTTTCCAAAGTGATGAAGCCGTAACCTTTATCAGCGTTGAACCATTTAACAGTACCTTGTTCCATAAGAATGAAACCTCCATGCGCATAGCGCAATAATATTTGCATTTGAAAGCTGGGGTAAAAAGGAGCCATTCTTATAAGAACGTCGAGCCTTTAAAACTTCCGAACCATAAATACATTAACCATAGGATAACAGGTATTTCGCAGAATAGCAAATGCAAACCTCGATAATTTTAAACTATTTTGCAATAAGGCCCTAATTATTTTCCGATAACCATTCCTTAGCAGCCAAAACTTCCTGCGGCGTGAGCATGTGACTACCACCCGTCTGAAACAGTGTGGTTGCGACCCCACTGTTCGCACAGGACGCCGCCACTTTTTCCACGGTTGCCACCGCCACCAAAGGGTCACGCTGACCGGCAGAGAGCCAAGCGCGGTAGTTTGGTCGTTGAACGTTTTGGGCGACCGGCAACCATAGCGGATGAAACAATAAGGCCCGTTGACCGGGTAAAATTCCGGTTTGAATTCCGTAAGCCGCTATCGCCGCACCGTTCGAATAACCCACCGTAATGAGGCGATCGCTAGCCCAATGATGGTGCTCACAAACTTTTTTGACGGACGCGCCCAACCACTGTGCTTCTTCGGCCACTTGGTTAGCATCCACCGGTCCCGCCGCGGTCTGTCGGAAATATTGACGCTGAGCGCCTTCCCCGCTACGACCGGCGATCGTGATCAACGGGCTCTGGGGGGCTAAACGCCGGCCAAAGTTCAGCATCTCCGTATTGGTGCCACCGGTCCCCTGAAGCAGTAACACGGGCGGTTCCGTATTGGCGCCCGGGGCCGTTTCAATTAACGTGTCATCAGCCAACTTGTTCCTCCTAACGCCGTACAATCAGCTCAATCTGGCCCTTCTGCGGGGCAAAATTAAGCCCGTAGCAGCCTTCCCCTAGGATTTTACCGTACTCGGACAAAACATCGTCAGGAAGCGGCGTGTGCGTCTTCAGCTGGTCAATCAATCCCGGGGCCGACTGCACTTCCGCCAACGAGACGAATAATAAGGCATTGTCAATAAGGTCGCGTAATAAGTCCGTTAGCAGGCCGTTGGGCTTCCCCGTTTCATCGGTCACCACCACCTGATGGCTTTCGACTTCCTGATGATTTACCGAAACCGTTTTTAACATATCAAAAATCGTTTGCACGATCAGTCACTCCCTCGCGAATCCGTTTTCAACTTAACTAGATAATACAGCAAATAACGTCTGACTGAAACTAATTCTTCCCAAAAGCCGTAGAATCCTGCTGTTTCGCATAACGGGCCATCATCTTTTCCTGGACCTTGGGCAAAGGTAGCGCCGCAATCTCGGAGCCCGGCACCCACTTTCCGGGGAAAAAGTCCAGGGCCACGGCACGCGGCAAATCCGCCTGCAGTAGCTTAACATGCCAACGTTGGTGCGTATACGTCTGACTCACCGGTTGGCCGCCAACCGTCGTCAGGGTCACCGGAATCTGATAGTCCCGTTGCCATCGACGTTCCAGTTCGGCGATATCGGTCTGGAGCGTGGCCGGTTGGGTTGCTTCGTCCTGGCGTAAACTTGCTTGCTGGACCAGCGGAAAACTCCAATATCCCGTCAACATTTCATTGGCACCGCGCTGGGCCAGCAAATAGCCGGCCGGCGAATGTACAATCAAGCCGTAGTAGGCCATCGGTTTCGGCCGGGGGGCCTTGGTCTTTACCGGAAAGTCCAGCACGCGGCCCGTCCGGTATGAGGCATCGAACGCCCGAACCGGCGAATGCTCCGGGTCGGGATTCTTGGCCGTCATGTAGCTGGACCCCAAGTCCATAATGGCTTGGTTAAAGGCCCCGGGCCGCTGAGGATCCACGATTGGTTGAATAATCTGGGTGAAGAGTTGGCGGGTCTTGGGCTTGGCGATATCCGCATCAATCAATAGCAACCTCGCAAAGACCCGAAAGGCATTGCCATCCACGGCCGGAATCACCTGATCAAAGGCAATGCTGGCAATGGCGCTCGCCGTGTAAGGGCCGATGCCCACCAGATCCTCCAGTTCAGCGGCCGTTTCGGGCCATTTTCCATGATAATCCGTCATCAACTGCTGGGCGGCTCGCTGTAAATTCCGGGCTCGCGAATAGTAGCCCAACCCCTGCCAGGCCTTCAGTAGAGTCGCCTCATCGGCTGCAGCCAGGTCGGCCACCGTGGGAAAGGTCGCCAGGAAGTTTTCGTAGTAAGGAATGACGGTATTGACCTGCGTTTGTTGAAGCATGACCTCGCTGACCCAGGTGTGATAAGGATTACGGCCGTGCCGCCAAGGAAGGTCCCGTCCCTCGCGATCGTACCAATCTAGTAACGTTTGTCGAAAGTCGCGGATTGTTGCCGCTGACCATTTTTCCATAGTGTGCCACCGTCCTTGTTTTTACCATTTTAGCGAATCCGTCAGTTGGCGACAAGTCCCGTGGGCAACAAGGTCTTGACGTGCCGGCGCCGCTCCCCTATTATCAGGGAAGACTCATCGTTTTGGCTTTTTTCAACAACTTAAGATGGGGTTAGCTACCTCGCCCCAGATAAGCTGGAACGCGGTGGGCGGACGTTCCGAGCCAAAGAGCGGTCTCGAAACTCGCTTGGAACCGCCCCAAACCGGCGTTTCCAAGACGCCATTATCTAACCGGCTATCGCCGCTAAGATAATCCCACGGCTGAGCTCATCTGGGGCTTCACTTTCGTCTACGGTAGCGTTTGATCACAGCAACTAGCTCACGCGAAAACCGTGGGTCAATTCTGACGAGACCTTTCGAGGCAGCTCTCGTTGAAGACACGACCTACTTTTTAACCTAAATCACATCACACCATTCAGTATCGGAGGAAGCATTTTGAAACGTTGGGGAATTCTGCTTATTTTAATCGTTTGTAGCACGCTTAGTGGCTGTACCATCAGTCATGAAACGGATACACCGAGTGACAGCAAGGGCGTCATGACGAAGAATCAAGTCCTGACATTAGCGTCAAATCACCCGCTAACCACCTTGGACACGGATAAATTGACCCAATTTGGCCGACTCAACAATACCATCGAGGGGCTTTATCAGGCCAACGGCGATAACAATCCCAAGCTCGCTCTGGCCAAGAGCGTCAAGGTCAATGCCGCCCGGACCACCTACACCTTTACACTCTGGAAGGATTCCTATTGGAGTAACGGCGACGTGATTACGGCCCCCGACTTCGTCTTTTCCTGGCGGCGGGCCCTCTCGCCCAAGACCAAGGCACCCGAGGCGGACCTGTTCGACGGCATCAAGAATGCCCGCCAGATTCTCGAGGGCCAGCTTCCGGCGAGTCGGCTCGGCGTCAGCGCCCCCAGCCGTTTTAAACTCGTGGTCCACCTCGATCACCCCATGGCCGAACTACCTCAGAAGCTGGCCTATCCTCTATTCGGTCCCCAAAACCAACGCATCGCTGAGAAATACGGCAAGCGTTACGCCACCAAGCCACGCTATCAGGTCTACGCCGGCCCTTTCATGGTCGCAAAGCAAGGCTGTTCCGCCTATCGCTGGCACATGGTTCCCAACCCGCACTATTGGGACCGGAAGCACGTGTACCTCAGCCGAATCAACGTGAAGACTTACCGGTCAATCGACGCCGCCTGGGCCGCCTACGACAGTGGCAAGCTAGACGAGATGCGACTCATTGGTAAATCCAACATGAAATACTACGAAAAAAAGGCCGACTACACGGCCCGACCTTATTCCAAAATGGTGCTCCTCAATTACCGCCAAAACGGCCAGAACACCACGATTAACCACTTGCTCCAACAAAAGCTGACGCGGATAGCCATTTCTCACGCCATCAACCGGCAGGCCCTAGCGAAACAGGCCTATGGTATCACCTCGCTAACCGCCCAAGGCGTCGTACCGGCCGGCCTCAGTCGTGGCCTCAAGGGGACCGCGGACTTTGCGGCCGCGCAACCCGAACAGACCACCCTGGCCTACCATCCCCAAACGGCTCAACGGGAATGGCAAACGGCCCTCGACCGCGCCCACACCAAGTGCGTTACCTTAACGCTGAGTTATCTTCGGGGCACCAACAGTGGTAGCGCCGCGAAGATTTTACGCCACCAACTCGAAACGACTTTGCCGGGCTTAACGATCGTCTTGAAGCAACGCAAGCAAACCATCAATACCCGAGTGGCACCGGTGAACTCAGACCTTACGCTAACGACGCAACGGGCCCAGTACGCCGATCCTTTGGCCATGCTTTCTCTATTTACCAGCAATAACTCGGCCAACATCGGCCACTGGTCCAACCGCCACTACGATGACCTGATCGACACCGCCAGCAATGCGCCGACCTTCAACGCCAAACGCTGGCGCACCCTGCTGGCGGCCGAGGGCATGTTGATGAAGGATCAGGGGGTCACGCCACTGATTCAACCGGCTAGTACCTACCTAATTAAGCCGAAACTCAACGGCGTCCTCTACAATACCGTGGGGACCCAGTCGAACTTCAAGAGTGCCTATTTCGTCAAATAAACCAAGCTAAACTACAAGTGACCCCGGCCAATTGGATTCACGCCAATTGACCGGGGTCACTATTTTTTGATTAAAGTCGGGTCTGTGCCGTCTGGAGCACGTCCTCATCGACAAATTCACTCGTCAACCGTGCCATGGGTGTGTAGGCGTGGCGTTCCTTGTAGGGCACCGGATAGGCCGCGACCACCGCGACCTTCAAGTTATTCTCGGTCAGGAAGATCTGCCCCACGCCCCGGTACTTGCCCTTGCTGTGCCGGCCGGTACGCCACGAATGGAGCTTAAAGTCCCCATCGGGCTCACGCTTAATCTCATACTTACCCGAGGCGTTGGCCGCCACCGGGACGCCAACGTATTGGTTGACCTCATATTTTGCCTTCATACTACGCCTTCTTCGTTAAGATTTCGGTTAAGGGGGCTACGGCGGCCTCGCCGAGAATAGCGATGACCGCGGGCTGCTCAAGAATCGCTTGCACAGCCGCCGCCGTTGCCGGTTGTCCCGTCAATTGATCGGCAATGGCGTGCAAGTCATCCGGTGTGCCCACCGTGCCAAACAGCGCGACCGCCCGCAATTGATCGTGACGCTGGGTGAAATTGACGTGCAACTGCCCCGTCGGTAAAGTCAGTCGCTGATAGCTGCGCAACCCCGGATTGGCGCCGTAGTTCCAAGCGTCCGTGGCGTACTTTTCCGCCAGCCGCTGATCGATAACTTCCCAGTCATGTGCGGACAGATGGTAGGTCTCAACTTGATCGAGGCTATCGACCTCGAAAATGTGGCAGAGCAGAGCCGTCTTAAACGCCTGAATATCCAGGTTCTGATACTCGGGGGCCAGGTACTGCCGCAGATTGGTGATGGGCACGCGGTTGGAGGCCACGCCCCGGTGCGGCCGGTCGCTGACGGGAATCAACGCCTGATGGGCCGCATCCACATTCAAATCGTACATGATGGTCCCACCCGCGGCGTAACCGTCGCCGTTCTTAAACATGGTCATGCCCGAAAACTTCTTGCCGGCCACCATTAGATTACTCTTCTGACTGATGGTCAAGTCGGTCACGCCCATGGCCGCCAACGCCTTCAGCACGGGATTGGCGAACACCGTGTAGTTACCGAATTCGGACCCGTCCTGCGGATCGCCGTTGATGATGTGTTCAAAGATCAAGTTGCGTTCGTCGTGATAGACGGCGCCCCCACCGGAGGTTCGCCGGACCAACTGAACATCGTGCTTGGCCAGGTAGTGGAAGTCCACCTCGGCCGTCACATTTTGATTGATGCCCACGATCACGGCCGGCCGATTCACGTACATCATCAGGCCATGCCCCGGGAGCTTTAAGTCATTAACTAAATAATTATCAATCGACTGATTCACCACGGCATCGGTCACCACTTGGCCCTGCCGGTTCGTATCAATAAGAAACATGGTAAGCCTCCTCGGGCTCCCAGCGCATGGTCACTGGCGCCCCCGTCATTTTAAATTTAGTGTAGCATACCCCTCGGTCGGCAACAACTTGCCGCGAAGTTATTGTCAGCGGTTACATCATAAGGGTATACTGAACCTGTAGTCATCATAAGGGAGGAATTTTACTATGTCCGAAACAGCCAAGCCATCAATTTGGCAAATATTTAAGAGTTTCTTTCGCCGCAAACCCGTTGAACCTAAAGTAACGACCCTCAACGGTGTGTGGTGGGAACAGCGTCACAGCATCTACCGTCTCGGGTTGACCAGCGATGCCATTCAACAGTTGGGAAAGGTCAGTTTTGCCGACCTCATCGTGGCCCCCGACGACGAGCTCGACCAAGACGAAGACATCATCGAAGTGGAGAGCGACAAGGCCGTCCAGAACTTCAAGACCCCCTTCGCCGGCACGGTCGTAGACGTTAACCATTTTCTCGTCGACAATCCCGAGGCCATCAACTCCAATCGTCAGCTGGAAAACTGGGTGTTAGACATCCGCATTGATTTTGATTGATTCTTCATCCACTGTATGACCGTCCGTCAAGACCGGGCCGAACCTGTGAGGCGATAGCCCCTGTCCCCAAGCCGTCCACACCGAATAACCGGGTTGGTGGGCGGCTTTTGAATGCAATTTTCCCGGCCGGTCGATAATTCATTAATTTTCCCTACTTTCCGACGATCAGGGCTCAAGCGCGGCAGGACTTCCCTACCATCGCCCCATCATCTCAGCTTTTAACTTAGCTAGACAAAATATTTACCATTTTCGCCGCAAAGGACTACCATAAGAAATGAAGCCGGTGGTACCCATGCCAATCACAGATCCACTGACCCCAATATTCTTTTGGAGGTAATGGTTATGGCTGTTGTAGAAAAGACTGCTTTATTGGATGAAAAAATGAGCGAAGTATTTGACTGGTCCGATCAAAAGCTCCCAGTACGGGATGCTCTGTGGGACCACTTCATGGAATCCAATGGTCACAACACCGATGAAACTGAAGCTTCGATGAAGGAAATCGACGCTAAGTCCGACGATGAAGTTCGTTCTTACGTGGAAGATAACCTCAAGAAGTAACCGGCTGTCTCAACCTAAAAATAACCTTGCCAATCGGCGGGGTTATTTTTTCATGCCGCTTAAGGAATTGGCGTCTTTGAGACGTGATTTCTCGGCTCAAAGCGAGGTGTCGAGACCGTACTGTGGCTCGGCCCGTCCGCCCACCGCGTTCCAACCCATATTGGGCGAACGGTAAGGCGGCCAATTTCCACTACGAAACTATAAACGACTAAAAGTAACGCCATGAGTTGTACGATGACCATGATTTTAGTCGATTTCTATCCTTCAATCATTAAAGGCCCAGTAAGAAAAGTCGCGTTATTCCGATAGGCGGAATAACGCGACTATTTTAATTTCTGAATTAGAGTTCCGGACTCACACTATAGAACTGCAGGTACCGGTGGCCCGTTGCCGGGTCAATGACCATCCGGGTGACACTGGTATTGGTCGGCTCCGGCAAGGCCGTTGTCGCCGGCGATCCCAGCATCAACAACGCGGTGGTCTTGATGGTCAGGCCGTGACTCACCACGAGAATGTGGTCGTCGGGGTGGTCAACGACCTGTTCGGCCAACCATTGACCGACTCGCCGTTGAATGTCGAGGTAAGATTCACCGCCCACCGTGGCTAGCACGTCGGGCAGGGCTTCGCCAGTGACCGCATCGAAATCCTGCGGCCGCTCCTCACTGGTCACGGGCAGACTCTTCCCCGTCCAATCACCGTAATCGGCTTCCATCAGCCGATCGTCAAAGGATGGCGTCAGGCTCAACATCGTGGTGAGCGCCGCCGTGGTCTGCCGGGTCCGATGAAGCGGGCTACTAATCAACTGGTCGTAGCGTTGACCGTGCAACCACTGGGCCAAGTGCTCGGCCTGCTGCAGGCCCCGGACCGTCAAATGCGTGGCGGTGGTGTCCAATTGCCCCTGCATGATTTGATCCACGTTAGCCTGCGTTTGCCCGTGACGAACCCAATCGAAGGTTGTCATGCTTCAATCACTTCCTCTTTCCCCTTGAAACCCTTTTTCAACATTACGCCGTCCTCGTTGTAGCAAGTAAATCGCCACGATCACCAGCACGGAACCAATGACTTCGGCAGTCGAAATCGCTAAACTGAGGAAAATAATGGACAACACAAAGGTTACCACAGGTTGGACGGCATCGACAATACTAATGACGTCGGAAGGCGCAAAATGGGCACTGTACAGCAACAATGAGAACGGCAGGATGGTCCCAAAAATAATGACGGTGGCCATCGAAGCCAATAACGTTCCAGTCAACGGTGGCGTATTGACCCAGACCGGCTGGTGAATGTTAAAGACCACGCCGGCAATGAAGGTTCCCCACCCTAAGACCGTGATGGGCGCGTGTCCGCCGTCTCGGACCAAGTTCCGCGGTAACACCACGTAGCAGGCCGCCGTAATCCCGGAACCAATGCCCCATAGGATAGAATTTAATGGAATCGCCAATTGGGAGAAATCGCCGCGCGTGATCGCCAGGAAAACGCCGACCATCGCCACGACAAACGCAATCACATCGCTACGCAGCGGTCGTTCATGCTTGAAGAGCAGACTCCCCAAGACAATGAATAAGGGGCTCAAATACTGTAGAATCGTGGCCCCTGCGGCATTCCCGGTTTGCACGGCAATGTAAAAGGTCAACAGGTTGGCCCCCAGCCCAATCAGCGCGTAGGCTATCAGCCACGCAACCTCACGCCAACTTCGAAAAACGGTAAACGTCTGCTTACCATACAGCACCAGACTAATGGCCAGCAAAATCACGCCGGCGCCCATCGTTCGGGCCGACAAAAACCAGCCAACGGGAATCGACTGTCCCTGCGAAATAAATTGTAACACGGTTCCGGAAACACCAAACATTCCTGAAGCAATCGTCGCCCAGAAAATCCCCTTGATTACGTTTCCCGTTGATACCTCTGAATTTTTCAAACCTGTGAATCCTTTCTCTCCCACACTCACGGCGTGCATTATAATTCTCCAATTTTACCCGATAGTCATTAGAATTTGATGATGAAACGGCAAAAATTTTCGGTTGCGGTCAACTTTTTTGATGGTCCTAGCTGATTAACAGAAAATTGGTAAAATTGTCGCATTGATTCTCTTCATGACAAGTTCTCCCCTAAAATTTGTGAAGTCAGGCGTCTGTGCCTGCCAAGGGGGAGGCTGACCGGTAGCAATAGAAATTGACAAACGGTAAGGCGACCAAGTTCGCAGGCACCCTTTAACCGAAAATGAGCTTGGACCCAGCGCCCAAGCTCATCATTTATCATTTTATATTGGCAACGACCCTTAAGCCGTGTGGTCCACGTGGCGGGCCAACAGGTCACCGATTAACTGGATGGCAAAGACGATGACCAAGATAATCAGCATGGCCATGACCGTGACGTCCGTTTCGAAGCGACTGTAACCCACGTTGATAGCCAGGTTACCCAAGCCACCACCCCCGATGGCACCAGCCATCGCGGTCAGGTCGATCAGACTAATCAGCGTTAGGACGGAAGAACGGATAATATCCGCTAACCCTTCCTTTAAATAAACCCGGAAGATAATGGCAATGGGACCGGAACCGACCGATTCGGCGGCTTCAATCACGCCGCGATCCACTTCCGCCAGGGCGTTTTGAATCTGCCGCGCGTAGAATGGCGCGGAACCAATAACCAGCGGCACGATGGCTGCGGTCGTTCCAATCGCCGTTCCCACGATGATCCGCGTCAATGGCGCAATCACGGCCAGCAGAATAACGAACGGAATGGACCGGCACAAGTTCACGATTTTATCGAGAATGTTATAGATAACCCGGTTTTCCAGGATACCCCCCGGTTGGGTCACGATTAAACCAATCCCAATTGCCATCCCAATAATCCCGGCAACGATGGCGGTAATCGCCGTCATGTACAACGTCTCACCGGTGGCCTGAACGAAATCACTCTTCATGGTCACGGCATTAGGAAAGTATTTAGCTAGTAAATTCATTTAGGCCACCTCCGAATCGTTGGGATTTAAATGCGTGATGTGAATGCCGGCGTCCAAGCAGTATTGCCAAGCGGCCGCCAACTTATCGGGATCACCAGACATGACTACGATGAGGTTGCCCAATGGCGTATCCTGTAAAATTTCCACGTTTCCGTACAGGATGTTTGAGACCACCCCGTAGCGCTTGTACAGTTCCGTAATGAGTGGCGCGTCGGTGCTGGCCCCCACGTATTGGAGCTGAACCAACTGCTGACTCTCGCTGAGGTTCAGGGAGTCCGCCTGCCGGAAAATCTTTTCCAAGGCCTGATTAATCTGCGTGGCCGTGTTAATGAAGTCCTGCGTCAATGGCTTTTGTGGGCGACTGAAGATGGAGACCAAGTCCCCCCGTTCGATGATTTCACCGTCTTCCATGACGGCCACCTTGTTACAGATTTCCTTCACGGCTTCCATTTCATGCGTAATCAGCACTACGGTCAATCCGAGCTCCTTATTCAGACGCTTTAACAACGCCAAAATGGAAGAGGTCGTCTTGGGGTCCAAGGCACTGGTGGCTTCGTCACTGATCAGAATCTCGGGGTCATTGGCCAAAGCTCTGGCGATGGCCACCCGTTGTTTTTGCCCACCGGATAGCTGAGCCGGATAGTCCGTAGCCTTTTCGCTGAGGCCGACCAGTTCCAAGAGGTGGGCCACCTTTTGCTTACGGTCCGCGTGGGACATCCGCCCCTTGAGTGGGTAGCCCACGTTGTCCGCAATGGTCCGCGAGGCCATTAAGTTAAAGTGTTGAAAAATCATGCCAATCTTCGTCCGCGCCGTTCGGAGCTCGCGAGACGAGAGCTCCAGGATGTCTTGACCGTTGACTTCAACTGAGCCAGCAGTTGGTCGCTGAAGCCGATTGATCACCCGCACCAGCGTACTCTTGCCGGCACCAGAATAACCGACAACCCCGTAGATGTCGCCCCGTTCCACTGATAGCGAAACGTGCTTGACGGCTTCGACAGTCTGCCCCTTATTGTGGAAAGTGACATCGATATCTTTTAACTGAATAATCGCTTCATTCGTCAAATTTCATTCTCCTTACTCGCCTTATGCTGGCAATTTTTCTCTCTACCTATCTTAATCCTCGTGGGCCACGATACAAGTCGAAATACGACCAACAGCGGACAGGCACCGTGCTGTGCGGGTAAACATCGCGGCACAGCGCAGTGCCTGTTCGGCTGAGGCTTAGCCAAGTGGGTTAAGTAACCCCTGACCTTGCTCTCAAACTAAGGGTAATTCTTCTACTTTATACGATCGCTTTACCAAGCTGGAACGGATAAACCGTGGAAGTACTTCTTGATTAACTTCTTAGTGGCTTCGGTTTGGTAAGCTTTGACAATCTTCTTGTAAGTCTTGTTGTTCTTATCGGACTTGTTAGCCGCGATGATGTTGACGTAAGGAATGGAGGCTTTGTTCAGCTTTTCCTTGTAGATGGTTTCGCTGTTTGGCAACTTGGCTTCGGCAGCGAATTCGTTGTTGATGACGGCTCCGGTGGCATCGCTCAAGGAACGTGGCGTTTGAGCGGCATCAACGGCCGTAATCTTCAGGTTCAACTTGTTTTGCGTAATGTTCTTAGGCGTTGGCAGTGCCACTTTGGAATCCACCTTGATTAACCCAGCGGATTGTAGAAGGTGTAAGGCCCGGCCTTCGTTCGTGGAGTCGTTTGGAATGGTGATTTGGTCGCCCTTCTTGATGTCTGAAACGTTCTTAACCTTCTTGGAGTACAACCGTAGTGGTGCGCGGACGGTCTTCCCGATGGAAACGATATGGCTCTTGTGCGCCTTGTTCCATTGGTCCATGAAGTACGTGTGTTGGAAGGAGTTGATGTCAATTTCGTGGTTCGTTAAGGCCGCGTTAGGCTGGTTGTAATCCGTGAAGGTAACCAGCTTAATGTTGATGCCTTCCTTCTTTAACTTCTTTTGGATTGGTTTCCAAATCTTTTCGTCGGAACCCATGATCCCCACTTTAACGGTCTTGTTGCTGGAGCTACTGCTAGACTTGCCACAGCCGGCAACGATCAACAGTGGAATTAACAGAACTAATAGCCAACTAAAACGTTTAAATGATTTCTTCATATTCAAAATCCCCTTTATCCCAATCTAAAATATAATTGCTGAATTACTGCGAGAGAAAACGGTGACCAAAAGAAAAGAGTCCGCTTCTAAATTAATAGAAACGAACTCTGTCGTGGTACCATTCTAATTCAAGTCAGCTGTTGCCTGACCCCTCATTAACACTCGCCAGCTTACGCCTTAAAGTGCGTGCACGATAATGAGTGCCAAGCATCACCACTTCATCACGAGGACTTAGCGGTGCCAATTCATTTCAGGCCATCTTCACCCCGCCGTGGGTTACCCGCTTTCAGCAAAACGCGGGCTCTCTTGGAGCCATTGACGGTGGTTACTCTCCTGATCACATTGTTTTCAATCGCTTAATTTAATTGCAAGTCTAATGCAACTTTAATCCGGTGTCAAGAAAAATCGTTAATAAATATTTTTATAACGAGCCCGCCACACCGGCCTTTTACCGCCATGACTGCTTTAAAATCGGTTTCACGCGACTAAAATTCTCACGTAAATTTCACTTAATCGTCTCGGATCTGTTCGCGTAAAATCCCCGCAGCCAGTAAAAACATGTGAGTCACCACCGGCCCAACGAAGCTAAAGCCGCGGCGCTTCAAGTCCTTGGCGATCGCACTGGCGAGGGGCGACTGATGGGTCAGCTCATCTCGGGTGACCGTCGGCAAGAGAAATGGCGTTCCATCGACAAAAGCCCACAGATAGGCGCTAAAGCTCCCAAACTCCCGTTGGACCTTTAGGATTGCCCGAGCATTCAGCAGGACCGCGCGAATCTTTCGCTGGTTGCCAATCATCCCCTCCGCGGCCGCAATCTCGGGGATGGCGACCTCGTCAATCAAAGCGGCGACTCGATCGATGGCCATGCCGGCAAAGACGCGCCGGTAGACCGGCAATTTGCTGGCGGCGGCTTGCCAACTCAGACCGACCTGAAAGACCCCCACCGTCAGCAATTCGAAGAGGACGTGGTCGTCGTGCGTGGGCGTGCCAAAATAATCGTGGTATTCCTGGACCCCATCCGTCTGCCAGTCGTGGCCATCGTCTGGTTTAATCGTCATCGTCTCATCCCCCTTGATTCCCATGATAGCAAATTCAGCGGGTTTTACCTAGCCCCACCACTAACACAAAACCCCAGGTGACTAGCGTTTGGTCTAGCCGCCTGGGATTTTCCCACACTTTGTCATTTAAAACGAGATATGCTCAGCAACCTAAGCTGGCCGTCTTGCCGTTCGCCCCAGATGAGCTGGAACGCGGTGGGCGGACGTTTTGAGCCAAAGTGCGGTCTCAAAACTCGCTTGGAACCGAAAACCCACGTTTCCAAGACGCCATTCCCTAACCGGCAAAGCCCGCCGCTAAGGGAATCCCACGGCTGAGCTCATCTTGGGCTTCACTCACGGCTGCGTACAACAATGAATGATAATCAGCCAATTCCGGTGGAAGCTAACGTGCAGTGCCGGGCACTTAGCAATCATTACGGACGGCTTCCACCGTAGCCGGGAGTGAAGCGGAATCTAGGCTCAGCCGGGGGATTTAGGGGCGAGGTTTGCCACTAAATCGGTGACTTTGAGACGATAACTTTTCGGCTCAAAGCAAGGTCCGAGACCGTTCTTTGGCTCGGGCCGGCCTCCCCCAGCGATCCAGCCTAGATTCCGCGAACGGCAAGGCGGAACAGTCCCGACCATGTTGCGGAGAGTCGCCGAGATCTGGCGAAAGCGTTACTTCATGTAGGCGTACTTATAGCTCCACTGAGTACCGGCCGTGTTGTGAATAACACCCTTGACATCCTTGCGCTGTAAGTAAGCGTAGTTGGCCTGGTACAGTGGCGTAAAGCTCTGTTGCTTGTTGATCAGCTTGGCCGCCTGGACCATATCTTGCCAGCGGGCTTCATCGTTGCCGGCATCGGTGCCCTGAGCCTTAGCGATCAGCGCATCGTATTGCTTGTTGGACCATTTCCCATAGTTCAGCGCATTGGAGCTCACTGGAATTTGCAGGAAGGAAATTGGGTCGTTGAAGTCAGCCCCCCAGTGTGAGAGGTAGAGGTCAAAGTCCCCGCTGGTCGAACGCGACTGGGCCACGGAGGCCGGCACGTTATCGATCTTTAGGTTAAAGCCACTCAGGTTCTTTTCCAACGTGCCCTTGAGGTATTGAGTCACGGTGCTGGCCGCCACGTCATCGTTACCGGCCATAATGTTCAGGTTGACCTTCTTAATGCCGAGTTGCTTCAATCCAGCGGCCCACTTCTTCTTGGCTAAAGTCGGATTGTATGTGGTGGTGTTCTTGACGACCTGTTGCTTGGCGAAATCTTCACCGGTCTTCGGATCGCTAGCCAGGCCACTCGCCACAAAGCCGGTTGGCGTCACGGAACCGTCCCCCAAGACCTTCTTCGTCAACTGACTTCGGTTGATGGACAAGGCAATGGCTTGGCGAATGTTTTGGTTGCTCATAATCCGCCGCTTCTCAGGGTTGGTATCTTTAAAGTTATATTTCAGATGAATCACAATCGAATACGGGTATTCCTTGAAGGCACTGTTGTTCTTATAGTTCTTCACCTGCTCCGTGGAGAGTTGGGCGAAGTCGAGCTTGTTGTTTTGATAGAGGCTCAGGCCGGTCTGCGGGTTCGTGACCACTTGGTAGTTAATCTTGTGGAGTTTAACCACCTTCTTGTCCCAGTATTGGTTGTTCTTCACAAAGGACCACGTATTACCGGTCCCACTCCAGTTAGTAATCTTAAACGGCCCGCTGTAGACCATGTACTGTGACTTAGTCGCATACTTCTTGCCGTACTTGTTCACCACTTTTTCGTTTTGCGGGGCAAACAGCGGATAGGCCATTAAAATCTTAAAGTAGGCAATCGGCTTATCCAGCTGAATCACAACGGTCTGCCGATTCTTCGCGTGAATCCCAATGGTATCGGGGTCGGCTTTGCCGGCAATGATCTTATCGCCGTTCTTAATGCCGGAGAACATGGTCGTGTACGACGCCTTGGTGGCCGGCGTCAACGTCCGCCGCCAAGAATAAACGAAGTCCTGAGCGGTAATCTTATCGCCGTTGCTCCACTTGGCGTTATCCCGAATGTGGAACGTCCAGGTCTTCTTGTCCTTAGATACTTTGGCGGAATCGGCCAAACCAGGAGCGACCTTCCCGTTCTTGCCGAGGCGGTAGAAACTTTCAAACACGTTCCCCGTTTGTCCGTAGCCAGTCGCCTTGGCTAGGTCAATCGTGTCGAGTTGGGCAGTTGCTGGTAACCGTAAAACCTGGGCTGGCTTAGTCGTTGAGGCGGATTGACCGCAGGCAGCTAAACCCAATCCTAATGCAATGACTGCCGTAACTAAGCCGATACTTGTCCATCTTTTCATAAAATTCATAGCTCCCTTATCCTCAAATTTAGTGGTGTGCAATCCCTAAATCCGTCATGAGATACAGAAAAAGCGGGTCTCCCTTCACGTCATCGTGATGGGAAACCCGCCTACAGAGACAACACGGACCGTTGTCGTCGTTATGTAGAACTACTGGTTAGCCGGAAAATCACGATTGAACGCAACGCAAACAAGCACGTTACATTCGCAACATGCGGCTAACATCATTTGGTTTTGGCTGGCGTTGAGCATCATCGTGATTTTCCCTCCTTACTTTTTGTAATCGAATTGGATTGCACAAGATTAAAGATAAACTCTTTTAGGTTGTTTGTCAAAAGAAATAATCGGTTACTAACATCTCAAACTAGAAAACTGTATACTGGAGATAATCGAATTAGTAGAAAGGATTTGAACGTATGGACATCGAACGAACGCTTACTGAATTGACGTTACCGGAGAAGGCTGCCATGGTCTCCGGCAAGAACTTTTGGTACACGGCGGCTGTGGAGCGCCTAGGTATCCCGGCCCTGATGATGACGGACGGCCCCTCGGGGTTGCGGAAGCAGGATCCAGACGCTTCGGCTGGCGATATTACCGATTCTGTAAAAGCCATTACATATCCGGCGGCGGCCCTCAGTGCCAGTTCCTGGAACCAAGACCTGATGAAACAACTGGGGGAACACCTCGGTGAGGAAGCCCGAGCAGAACAGGTTAGCCTGTTGCTCGGACCCGGCGTTAACTTGAAGCGTTCGCCATTAGGTGGCCGGAACTTCGAGTATCTTTCGGAAGATCCGTTAGTGGCCGGAAAGCTGGCTAGTGCCTACGTTGAGGGTGTTCAGTCCCAGCACGTTGGGGTCTCGGTCAAGCACTTTGTCGCCAACAACCGGGAAAATCAACGGTTCACGGCTTCCAGTGATATGTCGGCGCGGACCTTACGGGAACTCTACCTGCGGACCTTTGAAATCATCGTCAAAGCGGCCTACCCCGCCACGATCATGACCTCATATAACCGGACCAATGGTGTCCTGAACTCCCAAAACCGACATCTTCTGCGCGATATTTTACGGGACGAATGGGGCTTCCACGGTGCGATCATGTCCGACTGGGGCGCGGTGGCCGACCACGCCGCCGCACTGACGGCAAGCCTCGACCTCGAAATGCCAGGTAAGGGTCAGGCCTCCGTGGACGAAGTCATTCGGGCCGTCGAGACTGGCGAACTGGACATTGGGACCTTGAACAAAGCGGTCCGGCATTTACTCCACGTCGTCGACAAGTGGAAGCCGGCACCGCAACCAACGACCTACGACCATCAAGCCCACCACGATTTCGCCCGGAAATTGGCCGATGACAGTATCGTCTTACTCAAGAATCATCAAGACGAATTGCCACTGGAACCCGGAAAATCCGGTAAGGTGGTCGTTATCGGTGAACTAGCCGAACATCCACGGTACCAAGGGGCTGGGAGTTCTCACGTTAACCCAACGAAGCTCGTCACGCCACTGGAAGCCCTCAAAGATACCGGCCTTCAAGCGGACTACTACCCCGGTTATCAACTAGACGAGAGCGAAACCGATGACCAGTTGGCCGATGCCGCCCTGGCCGCCGCTAAGGATGCCGACCACGTCATCATCTTCGCCGGTTATCCCGCCTCGGCCGAATCTGAAGGGTTCGACAAGACGGCCATCACCTTGCCCGAAAATCAGACTGATTTAATCGGGAGCCTGGCCAAATTAAACGCTCACACCACGGTGGTTCTGCAAAACGGGTCGGCCGTAGAAATGCCGTGGATTCATACGGTTGCCGCCGTTATGGAAACCTACTTGGCCGGTGAAGCCGTTGGGGAAGCTACCTGGGATATCCTAACCGGTGCCGTCAACCCATCCGGTCACCTGACGGAAACGTTCCCGGTCCGCTTGACGGATACACCAATGGCCCCGACCTTTGCACAGGACCCCCGGCATGAACTGTACTCCGAAGGCATCTTCATGGGTTACCGGTATTACGATACGCATGAAATGCACGTGCTCTACGCGTTCGGTCACGGCTTGAGTTACACCGAATTTGAATTAACGAATCTGGCGGTCAAGCAGCATGACTTCGGTGCCACAGTAACGTTTGACGTTACGAACACCGGTGACCGTGCGGGTCAGGCCGTGCCTCAACTCTACGTGGCCAACCACACCTCGCATGCACCAATGCCAACCAAGGAACTGCGAGGCTTTACCAAGGTAGCCCTCGACCCCGGCGAAACCAAGTCCGTGACGTTAACGCTCAACCGCCAAGACTTCAGCTGGTGGCGTCAAGGCAAGCACCGTTGGCAAGCCGATTCCGGCGATTACGAAATCATGATTGGCCAGTCTTCACGCGACATTCGCCTGCAGACCAAGTTGACCATGGACTTCCAAAACTCGCCGGCACCGCTGACCGATGAGACCTACCTGGCCATCGTGGCTGGTAACCAACGACTCTTGCAACTCTTCAAGCAATACGTCATTGCCCCGGCCGACCGTGACGACAACAGCCTCTTGAGTGCGACGGATGAAAATGGCGATCCAACCGTTCTGCAAGATCAAATGTTCCTGAACATGCCGTTGCGTGCTTTGATTGCGCAAGGCGTACCCGCGGAATCTATTGCCGCCTTTATCCAAGCGGCCAATGCCCGGTAAACCTTAACGATAAGACAAACGAGCCCGAGACCTTTCCGTCTCGAGCTCGTTTTAATTTGGCCTCATTGTCGTGGCAACACCATATCCAGATGCGAAATCCCCGTATCCAGATAAATCGCACTGGTGGGTTGGAAGCCAAACGACGCATAGAAATCCTGCAAGTAGGCTTGTGCCTGGATAACGGTCGCCTTGGCTGCCGGATACGTGCGTTCGGCCGCCGTTAACGCCGCTTGCACCAGGCGCCGACCAGCGCCATTGCCTCGGTTAGCCGGTGCCACGAGCACGCGGCCGATTCGCACCTGTTGGCCTTCGTCAATCAATCTGGCATAGGCCGTGATATGTCCGGCCGCATCGCGCGTAAACAGGTGCTGCGCGTGGCTATCCAAGTCATCAACTTCCTGATAGGCACAGTCCTGTTCGACGACGAAGACCGCCACACGAATCCGATAGATTTCGAATAGTTCCGTTGCCGTCAGTTGATCAAAACTTTTTTGTTGAAATTCCGCCATACCGCCACCTGCTTAGTTCAAATTCTTAATGTGATTCTGGTGTGCCAGCGGATATTCCACCGGCGTATCCCAATCCGTTAACATTTTATCGGTGATTTCTACACGCTGTAATTCGAAATTATCGTAAGGTTCCATGTAGTAGGCACGTTCGTTAAGCCCCATATACCCGCGATACTGCGTGTAATCACTGCTACCATCCGTCTTAAGCTTGACGCCCTTAGGAATCGTCACGCCGTCCAAGAGGTGTTGCAACAAGTTCATGGTCGACGGCGTATCGGCGGTCGGCCGACTGTAGTGCTTGTTGAAGACCGTTCGCACGAACCGTGAGGGTGACGTGTAATCTCCGGGCATCCCAAAGGCGCCGGTCCCCGGTCCAACCGTCTTTAGGTTGAAGCCCTGATAGTCGTGAAGTGGTCGCGTATCGGCCACTAAAGTTCCGTACGTACTCAGGTTTTGCAGGTGCCAACTCAATTGCGGAGAGTTCGTCATAACGCCCACGGGGTCTTCAATCAAGTGTAGCTCCTGATCGGTGGCTTCCAGCACGGCCGTGTCCCCCGTTGGATCGCTAAAAATAAAGTGTAGCGGCACGGTAAAGCCTAGGAGCCCAACCGGTTTATCGACAATCTGAACCGCCGTAATCAACTCCCGCAGGTCGGCAACGCTCTTGGCATTACCCAACACCCAAGCGGTTAAATCGTGCGGCGCAATCGCCTGTTTATCGGCGGGTGCTGATTTGGCGTATTGCGCATAGTCGGAGAAGTAGAGAGCCGCCGCGCCCAGACCAAATTCATTAACGCCATCAACAAACATGTAATGACTCAGGTTTCGGCCGGCACCGACAAAACCATACTTCGTGGTGAAGTCGCCCGCGTCCCCCTGAATTTTCTGATTGCGGGGCATGAAGACCGGCTGGCCGCCCAATTCAAAACCATAGTCCATAGTGCGCGCCAAGAAATGGTCGCCTTGGCTATTTTCGTAGGTCAAACTCGTACACATCAAAATCATCCCGTTTCTAATTTAATTATCAATCATTTTAACCCTAAATTAGATGTCTTGCACGGATAATCGTTGAATATATAACTTATTTTTATAATCTCGGTCAAACGCTATCCTACCGCCGTTTTACGGTTCATCCCCGGAACGGTATACGCCTCATAAAATTGGTGATTTCGGCTAACGTTAACCGCCAGTAATTGGGAAGCTTTTTGATATCACGTTTTGCCGGCATGAGCTCAGAATCTGGGTCTGCCAAAATTGGCGTTAGTTCCCTTAAGCCTTGCCCGGCGGTACCGACTTGCGTCCTGTCAAAACATCAGCCGCCAGACAACGAACTAGAGCCTAACCTTTTTACAACACGTCGTCTACCGCCTCAAGGTCCGCAACCGATTGCAGTGCTTAGCCCACACCTCTCACCGGGCTAGTCCTCATCAATTTGGTAGGTCATCTTACTTTCGCCGTTGCCATTGCTGACCACCTGTAACTGATTAGGCACTTGCTCGCGTAACTCACTCACGTGACTGATAATTCCAATCATACGGTGCTTGCCCTCAACCGTTTCTAGCGATTCCAAGGCCGTCATCAACGCATCCTCATCTAACGACCCAAAACCTTCGTCGATGAACAGTGCATCCACATCAACACTCCCAGTCGTTTGCTGAATAACCTCGCCCAATGCCAACGCTAGTGCCAATGCGGCGACGAAGCTTTCACCCCCGGACAACGTGTGGACGCTGCGTTGTTCGCCGACGTGGTCATCATAAACGTTGATTTCCAAGCCAGAATTTTTCTTGTAAGTTGCCGGTTGGTCATCCACTAAGAACTGGTATCGACCGTTCGTCAACTGCTGTAAACGCTGGTTCCCCACCCTTAAGATTTGGCGTAAATACGTTTGTAAAACGTACCGTTCCAGACCTAACTTGCTATTGGGGCCATCCCCGTTGACGGCACCCACGAGCTCCGTTAATTCTTGGGTCCGCTTCAAGGCGGCTTCCTGCTGGGTAATTTGTTGTTGTAGCGCCGTCACGGTCTCTTCGTTTCGCCGCCACTGATCCTGTTGCGCATGGCGCTGGTCCTGAAGCACCGTGACCTGCTGGTTAGCCGTCCGCAAAGCGGTCTGAGTCTGCGCTCGGTCCGGCTCCGGTCGATCGGCAATGCGTTTCTCCAATTCCGAAATGGTCGTGGCAACGCGATCCCGTTGCGTCTGGAAATCCTGCAAGCGTTGGCGCTTCTCGGCGAGTGTGCCGACTTGCTGGAGTTGTTCGGCAACTTGGGACTCTGTGGCTGAATCGACCGTTTCAAAGTGCGCCGTCAGTCGCTCATGCAGATGCTCTTCGGTTTGCACACATCGTTGCTGGCTCGCCTGCTGTTCGGTAGCCGCCGACTTGGCTTCCGTTGTGGCAACCGTTAACCGATCCGTGGCTTGCGTCACACGTTGAGTGGCCGCCTCCCAAGTCTGCTGATCGGCCGCAAGTTGCTGCTGCAAGCGTTGCTCCTGAGCCTGAAATTCAGTTAGCGTGGCCGCGTGTTCTGGGAGCTGTTGCCGTTGGGTGGTCAACTGCGCCGTCAACCGGTCAACCGCACTGATCTTCTCCTGCTGAGTGGCCTGCGCCGTATGCAAGCGCTGATTCTGCTGATCGGCCTGCGCCGCTAGCGTCTTTAGCCGAGCCTGCGCCTGATCAACGGCTGCCAATCGTTGGTGATTAGCTTGTACCGCGGTCTGGTAGTCCGCCTGAGATTGCGTTAACTGCAGGGCCAAGTCGGTCAGAGACGTCTCTGGCGTGGCCCCCAGCTGTTGTTGAAAGGCCGTTAAATTCGTCTGCTGTGCCGTCTGTTGCTGGGTCAAGTCAGTCTGCAGATTATCTCGCTGGGTGGTGAGCTTGGTCAAGCGCTCCTGTTGCCGTTGGGCCTGCATCTGGGTCCGTTTGACCTCGTCTTCAGTGACGGTCGTATCCGCAACGGCCGCCGGGGCGGGATGATCGGTCGCCCCACAAATTGGACAGGGGCTGCCCGGCTTCAATTGCCCGACCAAGCGAACAATTTCATGGTTTAATAGTTCCTGATTCAAGTCCTCGGCATGCTGCTGCGCTTGGCTAGTCGCCTGTTTCTGCGCCGCCAGCTGGGTCTGAAGATCCGTCAACTGTTGCGTGACGATCTGTTCCTTAGCGGCTGCCGCCTGCAAGGTGGTGAGCTGGCGTTGCCATTCCTTGAGCTGTCCCTCCCGCTCCGTCAGCGACTGCCGTGTCCGATAAAGGTCGGCCTGTTCATCCACAATCTTTTGTTGGGTTTGTTGGGCCGCTTGATTCTGTTCCAACGCTTGCTGACTGTTTGCGACGGCCTGTTGCGCCGCCTGCAAAGCTGTTTGGGCATCGGTCAATTGCGCACTCAACTCCGCAATTTGCTGATAAACCGGCTTAATCTTCGCTTGCTGCGCCAATGCATCCTTGGTGGTCGCCATCCGCTGCGAAATGGGCTCCAATTTCTTTTGGGCGGCAATTGCCGCATCACGGGTGTCTTGTGTTTGGCGCAATTTCTCTTGCGCCTGTTTGGTTGCCAGCTGGCGTTGCTGCAGATTCTTCCGGGCAGCCAGTCGCTCTTGCCACGGCGTCTGAATCCCCTGAACCCACTCCAACTCGTCAATTGTTTGCTTCAAGGCGGTCATTTGAGGTAATTGCGTGGTCAGCTGTTCCTGACGACTCTTCTGGTCAGCCAACTGCCGCCGGTCCTTGAGCAACTGCTCCTCACGCGTATCCTGTTGGGTGAGCTGGGTGACGTGAGCTTGAGCCGTTCTGACTTGCTTAGTCAGGGTCGCAATCGTCGTCTGCGCGGCCTCTTGCTGCGCGGCCATCAACGTTAGTAATGCCGAGGTGTGATGGCTTGCTAACAAGTCTTGGGCGTGCGCTTGATTTTCCGGTGACCAGACCAGACTGGTTTGGAGTTGCCGCAACTGCTGGGCTACCCCTTCATTTTGCGTTCGATCCTGACGTAACTTATCCCGCAGTCGATCCGTCCATCGAGCAAAAATCTCGGTGTTAAACAATTGTTCCAAAACAGCGGCCTTATCCTCACTGGGCGCCACTAGGAATCGGCGAAATTCACCTTGCGGCAACAAGACGATCTGGGCAAACTGCTTGCCGTCCATCTGGAGTAATTTTTGCAAGTAATCATCGACCTGCCGGGATTTCGTTAGTTGCTGAACCTCGGTGTCGTGGTCGAAAACGGTCAGTTCAACACTGGCGGCCGACCGCGTCACCCCTTTCCCGCGTTTCTTCTTTAAGGTCTGGGCGGGTTCTCTGATAATCCGGTATTCCCGGTGTCGATGGCTGAAGGTAAAGGTGACCCGCGTGTGATCACTCGTGGTGGCAAAGTCCGACCGCATCGCCTGCGGTTCCCGGTCGACTCCCGATGACTGGTCGAATAAGGCGTAGCACATCCCATCGAAAATGGTGGTTTTTCCGCTCCCAGTCTTCCCGCTAATCAGAAACAGGGGCGTGGCGTCGAATTTTCTAAAATCAATGGTCTCATCACGGTAGGGTCCAAAGTATTGGAGGCGTAACGTTAAAGGTCGCATCTAGTCTTCCTCCTTCATGGCTTGCTGTAGCGTGGTTTTCGCCCACGTTTGCTGTTGGTCGGTCAAAGCATGGTCCGTCACCGTCTCGAAGAAATCCGTCAACAAAGTCAAGGGATCGCGTTGCACTTCTTCGATATTTAAGGTGTCCGGCGTCACATCGAGCTGGTTAACCCGTTGCAACTCGATAATCTTCGGAAAACGGGTCTTCAATCGCTGCATGACGTTAGCAATCGGTGTGGTATCCGTTAGCGCCACGGCAATAAAATCGTCGGCCGTCACCGGATACGACACCTCGGGATCCATCAAGTGGTCGAAGGAATCGGTCAGAACCACCAAATCATTCAGCGGCTTTAACGGCTTAAACGTCACACTGACGGGCGTCTGATCGGTATCCACAATCCAGACGCCCTTGGTATCTTCGGCCTCACTGGTGGAAAATTTTAACGGCGAGCCACTGTACTTAATGACCGGTTCATTCTGCAGGGCCTCCTTGCGGTGCAAATGACCTAAAGCCACGTAGTCAAACGGCGCCAATAGGTCAACGGGGACGGCATTCAAGCCCCCTACTTGGACCAAGGTTTCCGAGTCACTGTGCTGACTTCCAGCGGCAAAGAAGTGGGCCACCAAGACGTGTTTCATGGCTGGATCAAACTGTTGCTGCATCGCCGCCACCAAGCGTTCCATCCCGGCCGCAACCGTTTTAATGCTATCGTCTTGAAAATATTGCCGCACCGCAAAGGGTTCGAAGTACGGCAACAAGAAAAACTGGGTATTGTCCATGACCACGGGCTTTAAGCCCTCGGCAAGCCGCGTTTTCAAGTAAAAATCCGTGCTGGCAAACCATTCACGGCCCTGACCTAACCGTACGGCCGAGTCGTGATTACCGCTAATCGCGAGTAACGGCAGGTGTTGGTGGCGGTTTAAGTCCACCAGCATCGCATCCAAAGCGCTCACCGCATCCTCACTGGGAAGCGCACGGTCATATAAGTCCCCAGCAATGACGACCGCATCAACCTTCTCCGCTAGGGCAATCGCCTTGATCTGTTCGTAAGCGTCGCGCTGTTCCGTTAACAGGTCGTAGCCGTGAAGCTTCTTGCCAATGTGCCAATCCGCCGTATGTAAAAACCGCATCTTTATCTATCCTTTCTGTTGATTCTCCGGTGCCCAATCGCAATCCAGCAGGTGGTCGTTGACCAGCCCCGCTGCCTGCAAAAACGAATATACCGTGGTCGGTCCCACGAATTTAAAGCCTAATTTCTTCATTTCCCGTGAAATGTGTTGCGCCAGGTCGGTGGTCCCGGGAACCTCAGCCGTCGTGGCAAAGTGATGGCGAATCGGCCGATTGCCTACAAACGCCCACAACCACTCGGAAAAAGGCGTGGGCAACGGCCAATCACGCAGGACCCGAGCGTTATTCACGGTAGCTTCGAGTTTGCGGCGATTGCGAATAATTTCCGGGTTAGTCATTAGCCGATCGATATCGGTGGGCTGCATGGCCGCTACCGCCGCGATGTCGTAGTCCCGAAAGGCCTGCTCAAAAGCAGCTTGCTTGTTGAGCACCGTTTGCCAGCTCAGCCCAGCCTGATACGTTTCTAAACACAGCCATTCAAATAAGGTCCGTTCGTCATGCGTCGGTCGGCACCACACCTCATCGTGATACCGTTGCACTGCGGGCGAAGACGTGGCCCAATCACACCGTTTAACCATCATGAAACCCCCTCGTTTTCTCTTGTCCTAACTATACCAGATTCCTTTCCAAAAGGCCCGAACAAATGTTCACATTTATAATTTTGAAACCGTCACCATTGCCGTTATAATCGAAATAGCCGCTTAAAAATTAAGTGGCAGTTTTTACTTGACCGACCTTTCAGAAAAGGCTATGCTATTGTAAATGTTACGTTTTGGGGAATTGAGGAGGTTAGCATCATGCATAGCGCACACCATTTAAAACCACGGTCACTCTTTGTTGCGGCAGCGGCCGCATTGCTATTTGCACCGGTGGTCACGACCAGTACGGTCACGGCCCAAGCGGCCAGTGTGACACCATCGACCGCCATGCTCAAGAAGTCGAAGAGCTACTATCGCAAGAATGCCAAACGTTTAGGCAAAAAATACAAGCTCGCTTTTGACGCACAAACGGCGTTAAAAAAGAACGGTAAAGCCACGGTCTGGGTGAATACCAAGGACGCCAAGCTTAAGAGTAGCGTTAAGATTGCCATGAACTATTGGAACAAGAAGCTAGGCAAGAAGGAGTTCGTTCAAGGTTCCAAGAAAAACCATACCCTGACCTTCTCAATCTCCAAGGCGGCGGCCACCAAGAGCGACCAGAGTGATGCCTGGTGGACACCTAGCGCCAAGCGGTTACAGGTTCGGTGGTCCTACTACCAGGCCGAAACTAAGAATATTGGCGTGGCCATGACGAACCAACTCAACGATGCCTTTTACAACAAGTACGCCCACACCATCGAGACCAAGGCTAAGGCCAACTTGGCGGCTCAGGGGCTATCGACTTCCGATTCGACTTATCAGGATGCCTTTAACGCCGAAGCCCAAGCCGTTGAAAAATCCTTGCCCGCTTACACCACGCTTGAAAAAGAGGTCAGCGGCGTGAACACGGTCGCCAAGAATGGCCGGATGTACGAATACGCCAGTACGATTGCCCACGAGTTGGGCCACGTGATGGGCCTGAACCACTCACCGAATAAGTCCGATCTGATGTACTTTGAAAGTGGCAGTAGCAACGTTTACAGCTACAAGAAAGTTAAAGCCGGCCTGTCCAAGTACAATCCTGTGACTAAGACCGACAAGAACCGCGCGAAATTAGCCTTAAAGATTTACACCGCCGTTCATTAAGCTCTGAATGCAAACTAGTCACGATCAACGTCGTGGCTAGTTTTTTTCTGGCGGCAATTTTCTCATCTGAATGACCACGGCCTACAGGATTTTTCACCGTTTTCGCCAACCTTGCAATCGAACTGTAATCAATTGTAAATCTGTAGTAACCTGTTAGCCGGTCACACCGTGTACAATAAGAGGCAAAGACTGAGGAGGATGTCATTCATGCAAATTAAGTTACATAAATTGGTTGCGGGTATCGCTGCTTTTGCTGCCGTTTTGGCCGTTGGGGTCGGTTTAAACACCACGATCGCCAATGCCGCGGGTAAGAAAGTCGCCGATATTTCGCAATACCAAGGGAATATCAACTGGAAAAAGGCGTCTAAAGACTTAAAGTACGCCATCATTCGGGTTCAACACGGGAGTAAGGGCGATGCCGGCTACATGGTCGACAGCAAGCGTAACGTTAACGCCAACGGGGCCTACAAGTATGGCGTGCCATTCGGTCAATACATGTTTGCCGAATTTACCAGCGTTAAGGATGCCCAACAAGAAGCCAAGGACTTCTACAAGCGAAGTAACAAGCACACAAAGTTCTTCGTCTTGGATGAAGAAAAGCGGATGCCATCGGCTAAGGGCAAGGAACAGACCTACGTCAACGCTTGGTTAAAGACCATGCGTAGCCTGACCGACAAGCCATTAATCATGTACGCTGGCGAATACTACGCCAACTATCACAAACTGAACTTTGACAAATTCGATGGGACTTGGATTGCCAAGTACAGTTCCGTAAAGCCTAAGGTTAGTGGGACTTCCGTTGACCTGTGGCAGTACACCAGCACCGGTCGTGTTTCCGGTATCAGTGGTAATGTCGATCTGAACAAGGTTCTCGACAGTTCTGCCGTTAACAAGTGGTTCTCTGGTAAGACGACCAACACCGCCAGCTACTACACCAGCATGACGGATGTTAGTGGCATCAAGACCAAGAAGACCGTTTACGAATACTCGTCAACGTCCTTTAACAAGAACAAGCGGAGCACCAAGGTTACTGCCGGTAAGAAGTTAGCGGTCAAGGCTATCACGAAGAACAGCAAGAATGCCTACCGTTTCCAATTAACTAACGGAAAATACGTCACGGCCAACAAAGCCTACGTGTCAACCTACTAAACGAAACGTCTAAAAAGCCATCCCGCGGGATGGCTTTTTTCGTGGCAACTTCCACGGGTTCGTAACCATGGAAGCGGTTAATTATGCTATGATAAAGCTATTAATACTTCGGGAGGGTTTGGTATGCAGCAAGGTCTATTACTTGTTAATTTAGGCTCACCGGCATCGCCGGAAACGGCGGACGTGCGGGCCTACCTCAAAACATTTCTCAGTGATCGCAGTGTCATCGAAATGCCCCCGGCGCTGTGGCAACCCATCTTGCGGGGAATCATTTTACCCTTGCGGTCATGGCGCTCGGCCACCTTTTACCAACACATCTGGACCAAGGAAGGGTCGCCCCTCATCGTCTATACCCAGCGTATCACTCATCTGGTGCAGACGCGACTGCCCGATTGGCAGGTCCGCTACGCCATGACGTACGGCGAACCGGATATCGCCGAAGCGCTTAATCAGATGGTGGCCAATGGCTGCGACCGCATCGTCCTTCTGCCCCTCTTCCCCCAGTACACGCAAAGCACCCACGATGGCATCTTCAAGCAAGCGGCGACCAGCGACGCCAACTTGTTGCCAATTCGGCACTTTTATCAGGACAGCGCCTACCTCGACTTATTGGCCGATCAGGTCTGGCACGCCTATACGCAAGCCGACTTCGATGCCGTCCTCTTCAGTTATCACAGCATCCCCAGCGCAATGGTGGCGCACGGTGATCCCTACCCCGATGAGTGTCAGGCCACGACCCAGGGGGTGCTAGACCGTCTGCCTAACCTGCCCGCTGACAAAGTCCAAACGGTTTATCAATCCAAGTTTGGCCCGATGCCCTGGCAGAAACCCTACCTAAAAAATACGCTCATGCAGTTGGTTGAACTGGGCAAGCGCAATGTCTTAATTGCCACGCCGTCCTTTGTCGCCGACTGCCTCGAGACTCTGGAAGAGGATTACGTTCAAAATTACCAGACGTTCAAGGCCAGCGGTGGCGACCGTTTCCAGCTGGTTCCGCCGATGAACGACGATCCCCGTTTTGCCGAGATTCTCGTTAATCTGGCGCAACGAAAGGCACGTGACGGCCATGTCTGAACCCCAACGTCCCAGTCTCGACGAGGTCAATCGGAGCGTCGCCGTCCCCAATAATGGCGCGTCTTTTCTCCAGAAGTTTCTCGCTTACAGTGGCCCGGGGGCGCTGGTGGCCGTGGGCTACATGGACCCCGGCAACTGGCTGACCTCACTGGCTGGCGGTAGTCAGTACCGTTACCAGCTATTGGCCGTCCTGACGCTATCGATTCTGGTGGCGATGTTCATGCAGACCCTCGCCATTAAATTAGGGGTCGTGGCCCGGCGAGATTTAGCACAAGCCATTGCCGAACGGGTTCCCACACCGCTGCGCGTCACGCTCTGGTTGCTTAACGAGGTGGCCATGATGGCAACCGACCTGACCGGGGTGGTGGGCACGGCCATTGCGCTCAAATTGCTGGTGGGCCTGCCGCTAGTCTACGGCATTCTGCTCACGATTGCCGATGTCTTAGTCGTCTTGTTATTTCTTCGTTTTGGCATTCGGCGCGTCGAGTTCATCGTACTTGCGGCGATCCTGACCGTGGGCGTAATTTTTGCCATCGAGGTGGCCCGGGCGCATCCCGCCCTGCCGGCGATTGCCCGCGGCATTTTGCCGACCACCAGCCTACTGACCGACCATTCTAAATTAATTCTCAGTGTCGGTATCATCGGCGCCACAATCATGCCCCACAACCTATATCTCCACTCCGCACTGGCTCAAAGTCGGCGCTACGACGTCCACGATCCCCAGCAGGTCAACGAGGCTCTACGGTTTGGCAAATGGGATTCCAACGTCCACCTCATCGCCGCCCTTATCGTCAACGCCCTGCTTCTAATTTTAGGCGGTACCCTCTTTTTCGGAAGAACCGGGCAACTCACGAGTCTCCAAGCGGTCTTTGAGGGCCTCAAGGAACCCACGATTGTGGGTAACCTGGCCAGTCCTGTCATGAGTTGGCTGTTTGCCTTTGCCCTGCTGATTACCGGACTCATCTCGTCTATCACCAGCACGTTGTCCGGGCAAATCGTCATGGAGGGCTACATCCACATTCGCCTCCCCCTCTGGCAACGTCGATTGTTGACGCGAGCCGTCACGCTCATTCCCATCCTCATCATTGGTGGGCTCATTGGCTTTAACGACCGAACCTTTGAGCACTTAATCGTTTACGCGCAGGTCACCCTAAGTGTGGCGCTACCCTTCACCCTGTTTCCAATGGTCGCCCTAACCGGTAGCTCACGGGTGTTGGGAACGCACGCCAATCACCGGTGGGTCACGCTACTTGGCTACCTACTCACCGCAGTAATTACCGGCTTCAATCTGCAATTATTGCTTGATTTATTTTAAGATTTGCTGAAAAAAAAGCGCCTGGGACAAAACCTCCCAGGCGCTTTCGCGTCACCCTTACATAACCGAAACGGGCGCCAAAAGGTAGCCGTTTCGCTGTTCATCTATTGTAACCCCGTGACCACCTGCAAGGTCGCCGAGTAATAATTGTGCTTCTCAATGGTCCGTGGCAACTGCTTGGCCGTCTTGTTCTTCAAAGCCGTCTGCTTCATGGTCTTCGCCGCGAAGTGGACGGGCGCCGTGAACGCGGTATTCTCATAGTTGTTAACGGCCTTGCCACCTAACGTGTAAACGGCGGTAATTTTCTTTTTGCGGTTAAAGAATTTCAACTGCTTCAACAGCGCCTTCTTGGTGGTACCGTCCTTGCTCAGCTTGTACGTTTGAGCCAAGCGCCATGGAACTCGGTTGGCGTTGTACCCTACTTGGTTATCCGTGCTGGATTCGATACTGTACGGCTTGACGGCCTTTAACTTGAGGCTCTTGCCCGTCACCAGGATAAAGTCGGGGAACAGTCCGGTCTTATGCCGGGCACTCAACTTCTTCACGGCCGTCTGACTGCGGTTGGCCACCGTCTTCCAGCTACCGTCCTTGGTATATTTTGCAAACGTCTTGAAGTACCCCGTCATCAGGTCAGACGTCCGTAGCTTACTGCGATCGTAGCTGTTCGTGGCCCAGTTACCCATGGTTGGCAACTTGGTTGTCGGGTTGATTTCCTTTTGCTTAATGGCCTTAATCAGCTTCTTGGCCGCGGCCCGGTAATTGGTCTTCTTACTGCCCCACTGCTTATCCGCCAAAATCAAGGCGTAGGCAATATCCAAATCCCCGTCCGTTGCGGAATTCTTCTGCGACCCAGTACTGGTCATCTTCCCGCCACGTTTCGTCTGCTGCCACTGCATCAGCGGCGTCTTGCTAGAAATCCGGTGAGCCCGGTAGTATTTGTAAAATTGGTTGAAGGTCGCGTGCGTGTTGGCGCCCTTCTTGGCGGCTAGCACGGTGGCTAACATCCCGTAGCCTTGGCCTTCCGACAAGGCCGTGGTGCTTCCCTGTCCATTATTTGACTTCACATACTTCTGCGTCTTGCCGCCAACATAGGCTTTCTTCCACTGCTGATACTGCTTGACTGCTTGGCTCGTCTTGGCTTGCGCGGGCGTTGGTCGCAGGGCCGTTAAGCCCCCGACCAGACCGCCAACGACGAACAAGCTCAGGAACACTCCTAAAATTTTATGTTTGCGCATCCCGTGTCATTCCCCTTTACTGAGTCTTTACTTTTAATTATCTAACTTTTAATCAAAATTGTCGTTAAAAATGACTCATTCCTGCTGAAATGACCCCGCTCAATCGTCAACGATCGTACATAAAAAGGACCCGCCAATCCGGCCGAGTCCTCGTTTCCGTTAATCCTTAAAAATCTCCTTGGCAATTCCAAAGGCCGACCAAGCCTTAGGCCACCCCACGTAAAAGGCCAGGTGCGTAATCACTTCGGAAATCTCATCCTTCGTGATGCCATTGCCCTTCCCAATCTTCAGGTGCGCCGGGAGCTGTTCGAAGTTGCCCGCTGAGATGAGTGCGGAAATGGTAATCAGGCTCCGTTGGTGCGCGGATAACTTATCTTCTCGCGACCAAACCTGGCCGAATAAGACATCATCATTTAATTCGGCAAACTTAGGCGCAAATTCACCCAAGTTGTCACGACCTGCTGTTTGTTTCTTTGCCATAATTACGCGACCTCCTAGTCTAAAGCATCGTAATGCGCGTCATCAACGGGTTCCAACCATTCGGGTGTTCCAGCCGTAATGGCGATGTGGCTGAACCAACTATCCTTCGTGGCGCCGTGCCAATGCTTAACGCCGTCCTTCGTCACCACGACATCACCGGGGTGTAATCGCCGCGCTGGTTGGCCGGCTTCTTGGTACCAGCCTTCACCACCGGTCACCAGCAGAATCTGGAACCCATTGTGGTGGATGTGCCAGTTGTTCCGGCAACCGGGTTCAAAGGTCACATTGCCCACACCCACGCTAACATCGGGGTCGTTGACCAAGCCTTGTAAGTAACTCTGACCGGTGAAAACGTCCTGATAAGCCACATTCTTGTCGCCGGCGGGAAAAATAACGCCGTTTTTAACCGCTTCATTCTTTGCCAAATTGATCCGCTCCTTCTTGGTTAAATTGCTGTAAATAATCGTGGAAACTTTCGGAATCGGCGATGGTATGATCGATTTTGCCATCGTACCAGTCAATCTTGTGGCTCAACACCGCCAAATGCATCTGCAATTCGGCAATATCGGCCTCGGCATCGTCCTTGGCCCTTTGCAACAACGCCCGGCGCTCGGGGATGGTCGCATCCCCGGCTGCGCGCAACGTCACGTAACGCTTGAGTTCGTTCAACCGCATGCCCGTACCCTTGAGATGTAAAATGAAGCCGACCCAGCGGATATCCAAATCCGTATAGTAACGCACCCCGTTCTCATCTCGTTGCGACTTAATCAGGCCCTGATCCTCGTAATAGCGCAAGGTATACGTCGAAAGACCAACCAACCTTGCAAACTCGCCAATCCGATAACGTCTATTCGTTTCAACCATGGCGCCGCCTCCTCAATTCCTTACAAGTCCTAGTAAACACCTTCGAGTGCACTTTAAGTCAACCTTTTTTGGAAAAATTTTGACCGGTTTTCTGCTAAGCAGTGACATTCCCCACCCTGTAAAAAAGCGCCGTAACCCCCAACCGGGCTTACGGCGCTTATCTTTACTTATGGCAAAGTCATTTGATCAACGACCAGCGTCATCATCTGCTGGAACCGTTCATCGATTCGTTTCTGCGGTAGCTTCAAGTAGCCACCCAATTCCTGCATGATAAAGCCAAAGAGCGCCGAACGATACAGCGTCGATTCCACGAGGTTCGGGTTGTCCGCGCCCTCGAGGACGTGAAGACTTTCAAACATCTGCTTATACAAATCCCACAGGGCCTGATGCGTGCGTTTCAACTGGCGCAAGTCGTTAGGATTCATGAGGATGGGGGCCAGGTGCTTTTCTTGCCGACACCCCTTACGAAACTCCTGTGCAAAAACCAATAAGGCTTCCTTGCCACCTACGCCAAATAAACGATGCATCAGCCGGTCGGTTAACTTATTGACGAACCGCAGGCCCACCTGGTCTAATAGATCATTTAAACTATCAGCGTAGTTGTAAACGGATTGCGGGCGAATCTCCAAGGCATCGGCCAAGGCGCGGATCGTTAGATTCTCTAATCCCCGCTCCGCAATTAAACGATTAGCCTGATCTAACACAATCTCTCTGGTTAATGTTCGCCGTTTTACCACATTCTCGCCTCTTTCTGAAGTTCTCATGATCCTTATTATACCTTGAACGGCCTTGTGAAACCACATCTCCGACCAATCTTAATCGGCGCGACTACTTGTGGGCGACCGGACGATCCCGTGGAAAAAGGTCAACCATGGCCAGCCAAGCTTGGCCATAACCGCCACCAATCAACCCACTCCCCAACATGGCAAGGAGTAGGCAACGCGTTAATCCTTGGTACTTTGGCATCTGCTTGTCCTTTCTCATTCCTTCAATCGACCTCCAAGGCCCCGCCACGCTGGGCCACCACTTGCGCCGCTAACTGGTTGGCCTGCCGTATCGCGGCGTCCACAGGCTGACCCACGGCCAACCCGGCCAGTAGCCCACCGCAATGCGTGTCCCCGGCCCCGATGGTATTCACCACTCGGGTGGCTTCTCCCGGCACCATTCGGCCGACGCCCTGATCCACGTAATAACAGCCCTGCGCATCGAGGGTCACTACGACCAAGGCCCCCGTCAGTGCGTTCAGCCGCTTGGCGATCGTCTGGTACGTCTCCGTGGGGGTGCCTAGCCGTTGAATCTCGACCACGTTACCGTGAATCATGACACCGGGGCGAATCAGCTGCTGTAGCACCGCTGACGATAGCTGGCCGATTCGCGGGGAGGTATCGAACAGAATCGACAGCCGTGGGTAGCGTTGCAGGGCGGTCAAAATCACCGCGGCAGCTTGCGGATCTTCCAATTCATATCCCGAAAGATACACGTAGTCGTAGGTGTCTAGCGCGATCCGGTCGAACCATTCCGCTTGCCAGTAGCGTTCCACCCCACTGATGGATAGGAAGGCCCGTTCGCCATTCGCCTCGACAAACGAAACGTCCCAGCCGTTATCCGCCCGATCATCTTCCAGCAGAATCGGAATCTGTAGCCGCCGGAAGGCCTCCCGCACAATGGTGGCATGTTGGCCCCGACCCACCGGCGCCAATAAAGCGGCCTGCGTCCCGGCGTACGTCAAAGCCCGTTGCACATTGAACGCCGAGCCACCGACCTGGGTACGCCGCCATTTTCCAGGGACGTCTTCGCCACTTTGCGGCAAACGTTGCACGTCGACCACGACATCCACGTAAGCCGCGCCAATCACCAGTATCCCACCCATCCTACTCGACCTCCTCGGTGAGTTGCTTGCCTAATGGTCGAAGAATCAACATGCAAATCACCGCGGCAATGCCGGCCACGAAGACGCCGAGGCTGTTATCCCGGAAAATCCCCTGTGCAAAGGGACCATTCCACACAGCGTTATTCGTAAACAAGAAGCCCGTCACGACCGCAACCAACCAGGAGCTAATACCCTTCCAGTTGTAGCGATTGCGCGAAGCCAGCATCATCTCGCTCAACGCATAGCCATCCCGGCGATACAGGACGCTGTCGCACAGAAAGACGGCAACCCAAGCCGCTAAACAGGTCCCCAAAAAGCCCAAGAATAATTCAAAATTACCCATGAAGTCTTCGGCAATGAATAAGACGTACACCGGAATTAAAATCACAATCAGACCGTGAACAATGAGCGAATGCCGTTGTGAGATGTGAATACCCACGGTTTCCAGATTAATCCGTGCCGAACGCAGACTGATGATGCACTGGGGGATGAGGCCCCCCGCCGCGACCAAGAAGTAAATGACCGTCATCCACGACGGCAACGCACGGCTCATCACGTCAATTGGATTGGCAGCACTGGCGAGACCGGGTTCAACGGTGCTCAGGAGAACGCCGCCCCACATCAACACAAACAGCGGAATCGCGCCACCCAATAGCGTATGCCAGAAGGTTGCCCCCTGACTGGCCTGTGGCTTGACGTACGCTCCCCAGTCCGCGGCGGCCATGGACCAGCTAATCCCCGAACCCGCGGCCACGATTGAGACGGCCGGCCAGAAACCACCGAACCATTTCCCACTGGGCCGGGCCAACGCCTGTTGCCAATCGGCCTTCATCAAAAAGAGCACCAAAGTCATGACCGTCAAAGCCCCGAAAATCCAAGACAACCACGTCTGAACCTTAGCCAGAAAGGCCTCGTCCACCAGTCCCGAGAGAATCACCACCCCGGCAAACACGGTCAGCGCGAGCGCCGTGACCAGTCCCGACTTGGCAATGTGGATGACCTGAAACAACGACACCAACAGGAGGGTCCCGGTAATGACGTTAATCGCCAACCACCCCACCATATTGACCCAGGCAATCCCGTTGGGCAACTTATTTCCTCGCGTCCCGTAAGCCGCCCGCGATAATTTAAATGTCGTCACACCCTCGCGCTTCCCAATCATGGCCACCCATCCCGGAAAGACAAAGGACAGTGCGCCCAGAAGCGAAGCCAACGTGGCCTGAACAAACGACAAGTGATAACTCACAATAATAGCGCCAAAGACGATCCCCATAATACCAATATTGGCGGCAAACCAGTTGTAAAATAATTTTCCGGGCGTTAACGTCTTATCTTTCTGTGGTACTTTAAGTGTTTCCCCATTCATAGCGTCCTAAACTCCTTAATGATGTCATAGCTGGTGACGACCGGCTAAAAGCGCCGTCACGTACGTTGTCAAATGTTGCTGCGGATTCTGCCGATCAATTAGACTACCCCAGCCCATGGGTAAGTGGTGGTAGCCCTGCTTGGCGCCACAGACCGCAACGGCCATGGCCCCAATCGTATCGGTATCCCCACCCAGGTTGGCGGCCAACAAGGCACAGCGTCGTATATCCTGCGTGTAATAAGCCACGGCTAGGGCGGCCGGAACCGATTCACTCACGGCCGTTCCCGTCCCGACCAGTTCGCGTAATTGGCGAGTAAATTCGCCAACGTCATCCTGTGTGGCCCGGGCAATCTCCAATCCCAAGCGCAAGCGGGCTTGCGGGCTGGCCGCCCACGTAGGGGTTCCCAAACGCTTGGCAGCATCCCCAGCCAAGCTCGCCCAGTCCATCACGGCCGACCAATCGTAATCCGCCAGAGCCGCCGTGACGGCCCCAGCAATCATGGCCGCGCCGCTAAAGGCCACGTCCGTCGCGTGAGTCACCCGCGTGATAGCCACAACCAGACTGACCAATTCCGGCAGTTGGTCCGGGGTAAATAGCGTTCCCACCGGCGCAATCCGCATGGCACAGCCATTAGTGACTGCCGTTTTAGTCGCCGACTGAGGGTCGCGACCGGCCTGAATCGCCAACAAAGCGGCCTTAGAACTCGGCCCCAGAATATTATGCTCAAAGGCGTGGACGGACTCAGCCCAGGTCAAGAAGCGCTGAGCCAGGTCAGTTGGGTTGACCTGCCACTGATTCGCCCGGAGACTGTCTAAAATAATCAGCGCTTGACTCGTATCATCCGTATATTGTCCCCGCAAATAGTTCATGGCGATAGCATTTGTGCGTGGCCCGGTCTCAAAGTCCCGAATACCCACGGGAAATTGCCGGCGAATCTGAGATACCGACCAGAGTTCCGTTGGCATCCCCAGGGCATCCCCCACGGCTTGGCCGTACAGAACCCCCTTGATGCGGTCGGCCAGCCGGTCTTGCTTCAATTGGTCCACGGATTCACCTCCCTCAAAAAGTTAGTATCCCCACTATACTGGAAATCCGATCACTTGTCAGAACTGAACACTTACAAATTTGCTTATACTATTATTCGGATATAAGCCCTTATTCTGCCATAAAAAAACGCATCGTCAATCGACCATGCGTTAATCTCTGTTAATCAAATTCTTCGTATTCATTCGGATCCTGACCGTCAACCCGACCGTCCGTCCGATTGAGCGCGTTAATTTCATGCATCTCTTCCGGCGTCAGGTTAAAGTCAAAGATAGCCAGATTGGACCGCTGATGCATCAGGTTGCTGGCTTTAGGAATCGGGACAATTCCCCGCTGGAAATGCCACCGCAGGATGATCTGCCCCACATTTTTAGCGTATTTCTTCGCCAGCTTCTGAATCAGTGGTTCCTTGAGCGCGGCACTCCCGCGGCCTAGCGGACTCCACGCCTCGGTCACAATCCCCCGTTGCTGATCGGCCGCCAACATGCGCTGGTTGTTCCAGTACGGGTGGGCTTCAATCTGGTTGACGGCCGGCGTCACGCCGGTCTCCTTGACCAAGCGATCCAGGTGCTCCGGCTCGAAGTTAGAAACGCCAATCGAGCGAATCAGCCCCCGCGTCCGGGCATCAATCATGGCCTGCCAGGCTTCAACGTAGTGATCGCGTTTAGGCAGCGGCCAGTGAATCAGGTACAGGTCAAAGTAATCCAGCCCCAGCCGATAGAGCGACTCCTGAATGGCCATGGTCGCATCGGCGTACCGGTGATATTTTCCGGGTAACTTAGACGTCACGAAGAAGGCCGACCGTGGCAGTCCCGACCGACGAATCGCTTCACCGACGGCGCCTTCATTGTCGTAATTTGTGGCCGTATCCAGACTCCGATAGCCATCCTTGATTGCCGCCAGAATCTGATTAACACCTTGGCCCCCACGAACTTGGAACGTCCCCAAGCCCAGCGCTGGCATCAGGTACCCGTCATTAAACGTTACTGTTGGTATATCTGTCATCAAATAACCTCCTAGTTTAATTGTTCGACTAGGTTAACCTTAACGCTGAACGACTTTAAAGGGAACTATTTTGCCGCCGATGCTGTTTGATCACCCGGTTTAAAATCACCGCCAATAACAGCGAAATCGCCGCATACACCGCGGCACCTAGGCTAATGTGCTTCAACCCGACCACGCCCAACATACCTGAGGCCGTGGCCGACCCCAGCGAGATGCCAAAATTAAAAAAGATGGAGTTCAACGAGGAGGCTAGAACCGTGGATTGCGGGTATTCTTCCTCCGCAATATTTAAGAAATGAATCTGAATTGGTGAATTAATAATCGTCACGATCAGACTCAACACTAGCAGGATGCCGAGACCGCCCCACTTAAAGCTCAGTCCCATCGGCAGTAACGCCAGCAACAAGACGTCTACCACGTAAAAGCGCGGCATTATCCGTAGCCCATTGCGTTCGGCCAGCATCCCCGATAGGCGATTACTAATGATACTCATAATCCCAATCAAGAAGAGCAGCCAATTCAGGCTCTGCGTGCTGAAGCCCAGCGCGGTCGTCAACAACGGCCGAATATAGGTGTAGTACGCGTACATCGTGGCCGCCGTGAAGAGAACTAGTGCGATGCCGACGTAGATGCGCCGGTCCTTTAACAATACCAATTGATTCTTGATGCTCCCCTGAACCTGCTCAACCTGTCGCGGCAACAACCACCCCAGCAATACGCAGGTCACGGCGCTAATTACGGAAATCAGATAGAACGCGTCGTGCCAGCTGTAACTGGTGCTGATTGCCGTCCCAATCGGCACCCCAAAGACCGAGGCAATGCTAAAGCCCGCGAAAATCCAGGAGACCAGACTGGCCCGCTTCTCTCGAGGCGCAATGGAACTGGCAAACGTCATGATCAGGGAAATAATCGCCCCGGCCACCATCGCCGTCATCATACGCGACAGCAACAAGACCGGATAGTTCATGGCAAAGCCACTCAAGGTGTTCCCCACCAGGAAAATCCCCATCAACGTCATCAAGGTCTTGTAGCGGCTAAACCGGCTGGTCAAAACGGTAATAAACGGCGTGCTCACCGCATACACCGTGGCAAAGATCGTGACCAAATACCCCACCGTTGCCACCGGAATCCGGTATTCCTGCGCAATGTCGGAAAGGACCCCGACCACGATAAATTCATTACAGCCCAACATAAACGCCACCAGGACAAAGACGATGGCTTGCCAACGATACTTGTTCAAGATTTTTTCTCCTCTAACTCTCAAGATTTAACTCACTATCACCCAGAATACACTATCTTCTGCGAAATAAGCAGTTCAACGTCTCATGAAAACGTCCCCAAGTTTAAACTTATTTTTCTAAGGCCGTCACCCGTTGATGCGCGGCGATAACCCGGTTCAAGACGACCACCAGCACTAGCGAAATGAGGGCGTAGGCGGCCGCACCGAAACTGACATTTTGCAAACCAACCTGCCCCAACATTAACGACGCGGTGGCCGACCCCACCGAAATCCCAATGTTAAAGGAAATGGGACTAACCGAGGAGGCCAACATGGTCGCCTGCGGATAGCTCTCGGCGGCCACATCCAGGAAATGAATCTGAACGGGCGCCCCGGCAATCGTGACGATCAGCGTCAAAACCAATAGCACGCTAAAGCCCAGCACCTGGCTGTTTAAGGCCACAGGTAACAGCAGGAGTAAGACGATATCTACCACGTAGAACCACGGCAACTGCCGAAGTCCCTGCCGTTCCGCGAGGGCACCCGATAGTCGATTGCTGATAATACTCATGATTCCCAGGATAAAGAGAAGCCAGTTCAGACTCGTCAGGCTAAAGCCCATGCTGGTCGTGATGAGAGGGCGAATATAGGTGTAGTACGCGTACATCGTGGCCGCCATGAAGAGGTTGACCGCAATCCCGAGATAAACGCGTTTATCCGTCAGAAAGACTAACTGATCCTTCACGCCACCCTTGACTTGCGGCAGATGCCGCGGCAACAGCCACGCCAGTAGAACATAGGTGATTAACGTAATTCCTGAAATCACGTGAAAGGCCGTCCGCCAACTATCCGCGGTACTGATGGCCACCCCGATCGGCACCCCAATGACGGACGCAATGCTAAAGCCCGCGGAAATCCAGGCAATCAGCACCGCCCGTTTATCGTGCGGCGCAATGTCGTTGGCAAAGGAAATAATAAATGACTCGATGGCCCCGGCGACCGATGCCGTCATGATCCGCGTCACCAGGAGCATGCCATAGCTCGTTGAAAAGCCGCTCAACGTATTCCCCGCTAAGAAGATCAACATCAACACCATTAACGTCTTGTATCGACTGAAGCGATTGGTTAAGACCGTGATAAAGGGCGTACTGACGGCAAAGGTCGTGGCAAAGATGGTGACCAGATAACCCACCGTGGCCACCGAAACGCGAAGTGACTGAGAGATATCCGAAATAACCCCAACCACTATAAACTCATTACACCCCAACATAAATGCGGTCAGAACAAAAATAATCGTTTGGAGACGGTACCTCGACATGGTTGACTTCCTTTCATTCGCCAAATCCATTGGCGATTTTTCAGTTTAGAATCTCCGTTCGCTTGTCGCTCGAACGCGGTTCCGTTACTCTCTAGGTTACACGAGAATACAAAAAACGGCTAGTCCTCTCAAGCAACTAACCGTTTCTTTTCGCTTATTTTTGGATGGTCCGCAGAATCTGTTCGGAGATGATCTCTAGGTCTTGGGCTTCATCGTGAACCAAGACCGGTGCGTAATTGCGCTGAAGCAGGTAAATTGCCAGTTGACCACCGAAGATTCGGACAATCGCCGCCGCGTCGATATCCTCGCGCAATTCGCCGGTTCGCCGAAAGTTCTTCAGCAACTCGCCTAAGAAATCAAAGTCATTCGATGAAACTAGTTTACCAAAGAGTTGCCGTAACTCCTCGTTGGTCATCATTTCCATCACCAAGATCTTGACGGCTTCGATATTGCCAGCCACAAAGTGATATCGGTCTGTTACCATAAAGTGGACCATGGCGGGCAGGGTCTCCTGTTTGGCAATCCCGGTGAAGAACTCATCCCGATACGCGGGAAAGAAGTGCTCCATCACCGGCCGAACGATGGCGAACATCAAGTCCTGCTTGGTATGAAAATACTTAAAGATGGTCGCCTGGCTAATGCCGGCCGCCTTGGCAATATCCACCGTTGAGGTGCCGTCAAAGCCATCCTCCGAAAAGAGTTCCATGGCCGCCACCAACGCCGCCTTCCTACCGCGCGGCATCTTCTGTCGATCCAGCCAATCGCGGTAATTGACAAAAATATTGGGTTCCACACCGCTCACCCTTTCCTCGTTATTTATTTTTTCACGGATACGGATTGCCGGCCGCGGTGAGTCACCCTCGCTGGCGGCAATCGACTGTACTCGTTTATTATACGCGACCTAGCCGCCAAACGCCTGGCATTTTCGTTAAACTTTCCAATATCGCTTCAAACCGACCACGTTCAAGATGGCCTGAATCATGGCGCGAACCCCATAGCGCAACATCTATCCCAAGACGATGGACGACCGCTTAACCGTTGCCATCTTGGTGGAATCGATGTTGGCGTATATCAGACTGTAGTTGCATCCATTCTTTTTGATAATCGCATCGACTTTTCATTGTTCTTAATTATTTGTCAACAAGGTCTTGTAAATAACTTCAAACGGGTGCACTGTGTATGTACACGATAGAAAAAGGAAGCTTCGCCATGACGCATCATTTCTACCAGACCTGTGCTTACTTCACCGCCGCGCGTTACATGCGGTCCGTGACGCAGTTAACCGATAAGGTATTCGCCCCCACTGGGTTGAAGCCCGCCTACAGCTACATTATGATGGCCTTGGAAGACCAACATCCCCAGACCATCAAGGACCTTTCCACCAAGCTAGGCTACGAGCGCTCAACGATTTCGCGCTTAACCAAGGCGCTCGCTCAAAAAGACTTGGTCACGCTCCAAGCCCAAGGCCGGGCCACCAGCATTGACTTAACAGCTACCAGCGCCGCCTTTCTGGTCACGGCCAATCAGTGCCTAGACCAACTCACGGCTACGACCGATCGCCTCATGGGCGCCGATAAGGCCCCCATGACGGCCCTACTCACCGCCAACAATCAAAAAATTCGGGAGGATTTACAATGATTACCTATCACACCCTTAACGTTAACGATCTTACTATTTTCTACAGGGAAGCCGGTCATCCTGACAAACCGACCCTGGTTTTATTTCACGGCTTCCCTTCCGCCAGCCACATGTTTCGTGACCTCATGCCGGCCCTCGCCGATCACTTCCATCTGATTGCCCCAGATTTTCCCGGGTTCGGCCAATCCAGTGCGCCCGACCACAGCCAATTCATCTACAGTTTCCAGCACCTCAGCACGGTCATGACGGCCTTTCTGAAAGAATTGCATCTGACTTCTTTCTACCTCTACGTCTTCGATTACGGCGCACCAATTGGCTACTACATCGCCCAGGCCCACCCCGACTGGATTCGCGGCATCGTCAGTCAAAATGGTAACGCCTATCAAGCGGGCTTAGGCAGTAAGTGGGCCGCCCGGCAAGACTTCTGGGACCACCCGACCCAAGCCAAGCGCGACAGCTATCGTAGCGCCTTTGCTCCCGAAACCATCAAGGGCCAGTACATCACCGGTACCCAGCCGAACCGCGTGGCTCCGGACGGCTACACCCTCGACATTGCCTACACCCACACGCCGGATTACGCCGAACGGCAATTGGACCTCATCTTTGACTATCAAAACAATGTGAAGGCCTATCCGTTATTCCAGCAATACTTCCGCGAATACTAGCCTAAGATTCTCGCCGTTTGGGGCAAGAACGATCCGTCCTTCATTCCCGCCGGTGCCGAAGCCTTCAAACACGATGACGCCAACGTTGAGGTCGATCTGCTAGACACCGGTCACTTCGCCTTGGAGACCCACGCCCAGACGATTGCGCAATTGATTATTCAGTTTTTCAATAAATAAGTGCCCTAGAGACAGCCCAAGGCGACCGGAAGATTCCGATCGCCTGGGTCTGTCTTTTGACTTTAAATTACACTTATTCGCGACAATTTAATCCACAGCCTTAATCTTTCCCGCCGCAATCGGCAACGTGGTGTGAGCATCGTACCCCGCCACGGCACCGCCGACACTGGCCGGTAAGTCCAAGCTGTCAGGTACACCGTGAATGTACACAACTCGTTTGGCCAGGTCCAGGTCTTCCGTACCAAAAGCGGCCTTAAACTTCGCTTGCAACGCCGCTAGGGGCACGCGCTGCTCGTAAGCAAAGTGGCCCTGACTGTCCGCGGTTGGGTAATTATCATGCGGGATATTCAGGTCCTGCGGGGCGTCGTCAAATGGCACCATCGTGGTCCCCGAGACCGGTCCCGTTTCTGGCAGGTCAACGAAGCCATCCCCATTCACGTCCTGCGCCGCCGTGGCGACCGCGGCATCCTGACCGTCAGGGAACCCGTGGAAGTGCTCCCAGTGATTGGTATTGGCCGGGGTATCAAACATTTCAATCTGAATATCCAGTGTCTCAGCCGTCAGGGTAAAGGTCGCCGTCCCGTGGGCACTCGTCCCAATCTTAGCGGCGTTTAACGGCTGAATCTCTGCTACAAACTTTTGGGTCATCAACAAACATCCTTTCCACATTGCCAAGGGAAACTGGTTAATTTCAGTTTCAGTGTACCACGTTTAATTGTGTGAAATGTAAGGGACGCTCTATAAATTCCCTAATAGCGGTGCAGCACCGATCATAAAATGCCTGGGACAAACCTCCCTAACTTGTTTGTGTCACCTTTACATAGCTGAAACGTGCGACAAAAGGCAGCCGGTTCCGCTTAAAACTGCTAACCAAACAATCCAAACCCGGGATTATTCGGTTAGCAGCCTTAATGCTCGCCGGCTAATCGCCTCTTGTCCCACTCTCTTCGTGACTAACTGGCTTAATCTTTTAAAATTAATTCCATTAAGAGATGGATCTGGCGGCTGATAAAGGCATGGGTTCCGGCCGGTAACTCCTGGCGGTTACGAATCAGTAGCTCATCAAAGATGACCTTTTGAAAGGTCGCCATGATGGCCATGGCGAGCTGGTCCGTCCGCTCTCGGGTAATCTCGGCGGACGTTACCGCAAAGAGCCGGTCGGCAACCATCTGCTGGACGCTTTCAAAGGAAGTGACCAACCACGCCGACTGGTCGTCCGACAACATGGCCCGGTTGCGAATGGTAATAATAAATTCCTGATAGCCGATGCCATCCCCCAGCAGGTGCCACATCTGTTCAAACAAGCTCACGACGTCCTGCTCGATGGTGGCACGCGTCCAGCTGGTCGTCATATTCCGCGCAATCCGGACCCGGTCATCGACCCCTTCTCGCACGATGGCATCTAACAACTGCCGCTTTCCTTTGGGAAAATAGTAATATAGCAGGCCTTCCGCGATTCCCGCGCGTTCATTAATCTCGCGCGTGGACGTCTCCGTGTAGCCCTTTTGGGTAAATAATTCCCGACTGACCGCCATAATCTTCTGGCGTTGCTGGTCACTTTTCTTTGTCATAACTTCGTCGCTCCACTCAAGATGTTTGCCTCTAATTATACCGTTTTTTCGGCGATACGGGGACGGGCATCCGCTCCCCCCGCCAGCCAGCGACATCCCCGTCCTCAAACCGATAAGTCAAGGGCTTGCCGTACGCCTGCTCGTAAGCGGCCTTCTTCTGTTGATAATCGACGGCCATCATCCGGCGGCTATTGTCCCGAGCGGACTGATTGGGGTCCGGAAAGATTGGCTTAAGCACGTGCATGACGTAGCGGACTTGATCGAATTCGGCGTTGTCCATCCGTGGCAGGTCGCGGATTTCCACGAAACACGAGATGATTGGCACCTGGAATTTTGCCGCGTAGTAGTAGGCGCCGCGCTTCACCGGCCGGGGCTTGCGGTAATTAAACCACATCTCCTGTTCCGGATAAATCAAGACGTACTGTTGCTGAGCGAGTGCCTGTTGAATGAATTTCGGAAAGACTCGGCCAGCGTATTCCTTGTCGTCACTAATCGGAATCGTGTCGTAATAGTTCATCAGATAGCCGATGAACCCGCCCATCTCTAGATTCGTTTCCCGACTCACGATGTACAGGCGTTTCTTGGTGGTCCGCTGCACCATCCGCCGCACGACCGTATTGTCGAGGGGGTTAAAGTGATTACTGGTAATAATCGCCCCACCGGTCACACCGCGAAGATTCTCCAGTCCCTCAAAGCGTGTGCGCCGGTTGAAGTAACGCGTGGCCAGCCCCGCTACCTGCCGAGAAACGTGATTATTGACGCGATACGTGAGCGTCCCGTTGCGGCGCAAATAGCGTTGGAGGACCGCTTGCTGCTGGGCTTTCGTAAACGTGGGGTCATTGACCTCGACCTTGGCATTGAGCTGGCCAGTCCGGACATCGTGTTCCATGTTCTCGACAACTTTTTCCTTCATCCCGCCAATAATCATGTTAGATCAGCTCCAATTCTTTTCTAATCTGCTGAACATCGTCGTTCGTCTTCTGTGAAAAGGCTCTGAGGGAACCCAAAAGTTCCTGTTCGGCTGCTTGATCCTGGGCTCGGTCGGCAACCGTAAAGGTATCGCGGATCGCTTCAATCTCCGGTAAATAAGGCGATTGGGCCGCATACGTCCAAAAATATTGACCATTCTGTGCATCCGCGTAGTGCCACGGCTTGCCGAAGAGGCTGAAGTGTAAAATCTTCGGGGCCGCCACGCGAGGCTGTTTCGTTGGCATCACGTTCCACGCCCGGTCGAGGTGGACCACCCGGTCGCGGCATAGCTCGTTGAGATAATCCTGGTCCGGTGCGATGAATTCCACGTGGTAGGTCGTGAGTAGCCGGATAAAGGTCTCGTTGAAATGTTCTGCGCGCATCTGCTTGAGGTTCAGGAGCATCACGCCGGAATTAAAGTAGTCAGCAATGGGCAACTGGAGATGGTGTTCGACGTACTGAATGCTCTGCGGATTATCCGCGGCAAACGTATCCTGTACGGCGCCAACTAAATTCGTCCCGAGATCGGTCTGAAAGAGCTCAGCCAAGTCCGTGGTCGCCACGACATCGGCGTCGAGGTAGATGGCCTTATCGTATTGGGGGAACATGGCGGCGATGAAGAGCCGGTAGTAGATGGTCAGGGTAAACGTGTCTCCCCGGAGCTTCATGTGTTCGCCGGCCAGCTGCTTCATCAGGTCTTCGTTAACGGTCACAAACCGAATCGTCACGTTGTCGGTGGCCAATTGGCCGAGTCGTTCACGATTTTCCGCGTTCAGATCCTCGTACAGGACAATCAACTCGTATTTTTTCTGCGAATCGGCATGGGCAATAATGGACGTCATGGCAACGGAAAGAAATGGGGCATAGGCATCATTGATTGAAAAGAAAACAGGAATTGGTTGGGTCATCGTGGTCTCCTCCTTACAGGGTCACAATTAATTGTTGATAATCGGCTAATAAATCATCGTATTCGTGTAACTTCAGCTTGTCGTGCACCGCATCGACCTGCCACGGCTTGACGGTCAGCGTGTGCAGCCATGGGAACAGGCGGAAGCTGGTCGTAAAGTGCTGAAAGACCGTATTGCCCTTCAACCGCCGCTGTTCATTGTATCGCCGCGGCACCAGCCGTTTATGTCTGACCAAGCGGTTAATGGCGGATTGATCGGGCATAAACATTTCCTTGGTTCGGCACAGCTCCCGACTCCGGGCAAACAAGCCGGTACGCCGGATTTCCTTGAGATTTAACAGGAGAACCCCCGAATTCAGATAGTCGAAGTGTTTCCAACTCTGGTGAAAGAACCAGCGGCCGTAGTGGTCCAACACCCCCACTAGCTCCAAGTCGTGACTATCCTGATGATAGAACGGCTGACAGTTCAGGCGACAAATGACATCGGTGTCCAGGTACAATAGCTTATCTGGCAACGCCGGCACCTGGTCGGCGTAGAGCCGTAGCATACAGCACGGTGTAAAGATGGTGTTGCGATTGGCCGTTGGCGGATTGGCCGCCACCAGAGCGGTCACATCGATTCGGGTTACCCGGTTAGCCGGATTAGTCTGCTTGACGAGTCCGGCTAATTCCGCCGCGGTTTGCGCCGTGAGTGGTTGAAATCGTCGCGAATCACTTTGCATGAACGCCGTTAGAATGTAGATATTTAACGGCTCATGGACCTGCTTGCGTAGCGATAGAATTGAGATTAACAAGCCAGGTTTCATATTCGCATCGCCACAATATAGAATATTCACCGTTTATCCCTCCTCATAGGTCACGTATTGAACGTTGTTGGTCGCAACCCGCCGCGACATCTGCGCGTGAATCTGCTGCTGAAGTAAGCGTTGCTGCTGCTTGGATGGTAGGCTGGTATCTGGTGTGAACGGGCCATCCAGATAAACCACCAGCCGCGGTCGGCGCCATCGACGCTTACGATAAGTCACGGTCAGGCAGTAGGCGGGCACCTGCGCGGCCACCGGAAAATGAAAGGCCCCGGGATTAAACGGCCGAATGCCGGTATAATACGGCCAGACGTGTTCCTCCGGATAAATCATCATCCACTCTCCGGCCCGTAGTTTTGCCACCACCGTGCGATTGAACCGGCCCAATTGATGAAAAGATTGTGGCGTGAGGAGGCCACCACCCAAGACGGTCAACCGCCCCAGGACGGGGACCCCCAGATTAGCCGGACTAGCAAGGACATTGAACGTGTGATGATTGCCCAGATAGTAAGGGATCAAGACGTCTCCGGCTGGTTGGGTGTGATTCCCGTACACCACGAAGCCGTGCTGGCCAGCCGCCTTCAAGCGCCAGGCATTTTTAAACGTGATGGCGCGACCGAAGTGACAATAAAGATAACTCAGGCCATTCGCCAGTGCTCGCACCAAGCATCGTTGCCACCGCTTCCCCGCTGGCTGCCAATCGTAGTCGGCCGGCAACTGCTGATCTTGCCGATGACTCGTGACCAGATCATCCTGAAAAGTGTGATAAACCCGTGTTCTCATGGCAATCCCTCCTTCGCTCACAGAAATTAAGTGAGTGCTCAATTACCAACTTCAATATAGCACATCCATTTTAGAATGCAAGCCTATTTTTCATGAAAACAAAAAGTCGCCATCCCCGCGACAGGATTAGCGATTGCCATAATTACTCTAAATTCGGCGTGTCCAGTCGATGCGCCGCGCTTTCACGGAACTCAGGGGTTGCTAGCTTTTTCTCGGTCTTTTCAATCGGAATGGTCGCGACGTGAATCGTTGCCCTTCGTCACGAGCAACTCGGTAACCCGGATTCAATAGAAACACCTTTCCATTGAGATAGTCGCTTCCCGGCTTATCAGCGACTCGACTGCCTAAGCCGGCCCGCCTAATTCAAGCATGACAGCGCTCGTTTCCCGTCACCTTTTGACCCCCGTCATAAAAAAAGGAGCGATCACCGTCATCGTGATCGCTCCACCATTCTCTAATTCCTATGAGGCATAATAAACTTCACCGTGGAATCGGTGATTGCCTAACTGTTTCGCCACTTTCTTGGAGGCGTAGTAGTGCTGGGTGACCCAGAGGCCAGCGCCCCCTGCTTCACTGATGACCCGAATCTTTTGACCGTGGTAGTGCTTGTTGGCCACCTTGTAGTAGGTTCCATCGCCGGCCGACTGATTCCAGCCGCGCAGTTCGATCCAGCTGGCATGCCGAGCCCGCAGCTTATAGCCGACCACCCATTTTGGATGCCGGGCAATCTGTTCGGGATCGGCACTGACCCGCCGCTGATGAAGCTTCAAGGTACTGGCATAACGTTGCTGGTTGTCATACCCCACGGACCGCCATTTGGTCTTCGTAAACTTGACTCGATCATACTTACCTTGGCCATCGTAATGGTACCAGGTCCCGCGCAACCGCTTGGGATAGACTTTCGCCGTCCGTTGCGCCTTGGCCTGCGCCGTCGTGGGGGTCACTACTTGTGCGCCACCCCAAAGAAGACCGGCAAGTACCGCCACTAACCACACTTGCTTTTTCATCACAAAAACTCCTCCCCAGGAATCTGTTGTATTGTTGGTACGCCAATAGTATACACCAGTTACCCCCGTAACGACCGTATAAAAAAATAAATAATGGCCGCCACGATTGCGGCCATTATTTACCGGCAAATTTGTGTTCTAAAGGTTGAAAGATAGAGATTGACTAAAACTATGGTCATCGTACAATTCATGGCGTTAATATTAGTCGTTTACAATTTCGCAGTGGCAAGCGGCCGCCTTACCGTTCGCCAAATAGGGGTTGACCGAACCGAACCCGAGAAGCGGTTTCGGCCTCGCTTTGAGCCGACAGCCCACGTCTCAAAGACGCCAGTTCCCTAAGCGGGAACCGTGCCACTTAGGGAACTCCCACGGCTGAGCCCATATTTGGCGCACTCAAGGCTGCGAGAGTGCTGACCAGCAACCAGCGACTTACCCCCACATAAACACCATCCTGCCGGAGATCGCCAGGGGTGGAGCCAGCTGTGAGCACCCCGTTAGCTGACGTTTCTTAGTCAGGTTACTGGGGGGACGCCTTGAAAAACTCGTGCTTTTGGCGAGGCTTTCAAGCGATCCGGAAGCCCGTCCCTTGGCTGAAGGCGTTCCCCACAGCAGGCGAAATTTCTGGCAGTCGCAGGCGACTCCCTCTCCAGTTGCCAGTCTGTCACCTTAATCTGGCAACTTGACCCAGCTAAAGAGGTGGCGCAGAAGTGTGAGCGAACGGTGAAACGACAGCGTTCCCAAAATCAGGAAGGCCGGCAAGTATTGAATCAGATACCGACTACGCCCACCTTCAAAGAGCAAGAGAAACATGAATCCCCCAATAATCGTTAGCCGCAGCACCTGCGTGAATTTATGCTGATCACTCCAACCGAAGAAAATCATCACTAACCAGATAATCCACCAGGCCTGTGCGAGGTAGCGAAAGTCCCCCAGCCGCGTGCCGTAGAGGTAAACGAACTCTCGCAGGCCGCGAGCAAAGCCCGTCCCGCGGGGCTTGGTTCCGTGCAGGATGAAATGACCTTCCTTAATCCAGGCAAAGGAACCATCCGCACTATTATTCCGCTGTTTCTTGACCAGAAAGGCCAGATAGCCCCAGAATCCCCGCCGTTTGAGACGCTTGATATACATCTTCTTCGACCAGTCGGCACGGGCCTTCTTCGTGGGTAACTGCGCCATCTTCAAGGCGTCCTTGGCGTTGTAGCCGCCGTCACCGGAAATTCCCATACTCATGAAGTGGACCGCCGGGATGGCGCGAGCCGTATTGATTTTGATATAGGTCTGCGTCTCCAATACCCGGTTGCCGGCGACATAGGCGCCACCGCCCACACTGCCACTTACAAGCAATAGCAATGCTATCAGCAGGCCACGCCGCCACGTCAGTTTCTGCCAGAATTCACGGCGCACCACCTGGAGCAATTCGACCAACACGATGGCGATCAAGGCCACAATGGCAGAGGGTTTCATGAAGTAAGCCGCGACTGCATTGGCGCCCAACCCGACGGCGGCCAGCAATTTAAGCAACCAATGACCGCGCCCATAGCTCATGACGCAATAACAGAACACGTAGGCCGACACGAAGGGCAAGACCCAGGCATCGGTATAGGGCACGATAATCATGGGAAATAGCGCCAACCAGCCGGCGTGAACGTACAACGCCGTGGGCACCTTGCGCCGGTCGATCACCGCCACACTGAGGATATTCAGCAGGGCCGACAGATCCGTCAACGCCAGAGTCACCCAATCGAAGAATAACCAAGAAGTCGTGTGAAACGTCTGGGCTAGCCAGTGCTGGGCCAACAGAATCGGCAAGTTGTTGGCGTTTTGGCTGAAATAAGACATCGTATTGGTGTCTCGTGGGTTCAGCAGGGCTTGGTGAATGGCATCCACATCAAAACCAATGGCCGGGTGAACGCACAGTACAAAAACAATCTGCCAGACTACGGTGGCCAGTAAGAGCACGGTCGCCGTCACGCCTTGATGGCGGACGAACACCCATTTAAAGACGCGCGCCACTTGGGGATAGGCAAAGCCGACCAAGACCGCGGCAATCGCCAAAATTAGGACAATGGCTGTCACGACGGTGGTTCCGGCACCGGTCTGGGCGTTATCGCCCAAGATGAGATTGGCCGAGGTGATGGCAAAAAACGTGGTGAGGCCAAAGAAAAAGTAAAATAGGCCGCGAATGAATCGGTTACCATAATTAAATAACTGATGATCCATGGTTTCCTCCTAACCCACCGCCCACGTCCCTAATGACGGTGACGCTTAATGATTCCACTCGCTTCCCTTTTTTTGCCGCAAATAACGGGCATCCTGGCCCACCACGTGCTTGGCCGACCGCGCCTCCGTCGTGAAGGTCGCCGTGTTCCACACGCCGGGCAGTGACATGGAGTTAATCACCCCCACCAAGCGAATCCAGGAAACGAAGAAGTTGTACAGCGGCAGTGACCAGACGACCCACCGAATGCTGTGATAGAATTTTTGTTCGTCCGGAAACTTCTGGAGTAGGCGCCCCACACTAACGTAGTTGACCAGCGACACGAAGACGTACAGCAGGTAAATGACGACGTAGGACAATCCCAAAACCACCGGCGAATACCGGAAGAATAGCAGGACGACGCTGGCGAACATCCAAATCATCTTCGGAAAAACGAAGGTGTGGTCAATCATCATCCGCCGAACCAGAAAGTTGTTGAAGAAGTTTCCCAGCGTCGCGTTGTGCTGCATGTATTCTTTGGAAACTTCCAACTCGCCGCGCATCCACCGTTGCCGCTGCTTGTAGAGTTGTTCCAAGCTTTCCAACGGTTCGATGTAGAAGATGGCATCGGCACACAACATGACCTTTTGCTTGAGGCGTTGCCGCACCTGAAACGTCATATCGGTATCCTCGCCAACGGTGTCCGTGTTGTACATAAACGTATCGACCAGCGTGGATTTGCGAAAGGCCGAGAACGCCCCGGACATGGTGAATAACTCGTTTTTATTGGATTCAATCGTTCGCCCGGAGAGAAAGGCCTGCGCATATTCAAAGTATTCGGTCTTCTGTAGAAAACGTAGCCAGCGTTTGGGCGTTTGTTTAATCTGATGCCGCTGCGTCAGGATGGTTCCAGTCAACGCAGCGAGGTCGATATCGTTTTCGAAGTGTAACACCATATTCATCAGGGCGTTTTTTTCCAATACCCCATCACTATCGATATTAATGATGTAGGTGCCGATACACTGGTAAATCGCCCCGTTTAAGGCTTTGGCCTTGCCCTGAGCCGTCCGCATCAGCTGGAGATTCAGGTCAAAGTGGTTCTGCGCTCTGGCGTAGGCACCGAAGCTATCATCGGTACTCTGGTTATCCGCCAACACAATCTGCATGTTTCGGTTGGGATACGTGGAATCGTTGATCGATTGCAGGCAGGCAAAGAGGGTCTCCTCGGAATTGTAGACCGGCACAATGACTGAAATAAAAGGTAGTTTGGCCGGCGCCTCTAATTGCCGCAGGTGCCGACTTTGCCGCATCAGGTGTAGGGCCGAGATTAACGAGGGGATGATTTCAACCACGATGGGAATCAGCGCCCAGGTAATCCAGAATCCCATTTGTGTTAAGGTTAAATTAATCAAGTAATTCACGATGACTTACCTCTCGAAAAGTGACGTTTGAAGTTCGTATACAGGCTTTGCGACAGTTCAGAATACGTGAAAACGTTGTAGTACAGCATGATGACCAGAACGTAAAAGACAATCCGGCCTAGAAGCGTGTGCGCGGTAAAATACCAGCTGGCCCCGCCAAAGTAGACCAACGTGACCACCAGCATGAGGCGAATGACGTTGGCCACGTAAATCCACAGCGCCCCCATGACCAGGTAGAACATCTTCTCCTGCCGACTATAGGTTGGGAAAAAGGCCAACAAGCCCACAAAGGCCGTGGTCTCGATAATCCCGGAACACTCGTAGTCAATCGACATGGTTACCGGATTCTGGCCGTTGCCAATATACACGATGCCGTATTTAACGAAGACCCGACACCAGTGCGTCCAGTCCCCCAGCGTCGAAACGCCGTTAATCACCAGGTGCGTCATGAACCACACCCAGTAAGGATTGCCCAACGCGATGAGGATAAAGAACAGGCCGACACTTCCCACGATAAAGTAATACGCGGAAAGGTGGGCCCGTTTTAGGACTGAAATCACATAGAGCCACCCCAACATGCCGAATAACAGGTAGCTACTCATCTAAGCCTGCCTCTGCTTCTTGGCTTTTGCTCTGGTCCGAGTGAACGTGACCACGCTACCCAGGGCAACGATTAGCCCCACGCCGGCAAGAACGACCGGGCCGGTGGAGCCGCCCGTTGCCGTTAACGTTTGCGACCCTAAATTATCGTTCTTCATCGTAATGGTCTGCGAACCACCAGCAACCTTGAGTTCACTCAGTGGAATCTTCGCCTCCATGATATCGTTGTGACCGTTGGCCGTCTTGAAGCGGTGGACCTTCATCGTGGCTTGGCTGAGATCGCCGCTACCACCATTGTCACTGTTCCACGCGTTGACTGTCCCATCGACCGTGGCGCCATCGGTCAGAGTGCCGGTCGTCTTAAAGGTCACGTAGAACGTCTTACTCCCGACCTTCAATACGTAGCCGGACGGTTGCAGCGTACTATAGCCGCCCCCGTGTTCCGGCGACATGTTTAGGTAGAAATAAATATTGTTGTCATCGGCCAATAACGCGACCTTCTTAATATTGTAGTCGTCCCAACTCTCCTTAACCGTGGTCATGGGCTTATCGGACCAATCGTCAAAGTTGCCATCGATCGAGATGTTGTACTTATTCGCCGCTGAATCGTTGCTGGCCGCATGGACGGGCGTGGCTAGTCCCCCCCACAACAGCGTGACGATCAGGGCCGTCATCATTAACATGACTCTTCGCACAGTAAGACCTCCTCAACTTTTAACGCCGGATTAATCCCCGATTACACGGCTTTACGCACTTATTTCGGCTGTAAAATCGTTTAATCTATCGGTTAGTCCTTTAGTCGCCTTCATTGTAGTCACTTTCTGGTGAAAGTTCTACTGATTTTCCATCATAAACGATAAAGTGTGATAAGCCCCGCACTTTTTTCAAAAAGACGAATACAAAAGCGGCTTAACACCGACTAAAGCAAGACCACAACCGGTTGCGCAATGGGTCTAACTTCTTACACCACTTTTCGCCGACGTCGGGCCACCTTCATGACCCCAACGAGGGCAATGCTAAACCCGGCGGCCACCAGAATGACCCCACCGGTACTTCCACCGGTCGTGGTCAACGTCTTACCGCCAAAGGCACTGTCACTGCTGGTCAGTGAAATGTTCTGACTCGAAGTGGCCACCACGCCCAGTCCGGACAGGGGCACTCGCATCTCGACGATTTCATAATTACCGTGGCTATCCTTGGGCCGCGAGATTGTGGCCGATCCGCCGCTAACGACGTCGCCATTCGCGCTGACGGTTACGGACTTAGTCTTACCGGCCCCCAGACCTTGGGCCTTGCCCAAAGTGAGTGTAAACGACTTACTCCCCACCTTGAGCGTATAACTGTCGGGCAACCAGACGGCACCGTGCTTGCTGTCGTTCGGGTTCGTATTCATGTAGAGATAAACGGCACTGTCATCGGCGATCAGCGAAGCCTTCTCATCATTAGCCAGCGTGGTCATGGGCTTATCGTCCCAGTCGCTGAAGTCGCCATCAATGCTGATATTCAGCTTACTACTCGTCGTTGTCGCGGCCTGAGCGGACGTTGACGCGGTCCCCAGCCAAACGAGGCTAAAACAAACTACCAACAGCCAAACTATTCGATGCATACGCAATCTCCTCCAATCACCACCGCTAGACCGATCGTACACGGGCTTAATGATTTTGATAGAACGATGGTTGTTCTTAGCATACACCGATTATTCGTCAAAAATACCCCCTACTCGACCAATATGTGCAAAGTTTTAAGTTGGCTTTAAGCTTCAGAATTGACGGTTTTTTGGCAGCAACGCTACTCGTAGCTGGTCGCCTTACCGTTCGTCAAATATGGGTGAGAACGCGGTGGGCAGAATACCGGCGTTGCGAGAAACTAAAAGGCAGGCTCATTTCGGGTCTGCCTTCGCTAAAATACTATTGCGGTTGTTCCTGATCGTTGTAATACTGCGGCGCCGGTGCCACGATGGGATGGGCCTGTAGCCAAGCCACAATTTGGTGACCGAGGTCTTCTCCCATGGGAGCGGAGGCGGCAATCTGGGCCTTGGTAATCTGATTGACGTGAATGCCGGCCGTCACCGTGCAACTGCCGGGCAAGACCGGTTGAACCACCTTGGCGACCCGCTCACCAACAAAATTATCTTTGTGAAACCGGCCATCGTGGCTGGGATACTTGATGGTTTGGAGTGCCGTGTCCTTGGTGAGGGTGGTGACGTCACCGATATGGGGATTGCTTCCACCGGTAACCACGATCAACAAGTCCTTGCCAATCACCGTCACCGTCGCGGAAATCGTGTAATTTTCCCGGGTAACACTGAATTTAGGCATCCTAATCCCCCTCCCAACGTTTCGCCGTCTGTTCGTGAATGCCAAATGCATCTAACACCTTCATGGTCTGGTGATCGACCAAGTCTTGAATGGTCTGCGGATGATTGTAGAAGGCCGGAATGGGCGGAATAATCTGGGCCCCCAATCGGGCTAATTTCGTCAGATTCTCCAGGTGAATCACGCTTAACGGCGTCTCACGGGGGACAATGACCAGTTTGCGCTGTTCCTTAATCGTCACGTCCGCGGCCCGGGCGACCAGATTCTCACCGAACCCGTACGCGATACTGGCAACCGTCTTCATGCTGGCCGGGACAATGACCATCCCAGCGTTCAGAAACGACCCGCTGGCAATCGCGGCACCCTGGTCGCGGTCGCTGTAGACCACATCGACCAACGCCTTAATCTGATCCAACGTATAATCCGTCTCCAACGCTAAATTTTTCTTCGCCCAGGCACTCATCACCAAGTGGGTCTCGACGTCCGGCAACGCCTGTAACTTCTTTAACAGGTCAATCGCGTAAATCGTTCCGGACGCGCCGGTGACCCCAATCACAATCTTCTTCATCCGCCATCAATCCTTTACTTTAAATACTTCTGCCAATCCGGAACCTTCATGAACTGGGCCCGGACAAACTGATCCTTCATATCGTACGGTACGGTCCCGTCAATCACGAGTTTCGAGGACATCCCCCGGGTCCGAATCGACTTAGGGTCATAGCCCGGTCGTTCGGAAGGATCCAGCGGATGATTGCGCATGCCCGGCAAGACCATCAAGTCCTGGTCCGCCTGGAAGCGCGTATTGACGGTCCACATCACATCATTCATATCAAAAATATCCACGTCTTCGTCGACCAAAATGACCGTCTTCAATTCCTTAAAGGCCGAGAACGCCAACAGCGCGGCCTGACGTTGAATCCCTTCGTCAGCCTCGTCCTCTTTGTGAATCTGCATGATGGTCATGAGCTTGCCCCCACCTGCAGGCGGATTGTAGACGTTCAGTACCTTGCCCGGAATCGCCCGGTTGGTCAGCTCTAAAATGCTGGCTTCGGTCGGAATGCCGGCCATGCTGACGTGTTCCTCGGACGGTCCGATCACGCTTTGCATGATGGGGTGCTCCCGGTGCGTGACGGCCGTCACCTTGATGACCTGAACGGCCGGGTTGGCATCGCCATCGTAGCCGGGAAATTCGGGCATAGCCTTCCCGGTATGGGTGTTAATGTCTTCTTGCATCCGTTCGTTGGGCATGATGTACCCTTCCAAGGTAAATTCGGACCGGGCGATCGCCTTTTCGTCCACGGTCACTGCCGGGGTCAGGCCCACGGCTTCCTGGCGAATCGCGCCGGCTACCCCGAGTTCGTTGTAGCCCAGCGGCGTGGTTGGCGGCTCAAAGGTACACCCAATGGTAATCGCCGGATCCAAACCAATGTTAATCGTCACGGGCATCGGTTCGTTGGCCGCCTCGTACTCCTTGGCAAATGCGCCGATGTGCCGACCACCGGGCATGATGTAGATGCCCAACGTGTCCTTATCTTCCAAAACCATCCGGTGAATGGTGACATCACTCATAGTCTTGGCCTTGTTGGACCCCAGCACCACGCCCACGGTGATGTAGGGGCCGGCATCCTCCGGCGTATTGGTCGGCGCGGCCACTAATTGACGAATATCGAAATCCGGGTCGGTGGCCTTGTGCACGACCTCGTGGGCCGGCGCATCATCGACCATTACCGGTGGTACGGGATGTTCCACGGCATCGTTTAGGAATTGGCCGAGGGTTTGATAGTCGTGGTGAAACATCAAGCCCACGCGCTTGCGACTCGCCATCAACCCCGTCAGGACCCGCGTATCCGGAAAGCCGGTGACGGTATTAAACATCATCGCCGGGCCTTCCTGCGTAGGCCGTTCAACGGTTCCGCCCGCACCAATGTAGCGGTAGACGCCAGAGAGTTCGGCGTCGGGATCGACCGCCACATCGGTTTCGTGGTACTGGCCGGGATGCGTCTTGAGCTCGGCGAGGACTTTGCGTAAATCATAAGGTTCAGTTGTCATCTGATGACCTCCTATTTGTTATTGACACCGTTTATCTTAGGGGATGAATCGCTTGCAAACAAATCTAGTTTCGACTAACGTTATGCTTAATAGGAATAAGACAACCGAACACTGTCCGAATGGCTGCCTTGTCGTTCGCAAATAGGAGAAACGCGGCGGGCGGACTGGAAGCCTGCCTTCTAGGCTGTGCCCCCACAGTCAAACAACGCCCGACAACAGAAAGGTGGAATTTCCGTGACCCTTGAGGATTTTTACAGCTTTATCGTGCTTTACCAGATTCGTAACATTTCGGACGCGGCTGTTGAACTGAATATTACCCAGTCCGCTCTGTCCAAACGGCTACGCAATATGCAGCAGGAGTTGGATACACGCCTGATTTCCACCCGCAACAAGCGTCAATTAACCATCACAGAGAGTGGCGAGGTTTTCTTTCGTTATGCCCAGACCATCACCGCCCAGTACGACCTGATGCGTGCCGAACTGCGGGACTACCGCGCGTTACGTCGCGGCACCCTGCACATCGGTAGCGTCCCCATCATGGCACAGTACGGATTGACCCAGAAGATGAGCGGCTTCATGCACGACTATCCGCAGATCAATATTCGTCTAGAGGAGCTGCAGGGGGCCGACCTCCTGAAGGCCTTGCAGAATCAGGCCTTTGATCTGGGAATCTTGCGGGACGTGCAGAGTCAGCAGCTCAATAAGTCCCAATTTGAGACCCGTGACCTGGATACCGATGAGTTGCGGGTCGTCCTGGCCGCCGATCACCCGCTCGCCCAACGGACCAGCATCGCCATCGCCGATCTCCAGGACCAGGACGTGGTGACCTTGAATCCGGGGTCTGGTGTCTACGAGAAGGTCGGGCGCCTCTTCCAACAAGCCGGCGTCACGCCCAATATCCGCTTTACCACGCCGCACATCGAAACGCTGCTGGGCATGGTCGCCCACACCTAGCGGGTCACCTTCCTGTTTGCCAAGGCCGCCGCGCCCTTCCTGACGCCGGCCTACGTGACGCGACCCTTCACCCAGCCGCTGATTAGCCACCTACAGCTGGTCTATCCGCGCGGCAGTTTGAGTCAAGCGGCCCAACGCTTCATCAGCTATTTAAAATGACGCCCCTACTTATTACTAATGTTTTTAACACCGATTTGGTTGCACGTTGACCCACGACTTAGGAGGAACTTAAGAAATGACCACCCTACTGATCTTACGCGGCATCAACGGCGGATCCTACCACCACGTCCCTATGGCGGCCTTGCGCGAATACTTGACGAAAGCGGGATTCACGCGAGTCAGTTCGTACGCAACGAGTGGCAATTTACTATTTGAAAGTTCACTCACCCCGGTCGCCTGTAAGCAACGCGTGGCGGACACTCTGGCCACTTACTTCGACTTTCCCATCAATTTTGGCATCTTTGACGGCGCCACGATTCTGTCGGAAATGCAGGCCGCGCCCGACTGGTGGAATGGTCAGGGGCACCGCCAGCACATGTGCCTGTTCAAGCTCACACCGGCAATTGACCTGGACGGCTGGCTTTGCGAGCGACTGACACCGCTCGACCACGTTGCCACCACGGCTCATCTGATTTTCTGGACGGTCGATACCCCGGGAGACTTCCGCCATTCCGCGTACGGTCGGGTCTTCGGCACCCCATTTTATCGGCAAACCAGTACTCGGAGTTACCGCACGTCGCACAAGCTAGCGCAACTTCTGCGGGAACGCGAGGACTAGGCATGCTATAATCGAGAGGACATTTGTACGAAACTAATTTCAACGACTTATTGGAGGTTGCACATGATTAGAAACGTGGTTCATGATCCCACCCAGCTTAGTACCAAGGCCCAGCTGGCGACGAAGCTGGATGCGCCCATCGTGACGGATTTACTCGACACGCTCAAGGCTAACAGCGAGAATTGTGTGGGGATGGCGGCCAACATGATTGGCCAAAACAAGCGCATCATCGTGGTCGACATGGGCATCATGCCGGTGGCGATGATTAATCCAACGATCACTAAAAAAGCCGGCGCCTTTCAGACGCAGGAGGGCTGCCTTTCGTTGACCGGCGAGCGCCCCACGATCCGCTACCGCACGATTGACGTGAACTTTCTCAATCAGAGTTTCCAGCGCCAACACCAGACCTTCACCGGCTTTGTGGCCCAGATTATTCAGCACGAGGTCGACCACTGTGAAGGCATCGTGATTTAACTTAAGGAGGTGCCAAGCCATGACGGAAGAAAAAAATGTTAGCGGGTAAGTTCTATGATCCCTCTGACCCTAAGCTCTAGGAACGGAATCTACAGCCGCATGCTGACGGCTCCCTCTTCAATATCGAATACGACAAACCAATTAAGATTGGGGATAATTGCTGGTTCGGTAGCAACGTGACCGTCATCGGTGGCGTCACGATTGGTAGTGGCTGTGTGATTGGTGCGGGGTCCGTGGTCACGCGAGATATCCCGGCTAATTCGTTGGCCGTGGGGAACCCCTGCCGCGTGGTACGCGAGATCACCGAGGCCGATTCGATTAAGTACAAGTCAGAAATTCAATAACTAACGTAAAAATCGCGCATCTGCGACCGGCTAACTGGTACTGGAATGCGCGATTATTTTATTTCTTTTTTCGCCACAACTGGTAGATCCCCCAGCCAATCAGGCCCAGGTCGAACAACATGAGTAGGCCCCAAAGCCACAGATAATCCGTTAGTAGGGGCGAATGCTGGGTGTGTAGCAGGTCGCCCGTCATGCCCAGGACAATAACGGCATTGACGAGCAGACCAATGCGCTTGGCCCAGAGACGTTTCGCAAACGCCGTGGCAATCACGACGAACAGAATCACCACAACACCCAACACATCGGGACTGTGCCAACTAAAGTCCAGACCCAGGCTGCTGGTCGATGAAGGTACTAGCGACATCACCAACAGAAAATACAAGCTGCCCAGACCACTCAACAGGGGCACGTAGCCGTAAAGTTTTTGCACGTTCATCGCCTCTCTCCGCTACTCGCTCACCTTGTACAATAGGGGCTTCGCGGGGAAAAGTAAACCGAAACGCTGGAGTTGCGGCAGTGAATGATGGTCCAAGATAACCGTCAGGCAGTCTTAGACGAGGGTCACCAACCTCCCATCATTTAGAGTTGGATGCCCATCAAGAGCAAGACCTGTTTACACATCGACTTCACACTCGAGATTCGCCGCGGTAAGGTATTGCCACTGATTTGACTCTGGGCGGGAACGTCTTTCATCTCTTGACGAATGACGTCCGCCAACTCCGTCACGGCTAACTTCTGCTTGTCTAAAAGTGCCTTTAGGATGACTCTGGAGCTCAAATGCGCCGCCATCGACTGAATTAGAATTTTATTTTTCCCGGCTATGCCGGCCGCGTTAAACGACTTTCCCTTTTCGGTTAGCACAATCTTACCCTGAGATAAGCGATCGATAAAGCCAAAGTAACCCAACCACCCTAAGTAATAGTTATACTGACGACGATCGTATTTAAACGTATCGACAAAGGCCTCCGCCCCACTTCTCGCGACCTGTTCATCGTTCACCACCACGGTGGCACTGGACTCACCGAGAAAGTCTAGATAGTCCAACGCCACCTGTAAATTATTGGCCTGAAGGAAGCTGACGGGCTTGCCATCCGTATAGGTCGGATAGTGGGGCATTAGGTCCGTTTGGGCAATCAATGTCCTGGCCTGTCTAACCGCCTCATCGCTGTTGTACTTGGCCTTGGCCGCCGCACCGTCGATCGTGAAGATATTCTGCGGGTTATCAGACAGTCTGAACTTATACTGGTGTTGTAACGTGATTGAATTCATATTATTTAAATCCGTGAAGCGATACACCGTAAAAATATAAACATCCTTGGTTTTCACAAAATAGCAGACGTAAGTATCCTTGTGCTGTTGCAGCTTTTCCATCGTCTGTTCGATTAATAATCGTGGAATAAATAACTGACGAATATTAAAGTCCTTGGGAAATTTCATCTTGCTCTCAACCACGATCACCGTCTTATTGGACTCGTAGACACCATCAATTTCCGCCTGCCAAGTCTCAATGCGTAACGGTATCGGCCGATCCTTAGCCACCGTATTATTAATATTAAAGCGAACATCATGCACATTGTTCTTACCGCTCAGCGTGCTGACCACCTCACGGTTCTGCGGGTTCAAATCATGAAAAATGTACGTCAGCATCTTGGTAATTTCGGCCACCGTTTGGGCATTGGGTTCCGTGGTCACACTAGTGAAGTCTAAACTGGCCATTTTCATGGGACTGGCCATCGGAATGACCGGCACCGCCATATTGACTAACGGATAGTACATATTAAAGGGGGCGATTCGGTATTGATTGCCCCCAATTGGCATAATTTGCAATCTATATTCCTTGAAAATATTCGGCAAGTCCGTCGAAAAATCAAATTTCAAAATATTCCGATTATCTGGCGCCTTTTCTCCAGGGTACTGCTCACGCCACTTCTTGGCAATCTCACTGTCACGCATCATCTTATTCACGTCCAGGTCATAGTACCCGGCTTCTTCAACGTGGCGCACGATGTCATAGGCCGCAAACAAAATTCCCCAGGCCTTACTGGGCTTATTATTTCTCTTATCATAACTTTCCAACTTATGTCGCTTTAACGTCACCATTTTTTCCACAGCCATCTTCCCCCTTGAACTTTATGTATATCCTGCGTGATTAAAATAAACATCCGTTCGACTGACAAGCCCTTCCCGGAGAACTTATACTGTTTTTACGTCCAGTTAAATTCCCCAGGAGGTGCCCCGTGATTCAACCTTACTACCGAAATAATCTCGTTCAATTGTACACCGGCGACGCCCTGCAACTGCTCAAGAGTATGGCGACTGAAAGCATCGACGTCATTGTTGCCGATCCGCCCTATTTCCTTTCAAACGGCGGTTTTACCAACCGCGGCGGTCAGAAAGTGCCGGTCAACAAAGGCGACTGGGATCAGGTCACCGAAAAATACCAGACTTCTGAGGAGTTCAACGCCACCTTCCTAAATGAAGCGCGCCGTGTCCTCAAACGTAACGGAACAATTTGGACTTTCGGCAGTCTTCACAACATTTATGAGGTCGGTTATCTGCTGAAGAAATTCGGCTACCACATTCTAAACAACGTGACCTGGCAGAAGTTAAATCCGCCACCTAATTTGAGCTGCCGGATGTTTACCCACTCGACCGAAACGATCATTTGGGCGCGTAAGTATCCTAAAGTCCCGCACTTTTTTAATTATAACTTGATGCGCCGTTATAATCACGGCAAGCAAATGAAAGACGTCTGGTCCACACCGGTCATTCAACAAAATGAGCGCCGGTTTGGCCGGCACCCCACCCAAAAACCGCTCAGCATCATTACCCGGATGATTGAGGCCTCAACGACCCCAGAGATGACGATTCTCGATCCCTTTGTGGGTAGTGGCACCACGGCCGTCGCCTGCCAATCCTTACAGCGACACTGCATCGGCATCGACATTTCTCCCGACTATCTAGCCATTGCCCAGCGGCGGTTGGTGAATCAGCTCACCCCATAAATGCCTAGAATCTAGTTGGCAGACGTTTTAGCCCTAAAAAAATCCCGCTCGAAAATCAAGCTTAGGTGCTAGCTGCTTCGAACGGGAAACGCGATTCATTTAATTCCTAAAAATGGCCAACCGCTTCGTCTACCGGGTTAACTTCTACAGTCGAAATGCTAGGCTTCGATCGTCGGTAGCTCACGGTAGTCATAGTTCATGATTAACACTTCGTCTACTTTACCGCGACCCTTGGCATTCGAATTTATCGCCCGTGTCGCGCGAACAATCTGCGTCGTGTCGTGGTAATCGGCATACAACTCATGAATAAAATCGACCGAAGAGTTGGATAGCATGACGTAAACCCCACGTTCATCGAGCGCCTTAAAAGTCGCGTATAGCCGCCGTTGATCGTCGTCGTTAAACCCATTTAACGTATAGCCCACAAAGCTCGACTTGTCATCCACTACAGGGGCGTACGGCGGATCGAAGTACACGAAGTCACCACGCTTGGCATCCGCTACCGCCGCGGCAAAGTCGCCGTTCAGAATCTGCGTGTTACTGTCCCTTAGATACTGACTGACCGCCCGTAGCACCGCTTCGTTGACGATCGCCGGATGTTTATACCGGCCATACGGAACGTTGATCTGATTTTTCTTATTAACCCGATACAAGCCATTAAAACCGGTTTTATTCAGGTAAATAAACCGGGCCGCCAGTTCAACGGGTGTTTTCTGATTAATCATCTCGGAACGATCCCAACTTCTTAACGCATAATAGTACTCACTGGAGTTATGGGCCTCGTGTTCCTTCAACAGTCCAATCAACTCATCAACGTGATCTCTCACGACTTGGTAAGTATTAACCAAACTAGAATTAAAATCATTAATAATTGTTTTCTTATTCTGCAGCGCTAAGAACACCGCGCCCCCACCCACGAAGGGTTCGTAATAATCATTAAAACCAGTGGGCAGGTACTTCTTTATTTCCGGAAGGAGCTGTCTTTTACCTCCAGCCCACTTTAAGAACGGCCGTACCAATGCATCGTTGCTTCGTTTTTCCATCAAATCACACTTTCAGTAGATGAACTCAGTTCGCTGTGAGAACACGAGTTCCCCACGCTGGTCTCCCTTAAATGTTATCGAAATTGCCATTCTAAGTCAACGTCTTAATTGAATCCGTCACAAAAACGCCAAGGTCACCTCACGTCCCTTGACGCCTCTAACACCAGTCTTTTGCTCTTAAACCAGTGTTGTCTCTTCAGATTTTGATAATTCCAACGCCAATCGCAGGTTCAGACTGGTTTGTGGATTCTTAACGGATTGCCCCAGAATCTTCTCACACTGTTTAATCCGGTATTTAATCGTGTTTCGATGGAGATAGAGCGTATTGGCCGTCTTGGTAATCTCACAATTGAAGTCCAAATAGAACTGCAGCGTCTTCCGTAAGTCGATGACGGCGGGATCTTCCGGATAAGCCAGGTCCTTTAAGACCTTTTCACAGTAATAGTGAATATCCTCATCATTCGTCCCATCGAACAAGCCAATTAACCCCTTCGGATGATAGTAATTCATGGTATCGGGATTCTCCCGCTGTTTGACTTCTTCCAGCGCGGATTTAGCTTCGATGTAGGAATTCGAAATGTCTTCAATCTTCTCATACGGATTACCGAATGAAAAGCTTAGATTGATGTCCAGCGCCGTCCTCAACTCCTTAACCAAGCCCTTCACCGTCCGCTCGAAGCCAACTTCCTTAGATTGGAATAACAGGGCGATGTCATTACTATTCTTGACCTTAAAGGCCACTACATCACGAATCTTAAGCGGTAACTGTTCCTGTAACCAACTGTTCGCGACTTCGGATTCTTCTTTACGATAAAAGATTTGATTGCGAATATTCTCATTGGGCACACAATGCACCAACGCCATTCGGTAATAGTCGCTATGAACCAGCCCGTAGTTATCCCCCAAGTCAATCCAGTCGCGGTTATCCTCTTGCGTCGTCTTGGCCTTAATGAGTTGCGATAGGAAGTCACTCTTCATCAGATCGAAGAATTCTTGCACCTTGCGATTCTTATAGAGAATAAAGGTTAGCACCAGTACCGCCTGTTCAATCGCAAACTCAGAGATGGGATACGGAATCTGTTCGGGCTTCAAGATCAACAGGTAATACGGGAAGTAATTGGCCACTTTGACCGGGTAGCCCAAGATTTGAATCTTTTGACCACGAATATCGTCGATCATCAAGGTACTCTTGTCCTCATTGATTTGACGGTAATCTTGCATACTTAGTTGTTCCGCATAAAAGGAGGCCGGATGATCCGACTCCGAAAAGTATTGTGAGTTCCCAATCACCTTGTGCCAGGGATTTAATAGGATCACTGGGGTATTGATAATCTTGCCGAGTTCGGCGATGAACCGACCATTACTGACATCGTGCATGAGTAGGTTCGAGAAGCTCTTCTGAATATCTAACGCGTATGTGAGTTGTTCCGTCTTGGTGTCCCATAAGTAGCTTTGCATCTGGTACAGTAGCCCCCCTAGCGGCTGACTACTCGGCACCTTGATCAAAGGCAGATCAATTTCCGTCGCGTATTTTATAATCGCCGGATCGATCTTATCAATGAAGCGGCCGACCTTAATGCCCAGCGCCGTCACGTGGCGTTGCTTTAACGACGCTAAGAATGGTTTCAACTTCTCCTGTCCATTCCGAAAGACCATGGCCGTGGTCAAGATAATGACGTGTTCCGGAATAAAATTCGCCACATCGGGGGTTTCGGTAATTTCGACGCTTTCCACGACGCGGTCCATCTCTTTATGGGTCGAGAGGACTTCTAAGTCTGAAAAGCGCGGTAAGTTCAGTAACTCTTTGAGTGTGCTCACTTTAGTTAGCCTCCTTAAATAAAAGTTAGCGCTTTCATTCCCTAATTAAAACATATTTAGCTAAAATAGACAAACACCATTAATTTATGGTGCAGAGTATGCAATGAATTTCTTGTGAATCTCCTTATAATTATCATTGTAAGCGTTTACATATACGGTGAAATTGGAGGACTTATCATGGACAAAGTTACAGAAAAATCAGGTATGGCCTATTGGAAGAAGATTGTCATCTTACTCTGTGCCGGCTGGATTACCATTTGGATTTACCGTTCTGCCCTTGCGCCGGTCTACCCCCAAATCCGCTCATCACTTGGCGGTGGGGTGTCCGACACCGCACTAGGGTCCATCTCTAGTTTTTATTTCTTAGGTTACGTTATTATGCAGATTCCCGCGGGATTCTTAGTCGATAAGATTGGGAAAAAACGCGTCCTGATTCCTGGATTTATTCTATTTGCCATCGCCGCCCTGATCGTGGCTTTGGCAAGTTCCATTCAGATGATTTACGTTGGGTCTGTCTTAGCCGGACTCGGGTGTGGTTCCTTCTACGGTTCCGCTTATTCCTTGACCTCGCAAAACATCCCCGCCGACAAAAAGAGTTTCTCAACGGCCATCGTTAATAGTGGTTCCGCCGTTGGTTCCGGTCTAGGGATGATCCTCTCTAGCTTCCTGGTTGCCCAACAAGGCCTGCCTTGGCAAACCATGATGTACATCACCATCGTCATGATTATCTGCATGGTCATCGCATTTCAAGCTATTATTAAGAGCAACAAGGACGATATCGTTAACATTCAAGCTGCCGAAGCCGCCGCTAAGGCCGCTGAAGCCGAAGCACCCAAGGTTAAAGAGAAGGTTTCCTTAGGGACGCTCTTCCAACCCAAAATGCTTTTCGCCTATATTCTGTACTTTGCGACCTGCTACGCCTACTACATGATTGTGACCTGGTTGCCTAACTTCTTAGCCACCGAACGGGGATTCCACGGTGCCGCCATCGGGTTCTCATCGTCATTGGTCGCCTTCGCTTCGATTCCCGGCGCCCTCTTCTTCAGTAAGCTGGCCGATAAATACTTAAACAAGAAGATTCAGTTTATCGTGGTTCTGGAATTGCTTTCCGCCGCTATGTTGCTACTGACCGTCCAGGCGACCAGCTCAGCATTCCTACTGACCGCCCTGATCCTCTACGGATTCTTAGGCAAGCTGGCCGTAGAACCCATCATCATCTCTTGGCTGGGTGAAAATGCCCCCGCCGTTGGTGTTGGGACGACGCTTGGGGTCTTCAACTTCTTCGGTATGATGTCCTCAATCATTGCACCTGCCCTGACTGGGAGTATCTCCGATGCCACGGGTTCCAAGGTCCTGGGCTTCTACATCGCCATCATTCTACTGGCCGTCGGGACAATTCTATTCTTACTGGCTAACTTGCGTAAGAAGCAGGCTCAGGCCTAAGTCTACCGTAAGTTCTTCATTAACCCGATTGCTAGTGCACCATCACAAAACGATTGATGTTCACCCAAGCACCCCTAGTCGTTGCCACTCACTGCCAGATTGTTCTAACGATCGTGGGTGGTCACGACTAGGGGTGCTTAGATGCCTACTTGTCTGAACTGGAGGTCCTCAGTGTGCTCAAAAAGCTCAGTTACATCTTCATCTTTGCCTGCTGCGGTAGTCTCTTACGGCTTGGCCTGACGGCAATGACCAGCCACCACCTGACCACCATCCTGCTCATCAATGTCGTGGGATCCTTTCTCCTCGCCTTTATCTCGAAAACCCTTCCCACGCTAATTCGCCTCTCAGAGGCCGCCATGGCCGGTTTAACCGTGGGCCTCGTTGGGAGCTTCACCACCTTTTCCACGTTCTCCATGGACGTTGTCCACCTCCTCCAGCAGGGGGCCATGGGGTTGGCCCTAACTTACTGGTTAGCCAGTCTCCTATTGGGCTGCAGTGCCGCCGTCCTCGGCTTTCGCTCTAGTTCCCGAATCACCGAAAGGGCGTGACGGGATGCTAGCGATCCTATATATTTGTTTAGCCGGTGGTTGTGGCGCCCTGGCCCGATTTACCGTGGGCTACATGGTCGATCGCGTGATACCAGCCACTTCATTTCCAATCGCCACCGTTTCGATCAATATCCTCGGTTCCGGTTTGCTGGGGATTGCGACCGGCCTATTGGCGCCAACCGCTCTACTTTTCCAAGTGGTCAGCGGATTTCTCGGTGGGTTCTCCACTTTTTCAACCTTTACCAATGACTTCATCAAGTTGATGGACCACCGACCGTTTACGGCCATAAGCTATCTGGTCTTGTCCGCGACGCTCGGGGTGGCCAGTGCCTTTGCTGGGTACGAACTCGTCGCCTAAAATAAGGCTCGTCGAAATAGCCACTTTTCAGATAAACTTAACGATATTCGCCGGTTCGGTGCGGCTTTTAACCGTAAACGAAGAAGCAGTAGCGGTCGTCTTGCTAGCGACTGATCTTGCTGCTTCTTTTTGATTGGTCACGGTTAAATTATTAAATCATTAGTGAAAGCGTTGTCCTCGTTTTACCGACAGCGTATAATATGGGTAACCGCAAGTCTAGTGTGGTGTCGTGTGAGGGAGCAGTGGTGACTGCTCCCTTTTGTGTTGCCCCTTACCTAAGAACCGCATTTGCCGTTTAGGGGCGAGTCGGTTGGTCAGTAAAATAACTCCCCCACCTGACTTCTCATCGGCTAAAACGATAGTTATCGCTATTTTACGCTGCATCTGGTATGCTCAACCTATAAGTTGGCTTGCTGAGGGCATGCAGGTAACAAAGGCATCACCATAAGTTCGCTTTCCATCCTTTAGCAGTCATAGTGGTCTAACCTAATTGAACGATCACTCATGATTCGACTCAGTCGGTAGGCAAGGCTTCCAAGCGAACTAGAAGTCCACTTTCCAGGGTGGAAGTGGCCCCATAGCAGGCGCAGGCTCCTAGTTTCACTAATTTTAGTGAACAGAACACTGCCGTCACGGGAATCAGCGTGTTTATTCTACGCTCAAGATTTAGTCAGCGTAAAAAACGGGAGCCATCCATGTCTGGACGACTCCCGCAAAAACTATTCTCTAATCATAATATGAAGGTGGTGTTAATTAATTAACGATGTGTAATGGTTCCTGACCTTGATCAACCCGAACGGTATTCTTGGCCACAATCGCAGCCATGGCGTCCCGTGCTTCGACGGTGGCGTTTCCCACGTGCGGCGTTAAGATAACGTTATCCAGTGCCTTAAAGCCATCGTCAACGTTCGGTTCTGCTTCATAAACATCCAGCGCTGCGCCGGCCAATTCGCCAGCCTTCAGTGCTGCGAGCAGAGCCGCTTCATCGATAACTGGCCCCCGAGCGGCATTGATCAAGTAAGCAGATGATTTCATTTGCTTAAACTGTGGTGCCCCAATCATGTGGTGCGTCTGGTCGTTCAATGGGCAGTGTAAGCTCAAAACGTCGCTGGTCTTAATCAGTTCTTCCAGACTGACAAACTTAGCGTCAAATTGGGCTTCTATCGCTGGATCAAGCCGGGTCCGTTGCGAGTAGATGATGTTCATATCGAAGGCTTTCATCCGTTTAGCAACGGCTTGTCCAATCTGTCCCATGCCGACAATCCCTAACGTCTTGCCAGAGAGTTCATGGCCTAAGAAGAAGAGCGGTGACCAACCGTCAAAGCCCTTCGTCCGCATCAGCTTATCGCCTTCAACCATCCGATGCGCTAACGTAATCATCAGTCCGGTCGTGACTTCAGCTGTTGAAACGGTTGAGACCTCTGGCGTATTGGTAACCGGAATTCCCTTTTGCCGAGCATAGGCGGCATCAATATTGTTGAAGCCGGCACCGTAGTTGGCAATAATCTTGAGGTTAGGGTCGGCGTCGATCACGTCCCGATCAACCTGCGTTGATAGTGGGGTAATCAAGTAATCCTTCCCCGCAATCCGTTTAACCAATTCTTCTTTCGTGATTAATCCACTGCCCGTATAGACATCGATCTCCAGTCCGGCCTCTTTCAGAATCGCCAAGGCAGACTGTGGAATTGCTGCAGTTACTAAAACACTAGCCATGACTATCACTCCTTTTGCAAGATTTGGGTTTACAACTCTATTGTATACGTTTTCACCAAGCGATGCACTGCCGGTTTATTGGGCAGTGTAACCCCCGTCAACCACAAATTCTGAACCCGTAGCAAACTTGGATTCGTCCGAGGCTAAGTAAACACAGATCCAAGCAATATCATTGGGTTCACCGATGTGGCCCATCGGCGTCTTGGTCCGGTCAGACATCGCGGCTTCGGCACCTGGCAAGTCATCGACCAACGGTGTCTTGATGTAACCGGGGTGCACGGTATTTACCCGGACGTCATAATCCTTCAAGGCGCAGTCGACAGCGGCCGATTTAGACATAATCCGGACGCCACCCTTGGAAGCGTTGTAAGCACCCAAGTTAGGGTCGCCGACGAAGCCTTCGATCGACGACATGTTAATGATTGACGCGCCTAAATGCTTGTTCTTCATCCGTTGGATACCCAACCGCGTCCCATAGAAGACACCATCCAGGTTAACGGCCAGTTGTTGTTTCCACTCTTCCGTCGTGGTATTTTCGATACTCTTGTTAACGGCCATCCCCGCATTGTTCACGATTGTCGTTACGGGGCCAAAAGCTTTTTCGGTCGCATCGAATAAATCGAGCCAACCTTGTTCATCGGTGGCGTCGTGTTGGAAGAATTGAATGACATCTGGTCCGCCGATGCTCTTGGCAGCCTTTTCCCCAACATCGGCATGGCGTCCGGTAATCATGACCTTGCCGCCTTCTTCAACGAACTTGTCCGCAACGGCCAAGCCAATTCCTAACGTTCCTCCGGTAACAATCGCAACTTTTCCATCTAAACGATGACTCATAGTGTTCGACCTCCAGAATTCTAGTATGGTTGTAACAACATTCACAATTAATTGCGGCGAAAGTCGAGCTATCGTGCTCAAATGCCACAGGATAGTTCGACCCAACTTCGCCATAACGGTGGTGTCCAAAGCCTCCGCTTCGGCCGTTACTTTTGAGTAGTTATCCGCTAACAATCGCAAGGAAAATCATTCCCGATGCCTGGCAGTTCATTGTCGGCGGATGACCGCAATTCGTTCAAAAACCTTTTCATCAATCAATCTTAAAGCTAGATGCTGGTAACGATTTAAGTATAGCTGATGCGCGTCCCAGCCTTACCTTGCAAGGCTAAATCGGCTTCATCCAGCGAACAGATGATAGCCGTTCGCCCGGTTTTGGCAAAGGCAATCGCTGCTTCAATCTTAGGACCCATACTCCCGGCGGCAAATTGACCGTCGTCGAGATACTTCTGGGTTTCCTTGACGCAAACATTCTCCAGTTTCTTTTGGTTCGATTTGCCATAGTTGATGTAGACGTTGCTGACATCGGTCAGAATCATGAAGATATCGGCATTCACCTGTTCCGCCAATTTCCGGCCGGTCCGGTCCTTATCAATCACGGCTTCCAAGCCTTGGAGTAAGCCATCTTCGTCTTGGTAAACGGGAATTCCCCCGCCACCGCCGGCGATGACAATGATGTTCTGTTCCAACAAGTGGTTAATCGAATCCACGCCATGAATCATCGCTGGCATTGGTGAAGGAACGACCCGTCGGTAACCCCGACCAGCATCTTCCTTCATGATCCAGCCCTTGTTAGCCTTTAGTTGATCGGCCTCTTCTTGGGTATAGAACACGCCGATTGGCTTGCTCGGGTCCTTAAATGCCGGATCGTCTCGATCAACTTCGACTTCCGTCAGCAACGTTGCAACGTTAGCCGACGACTGATTCTTGCGTAGCGTATTCTTTAAACTCTGCTCCAGCATATAACCAATGAATCCTTGCGATTCCCCGTTACATGCATCCAGCGGGAGCGCCGGAACCGTGTGCTTAGCCAATTCGTTCTGTTGGAGAATGTTCCCAACTTGCGGACCGTTACCATGCGTCAAGACAATTTCATAGTCCATGGCTTCGATCTTGGCGATTTGTTCCGCACTCTTTTGCACGTTTTCCATCTGAACTTCAAACGTTGGATCCTGCTTAGGTTGGAGAATAGCATTCCCACCAACCGCAATTACAACTCTTTTAGCCATTGGGATTCCCCCTTTCTTCCGTTTCAAAATCAAATCAATATTTCAAGTCAAGGTCGAGATTGACCTGCTTATAAACGAGCGCTGACACAATTCCCGCCAAGCAGTCAATTCCGGAAGTGTTCCCGTAATCGATTGCCTGTGCCAAGAGATTATCCAAATTTTCCAGCGGTTCATTGCCCTTAAGGTAGCGAACAATGCCAAGCAAGGCACTACTGAATCGCCGTCGCAAAGCATAGTATAGGTAGCTTCGCCCAACATCCGTGGTATAGTTGCCCGTCTCGATCCGTGACGCAATCGCCGCTCGGAGCTCTTGATGATTGCCACTGAGCCAATCAATAAGGGTCCAGCCTAACAAGAAGTCATCGCCCGATGGGGTGAGCCCCCTGCCTCTGCCAATGAAGAAGTCGACTCCCCATTGGACGGTGACGGCATTTGTTAGCCAGGACGTCTCTTTTTGATAGGGCGACGTTTCCATCGTCAAGAAATCCTGAAACGGTTGATCAAATCCAGTCTGACGGTCAATATTCCGACAGTTATTCAGCAAGTAACCCAGCCGATCCGAGCGAATTCCTTCAGTCAGCAAGTCCGCCCGGAAGGTTTCGGTAATCTCGAGTTTCCAAGCGTCTTGGTAGGTCTCAAGGTAAAACGCCCCATCGTGAAACTCGACGCGACGAGTATCTCGAACTTGACTCAATAAATCGGTAAAATCGCGTGGCGGAAGATAGAGTCCACCTGGTAAAAGTTTTGAGCGGTCGCTAGTCAGAATCACCAACGGCGTGTGCTGCTTGTCTGTTAAATTAAAGGTGTGCTCAAAGATGCTGTGAACATACCACTCTCTATCTTCTAGAGCCAGAAGTACATGGTCGCCCAGAACTTCTACTTCACGCATTTATTCCTCAAAACCTAACTTCTTTGCGTAAGCCAGGACAGCTTTTTCGAAGGCTTCCATCGGTGGATTAACGGTCCCAGCTCCGATTTGTCCTAGACCCGCTTTCTTGTTGGCAATCCCGGTGTTAATCACTGGGAGAATACCCGTTTCGACAACTTTTCGTGCATCAATTCCGATGGAGATTCCCCGGAAGTCCCAGGTTGGGATTGGGAAGTTCGGATTAGATGCCGTGGTAATTTCGGTCATGTCCTCACTGGTGTGTAAGGCGTCGAAGAAACCACCGGTACCGACGAAACGTGTGACGGCTGGTGCGGCAATCATGGCAAAGCCCCCCACCCCAAACGTTTCGGTAATAGCACTGTCACCCATATCGGGAGATGCATCATCTTCGGAGAAGCCAGAGAAGTACAGGCCATGCGGCGTGTTAACGGGACCGGTAAACCATTCGTCCCCCATCCCAGCAATCCGAATACCGAATTCATAACCGTTCCGGCACATCGCCGTTACGATTGTTCCTTCTTGAATCTGACGGGCGCCATCCATGACGGACTTAGCGGAAGCCATCATAATGTTCAGGAAGAATTGATCGGTATCGGCCAGGAATTGAATGACGTCTTCCTTATCCTTTTGGTCAATATCCAAAGCCACAATGCTTGGGGACATTTCCTTGAGGAAGGCCAGCGAAGCGGCAATGTTCCGTTGATGGAACTCATCACCCATGGCAATGGCCTTGGCAATTAAAACGTTTACATTAAGTGGTTCGCGCTTTTGCAAGGCCTTGCTCAAAACTGGCCCCAAGACGTCTCGCATCCAACGCAGCCGGTCAATGACTTCAGGACCGTTGGCACCGAACCGCAGAACCGCACCAATTCCTTCGTTCATCGTGCAGTAAGCGCGGTTGCCATCCGTCCGGTTCTCGACAACGACTAATGGCATGTGCGCTGAGGTAATCCCTCCCATTGGACCAACCGCATCCACGTGGTGACAAGGAATCAGCGTGACTTCGCCGCTCTCCATGAGCTTGCGTGCATCATCTTCGTTATCTGCCCAGCCCTCAAACATGGCGGCACCGATGCAGGCACCCTGGACGGGGTCAATCATCTTGTCATAAGTGATTGGTGGACCGGCATGCAGTAACACTTTGCCATGTTTAAATTCGTCAATCACGTCCATTGCAGGGACAACATCCAATAGGAATGGTGAACCGGCAATAATTTTTGAGACTACCGCCTGATTGGCTTCGTCAATACTTTTATAAACCATTCATTACACCCCTACTTTCAAATCTACTTTACTGAGGAATAGCAGCGCCTTTTGCAGCTCAACATTCCCACCGGCGATCGGCTTCCAATCGAATTGGACAGCGCTTCCGCCACTTTCGTTAATCGCATCCGCAAAGCTTTCCAGACCAATGTTTAAGAAGCGTGTGGCCGTCAGCATTTCCTTCAGCTTGTCAGAAACAGCCGGCATCTTCACATTCGATGGCTGTTCTGGGAGGATTGGTAATGGTTTTTCCTCTACTGGATGGCCCACGATAGCCAACGCCGTCTTAACCGCCTGAGCGTTGTTTTCGCACAGGATAACGCCGGCAGATTCCAACGTCTTCTGTTGTTGGCTGTAGTCTTGTGGGTCCATGTCGGTCCCGACAATCGTGGCAATGACTGGTAATTCACGACCCTCAGCCTTGGCATCCGCCTTAACCTTGATGATCGTATCCTTCAAGTCACCGGCCATATCGTCGGTCGTCCCGTAACCCAGCACAATATCTAAGAGAATTGCGGCAGTTTCCGGATCCTTACCGGCCGAAACCATCATTTCTTTTCGCTTCGTAGCATCGATCATCGGGTGTGGCCGACCTTGTGTAAAGACGTCATCCCCGAGGTCTAAGACTTCGTAACCGTCCTTCTTCAGGATGGAACCATCCACGCCATTCTCAGCATGCAAGCCCAACGTATTGTTCATCAAGGTCGCGGCTTCATAAGCCAAGGTTCCACCAGAGTAGTAGCCCTTAATGTACTTCTGCTGTGGCTGTAAGGTGACATCAGGAACCTTCACGGCAACATCTTCATGCCCGGTTGGCTCTTGTCCATGGAGCAGGCCAACCGCAATCTTTGCCGTTTCTTCCAGCGTGTAAGCCCGGTAAAGGCCCTTCTCATGGGCTTCCGGCTTCTCACCTAAGAAGATGGCCACGACTGGCTTCTTGGCTGCCCGTAACAGGTCAACGGCATCATCGCGAACTTCCTTTGCAGGCGGCTTGGAAATGGCCACAATCACCTTGACATCGGGATCTTGATCCAGTAAGGCAATACTATCCTTAAACGTAATACCTTGAACTTGGGCCTTCAGATCACGACCACCGGTACCGATGGCGTTGGTCACCCCTTCACCCATCTTGTGGATGATAGCCGTGACTTCTTGAATCCCGGTTCCGGAAGCACCAACAATCCCGATACTCCCTTTACGAACACGGTTAGCAAAGGCTAAGGGTAACCCATTGGCAATCCCAGTCCCACAGTCAGGTCCCATTAAGAGCAGTCCCTTTTCGTGAGCCATTTGCTTCAGGCGTGCTTCGTCTTCGATAGTGACATTGTCACTGAAACAGAAGACATTTTTACCAGCATCCAAGGCTTTTTCGACTTCGCTAGCGGCGTAGACGCCGGGTACGGAGATTAAGGCAACGGGCGCATCCTTAGCCACTTCTAAGGCCTTGTCCCAGGTCTTAACCCGTTCCTCACCACTGGCGTCATCGTCGTTTCCACTGGATTGTTCATCCAAGTAAGTCTTGGCTTTCTTAACCACGTCATCGATCAAATCCTCATTGTCGACATCGAGGACGATGACCATGTCGTTAGGTGTAGCGGCTTCCAATTCATCGGTCGCCAGGCCACCCGTCTTAAAGATATCCTTGTTAGCAGGGGTTCCCATCATGACTTGTACATTGTTGACGCCATCCAGTGTTTCCAGATAGTTGGTCAACAGCATGAGCACGATGGAGTCCTGATAACTATTCTTTTCAATCACTGTGTGCAGCATATAGTTATCAACTCTCTTTCGTTTAGATTTTATTCGGCGAAGGCACCTTGCCCATTGTACTTATCAAAGTGAACCGTATCGCTCTTCAAGTAATCGTAAATTTCAGTAGCCACTTCGATACCGTCCTTCATCGCTTTCTTCCGGCGAATCTGGCTACGTTCACCTGGCAGGTAAACTTGATCGAAGCCCTTAGCTGGTTTCATCTCGTGTAGCTCTTCCGTCATTTGTTGAACCTGCTTAGCAAAGGCGTCAGGGTCCGTGAACTTCTTCGGATCAATCAGAATGTAGAATTGACCTAAGTTCCGCTTTTCGGTCAAATCGGCATACATTGAGGAAACGTGCTTCCCAAATGGTAAGCCGAGTAAGGAACCGGCTACCACGTCGACCAGCATCATTAAACCATAGCCTTTAGGTCCGGCGATTGGGAGCAAGCCACGTACATCGTGAGGATTAGTGGTTGGATCCCCGTTGCCATCAACGGCCCAGGTATCCGGAATGGACCGGTTCTTAGACCGGGCATCCAGAACTTTCCCCCAAGCTTGAACGGTCGTCGCCATATCGAAGACGAGCGGTTCACCGCTGGAACGTGGTGCTGAGAAGGCGATTGGGTTGGTCCCAAAGTAGTTTTCACTACCACCGTAAGGCACCACCATCGGGTCGGATTGGCACATTGCAATGGCAACCAAGCCCTCTTCGGCGGCTCGCTTAACGTAGTAGGAGAGCATCCCACTGTGGCCGGTCTTTTCAACACCAACGACGGCTGTCCCGGTGTCCTTGGCCATATCAATCGCGTAGGTTAGGGCTTCGTTGCAGACGTATTGCCCCATACCATTGTCACAGTGGACAATCCCGGTAGACGTCCCGGTCTTTTCAAATTGAATGTTTGGGTTAAGGTTAACGCCACCCTTCGCAATCCGTTCGGCATAGTAAGCTACTCGAACGGTCCCGTGGGAGTGGATCCCGCAAGCATCGGCATAGGTGAGGTGCCGAGCCGTTTCTTCAGCAGGTTCCTTAGGTAACCCGGCGGCGATAAACTTATTCATCATTAAATCTTGTAATTCTTGCGCTTCAACTAGCGTAATTCCTGAATCTGACATATGCTGTCCCTCCGAGTCTAGTGTGTGTGGTCGTGTGTTAGATTTCTGGGTCGCGGTTAGCATCTTTGGAGTAGACGTAGGCTAATGGTTCGCCACGGCCAACGGCGTAAGCAGCTTGTGGTGAGTAAGAACCCATGTAAAGGTAGTCACCCTTTTCAACTGGGTACCAGCCGTTATCCAGGTTGTACATCCCAGAACCACTGATTAAGTATGCGCCGTGTTCTTGATAGTGGGTTTCGATGTAAGCGTGGCTAGCACCTGGTTCGAAGGCCAAGATATGCATGTTCATATCGAAGCCTAAGTCATCGGTTGGTAAGAAGTCCCACAGGTGAACGTCGGTCATGCCTTCGTAGTCTTGTGGTGCCCGGTCATGCGTGTTACCCACGATCTTGTAAGCCTTGTGACCAGCGATTGGTTGATAGCGCTTCTTGTACAGGAAGACTTCGGTTGGTTCGTCCTGTGCATTTTCCATGGTCATAATGACACTTTCAGGGAAGTAGGCGTATCCACCGTCAGTCAGGATATTTTCTTCCTTACCATCGGAAACTTTCAGCTTACCGGAAACCACGTAAGCCACCGTTTCAATGCCTTCGCCACCAAAACCAGTGTGCTTACCACCCTTTTGGAAGCTCGCAATGTAATCAACGAAGTGGGCGCCCAAGCGTGGTGTCCCCATGATGGAAACGTCTACATTTTCAAAACCTGGTACGTTGTTCTTAACCAAGCCGTCATTAGGAATTAAAGCGAAGTTGCCGGCCTTAACAACGGAACGTGAACCCAATAATTGTTTTTGATAACCCATACGATTGTTTTTGTAACTCATGATCAAGTCTCCCAACTTTTTTGATTAGTTTTTGCCTTGTTCTAAGTAGATTATTTGTAAGCCAATTGATAGAGCGTATCTGCCATCAACTTCACGCCTTCAACTAAGTCTTCAAACTTGGTATTCTCGGCTGGGTTGTGACTCACCCCATTGATGCTTGGCACGAAGATCATCGCCGTTGGATAAACCGGCGCAATGATTTGAGAATCATGGCCAGCACCACTATGCATAACCCGATACTTGTAATTGCCAGCCTTGGCTTGGCCTTCGATGGTGTCCACAATCTTTTGACTCATTGGAACGGGCTTTTCATCCATCCAGAGATCGATGTTAATGTCTAAGCCCATTTGCTTGGCCACATCACGCATCATGTTCTCAATCTCAGTGGTGAACTTAACCAGGTAATCCGCATCGGTGTGCCGGCAGTCCATCGTGAAGAGAACTTCTCCGGGAACCACGTTAACCGTATTAGGCTTCGGGACAACTTTACCAAACGTCAGAACCAGTGGATCGCCAATTTCATGAGCTTTGTCTAAAGCGGTATTCACTATCTTGGCCATGCCATAAACGGCATCGTGACGGTAACTCAGCGGCGTGGTTCCGGCATGGTTGGCTTCACCCTTCAAGGTAATGTCGTACCGCCGCTGACCGGCAATGCTATTTACAACCCCGATTTGTTCATGTTCTCTTTCGAGGATGCTTCCTTGTTCAATATGTTCTTCCACGAAGGCTTTGATGTCATCACGTCGCGTTTGCTTTTCACTAAAGTCAAAGCCTTGACGGTGCATTTCATCAACGAACTTCTTACCGTTAGCATCGGCAACGTCCTTGACTTCGTCGTTATTCGCAATCCCGACAAAGTTCTTGCTGCCCCAGAATACGGTTGGGAACCGGCTACCTTCTTCTTCGGCCATGGAAATAACTTCCAAGGACCGCTTCGGTGCGCCGTACTTGTCTTGTAGGAACTGAGCAGCGGTCAGTGAGGCGACAACCCCAAACTGGCCATCAAGCTTCCCGCCATTGACCACCGTATCAATATGTGAACCCGTCATGATGGTTTCTTCAGGCTTCTCGGACCCTTCGATTCGCCCAAATAAATTACCAACATCATCGAACTTGGTTGCCATGCCGGTAGATTCCATCTGAGCTTTGACGTACTTCTGAGCTTCTAGCCAAGAATCAGAGTACAGCAACCGCGTCATCCCACCCGTGGGATCGCTACCAATCGATGACAATTTCTTAAGTCGTTCATCAACAACTTTTTCGAGTTCCATAATCTTTGCCTCCTTCATATTATGTTACAAACTCATTGTATGCGCTTTCATTCCGATCATCATTAGTCATTCTGACCAAATCCAATCGTGAAATTGTCGCATTTCGACTAGATTTAGCCAAAATTAACCAGACGACCAACCATTTCCCTCAACTTAAGTGCCGCTCACCAGCCGCTTTGAAAATTATCGTCCTCACCCCATCGTTTTCTTAGCGTTATCACGGCATTTCACATTGGTTATTCCGTGTCGTCACCCGCATAACTCCCGCCAAAACAAAACGACTCGCTTCGAGTCAAGTCGAAAACAAGTCGTTTGGTCAGCCAACTCATGGCTGTCGTGCAATTTAAACGGTTTGTGCAACCTTCTTTGATGCCTTTTCGATGAACTTACCAGGGAATGCTGACGTGACACCAGCCTCCTTGCTGTAGATCGTTTGGCCCCGTAAGACGGTTTGCATAACTTGTGCACCGATTTCACGGCCGATGTATGGGCTGATCTGGTTCCGGTATTCCAAGTCTTCCGCCTTCAAGGTGTAAGGCGCGTTTGGCTTAATCAGAACGAAGTCGGCATCCTTACCAACACTGATCCGGCCCTTGTCGTCCAAGTTGTACCGATCAGCCGGGTTCGAAGCAATGATTTGTGCGAAATGTGTCAATGACATACCGCGCTTTTGAACGGCTTCATCGAACATCACGTCAACGTCGTTTTGAACACCGGAAATCCCACCCCAAGCATCGAAGGCATTGTCGGTATCCTTCAAGTCTGGTGTACATGGTGAGTGGTCGGAAGTGACGAAGCTAATGGCACCGGATTCAACCCGTTTCCACAAAGCATCTTGTTGTGCTTGTTCCCGGATTGGCGGTGAGCACTTAACAACGGCACCAATGGCATCCAGCTCATCCTTGGCAAAGTAGAGGTAGTGAACACAGGTTTCACAGGTAACGTCAACACCTTCGGCACGTCCCTGGATAACCGCGTCAACCCCTTCTTGGCAAGCCACGTGGCAGATGTGAATCCGGCAGCCCGTTTGCTTAGCCATGAAGATGGCTTTCTTAATCGCCATGACTTCGGTAAATGCTGGCCGGGTGTCTACGTAATCAGCCAACGTAGTCTTCCCTTCCGCCTTGGCAATCTCGCCTAAACGGTCGGTGATTGCGGCGTCTTCGGCGTGGATGGCTAAGACCTTACCCGTCTTGGCAATTTGCTTCATCCCTTCATACAGGGAGTAGTCATCAACGTTTTCAAAGTCGCCGTCGATGGAACGGTCCCCACAGGTTGCTAAGAAACACTTGTAACCTGCAACGCCGCCTTCATCCAATTCCTGAATGCCGCCCTTTAAATTAGATGGTACTAAGCCACCAAATGAGCCAACATCCACTTTCAATTCATCTTTGTGTGAATACTTTTCTTCAAGGGTCTTGCCATCAACCGTTGCCGGCACTTGGTTCAGTGGCATTTCCATAAAGGAAGTAACCCCACCTTTAGCACAAGAAGCCGTTCCGGTTACATAACCTTCCCATTGATCCCGGTACCCACCACCCATTGGGGTAATATGTACGTGGGCATCAACCATCCCAGGACTAACAACTAAGCCCTTGGCATCAACAATCTTACTTCCATCCAGGTTTTGCCCGATGGCCGTAATCTTACCATTGTCGACCGCCACATCAGTGTGGACTTCGCCACCCTCAAGGATAACTAATCCATTTTTAATGACTAATTCATGACTCATGTTTATTCCTCCTTTATATCTTGGTTTAAACTCTGGTTAAGTGTTGCCGGTTCTTTTTTCGACACCATTTTCTTTAACCCTAGGTAAATCAGGAATGCAGAGATAAATCCAACAAACCATGACAAATCAGAAATAACTTTTACGGCTGGAATAAATTGACCACTGAGTGACAATATGAGAGCTAAGATTGTCGCGACATAGGCCTCTTTATTGACGCCATGATAACGAATCTCTTTATTCCCGGTATTCAGATCCATATACAGCGTATCTAGGTTTTCATGCCGGTAATGAATGAAGAAGTAGTTGGCAATCATGACCCCAGCGACTGGTCCCAGGACAGCACCGATTCCATTCAGGAAGATAAAGATACTGTCCGAGTTTTCCATTAATTTCCACGGCATGATGAGGAAACTGATGATACTAGCGATAATCACACCACTCTTGTAATTGAGCTTCTTGGGGAATAACGCCGTTAGCTGGTAACCAGCTGGAATGATATTCCCCGTGGCATTCGTTGAAATCGTGGTCAGTAAGAAGACGGCCATCGAAATCAGGATTGCGGGTAAGCTGTCCCACCGTTCGATAATGTTCAAAACATTCCATTCCTGGATATTGTAATGAATCGAGCCCCCAATCAGAATCACCACACTGGTGAACGCAAAGATTAGGTAACCTACCGACAGGCCCAACGTTTGACCAATTGCCTGAGCTTTGGTCGACTTCGCATTTTGCGTGAAGTCCGCGATACTTGTCCCGGGCGCTGCCCAAACGGCAATCACAGAGTTGAAAATAATAAAGTAAACCAGAATCGGGTTTGCATGTGAAGTAGCGGTGATATGGTAGGACAGGATGGGACCTAAGCCACCGGCACCCCAGATTGCCCAAATCGCCATGCCACCAAAGACAACATAGATTAACGGACTCAAGATAGCGGTGAATTTATTTAAAATGCTACCGCCACCGAAACCAACCATGACATTCAGAATCCAGAAGATCGTGAATGAAATTAATCCTGGAATACTAATTCCTAAAATCTTGGTCGATCCCCCAATGTCCAGGAATCCCGGCCAAATTTTACCAATCATGATCAGTAACGCTAGAGACCCTGTATACGTCTGTAACCCAAACCAGGCAATCGCCGCGACACAGCCACGCAGGAATCCTGGTAGCTTTGCACCGAGGTTGCCATAGGCCGAACGAAGGTGCATGGCAAAGGGAATGCCGTATTTGGATCCAACGATCCCGTTGATAGCCATGAATGCGGAAACGAAGAATGCACTCAAGAATATGGCGATCATGACGTTAAGCGGTGAGAGTCCCAAGAATAAGAAACCACCGACAGCCGCGTAATTGGGAATGTTATGAATAGACCCCATCCATAGCGTGAAGAAATTGCCGATTCCCATGTTACGCTTATCTCCGGTCTTGGGTAGTAAGTCATCGTTGTAGCCGCGCTCTTTGAACGTTGCAATTTGCTGCTCAGTTACTTCATACTCGTTCGTTTTCACCTTCAAAACCCCTTACGAATGTAATAACCACCTTCGTTGCAGAATAGTCTCGATAAATGGCTAAGTCCTAAAGTCCTCAGAGATGATTGTTCGCGCGAACTAGTAAGGATCCTGATCAGCAACAAACGCCAAGCGCTTGTCAGTTAGTCGTTAACTATTTATCACCACCCATTGTAAGCGGTTTCTTTTCGTGAGGCATTGTTCACTTTGACCATAAAAACATTTTCATTTGTCACTTTTCCGAGCGAATATTTGATACAATGTAATCGATTACAACTTTAGAAGGAGTGCGGGCTACGATGAAAAAAATACAAATCCCTTTAAATACCTACCACGACATCACCCTTAACGCAACCAGATATGCCCCCGATACCGAGGCATCCGCCACTGTTTTCTACCTGCACGGCGGTGGCTTGGAATTTGGTCACCGAGACGACTTACCGCTGGATTATATCAAACGCCTGGTCGACGCGAGAATTCAACTCGTTACATTTGATTACTTACTGGCACCAGAGGTCAAACTTGACGTGATTTTACCCGTCCTACGGGAATCCTTAGACATCGTCATGGACAAACCGTGGTGTTCGTCTCGGATCACTTTAATGGGACGTTCGGCCGGGGCTTATCTCTGCTATCTTCTTTTGCGCGACGGGTTTGAGGCTGTTGGGCTGGTTGACCTGTACGGCTATGCTAGTCTGGATTATCCTGAATTCCGGATGCCGGCCGAATTTTACGATAGTTTTCCCAAGGTCTTACCGATGAACGCCCAGGCCATGATTCACCGGCAGCCCTTAGTTGCCGGTGACATGAAAGACCGTTATCCCCTATACGTTTCTGGTCGTCAGTTCGGGACTTGGCTCAGTCAATTTCTCCCGAGCATGCGGGCCGCGGACACTTACTCCCTAACCCCCGAGGACCTCACACGCCTGCCACGGACTTTGCTCATTCACAGTACGGATGATCCCGACGTTCCCTTTGCCACTGCGGAAGACACGGCGAAATATCTGCCGGATGCTGAACTCATCCCGATTGCGCAGGCCGAACACGACTTTGACCGCGATGTTACCGCTGAAAACTTGGCAATTTACGATCGAATTATCAATTTCATCGTATCCGTTCCGGTCGGCGTTCGCGCCACGGCCTAATTGTCGTGTCACACCAATCACAATAGTCACTTCAACCAGCCGATGCCTCATTATCGGCTGGTTTTGGATCACGTAAAACGTTTTATGTAAGTAAATTGCCGTCAACTATGGTACGCTCAACGCAAAACCATTACTTATTTTAGGAGGCGCTTTCATGACCGTCATTACCGATTATATCGAAAAGGCCGAGCCAACGCAACAGCCCCAGCTAACCGCTATGTACCGAATCCTAAAGCCACTACTGCCAGACACCACCGAGGTCTTAAGCTATGGCATGCCCGCCTTTCATCAGGAAAAAGACATCGTTTACTTCGCACTCATGAAGAATCACCTCGGCTTCTACCCCACCAACACGCCAATTGCCGCGTTCGAAGACGAGTCGGTGGGCCACTACAAATATTCTAAGGGCGCCATTCAATTTAGCTATCACCAGCCACTGCCTGCCGAATTGATTGCTAAGATGGTACGGTTCAAACTCGCCGAACTTCAAAAATAAAAAAATGGGCTGGCCTCATCAGGTCAACCCATTTTAACTGAAAACTTAGTCTTCACTCCCCATCATCCGACCAACAAAAGCGGCTAGAATTGCGCCAACTTCCGGTGCCAGAATGTAGAGCCAAAGGTGTGACAGTGCGCTTCCACCGGCAAAGACGGCCGGTCCAAATGACCGCGCCGGATTCAATGACCCACCCGTTAGGTTTAAGGCAACGATGATCAGAAAGGCCAAGGTCACCCCAATCGTCACGCCGGCAAAGTCGCCATTGCCGTGTCGGTCGCTCGTCACGTTTAAAATAACCAATAGGAACAGGAACGTGACCAACGCCTCAACCAAGAAGGCCAAGCTCGCGGAAATCTTTGGGAAATCCGTCTGGCCCAACTGATTCGTCGCCAGGCCCAAGCCGCTCACAAATAATTTCATAATAGCTGAAGCTGCGGTTGCGCCCAGGACCTGCGCCACGACGTACCAGAGTGCATCTTTTCCCGAAATCCGGCGGTTAATCAGCATTGCCGTCGTCACCGCGGGATTAAAATGACCACCCGAAATGCCGCCGAACGCGTATGCCGACACCGTAATGGCCAACCCAAAAGCCAGACCAATCGTCAGGGTACTCCCGGCGGCAACGGTCACCGCCCCGGTCCCCAGGAACACCAACATAAAGGTGCCCAAAAATTCTGCCGTATATTTCTGCATCAAGATTCCTCCAATCATATTCTCTAATCAACCCTTTCTTATTATAATCTAAATAAGAAAATCCTGCCGCAAATACGCCAGTTAATTAACGGCACGGTTAATTAAGGGATATCCTATAGTCTAGTCTTCCATCACGATCCCCACAATAGCCGTCACCCTCCAAAAATACCATCAATCAGCCTGCACACAACGTCAACAGGCCGGTAGCCACGCAGTGTGAATTGCGCGGCTACCGGCCTGAGTTGTTTTTCCTATCTCATTTTATCCCTTATAGCTGTGCCAAAGCCGTATCGATCGGCGTCTGGCCGCTCTTCATCATGATGACCCGGCCAATCGACCGGGGAGCTTCAATCAGGCGGGCCAGTACGGTAGCCACGTCTGTAATGGAATTCTCACCCAGCGTTTCTTCATCTAGGCTGATCCGGCCGGTTGCGGGGGCTGTGGTCAGAACGCCTGGCTGGAGAATCGTATAGTCGAGAGTCGTTCGGTGAATCAACCACTCATCGGCAAAATATTTGGCCACGTTATAGTCGGTCAAGTCCTTGAGGTACCCCTCCGCCCACCGTTCCGGCTGGAGATCGTAGGCGGAGCTCAACTGAATGAAACGGTGCACGCCCGCTATTTCGGCAGCTTTCATGACGTTCACCGCGCCATTCAAATCCGTCTGCAAGAGGTCGTGGCCGCGCGAACCCGCCACAAAGTACACGGCTGCGATGCCTTGAAGCTTCTTCGCTAACTTCTCCGGCTGGTCGTGGAGGTCCATTAAAACGGCGTGGTCATCCCCACGCTGTGGCTGACGGGAACCCGCCAAGACATCGTGACCCGCGCGCCGTAGCTGTTCAACGAGCAATTGGCCAACGCGTCCCGTGGCCCCAACTACCATTATTTTCATTAAATAACCTCCTAATCCCTAATCGTCAGAAATTCCGAGCTCGCCACGCGACTAGAACGAAAGTCATTGATAACCGCCCGGTCGCGATACCCGAGGGCAATTCCCATGATGAAACGCGACGTCTGATCCAAGCCAAACATTTTCCGCAAGGCATCCGGGTAACGAATGATCTCATAGGCTGGAATCGACTGAATCCCGCGATCGGTGGCACTCAACATCAGCGTTTGCGAGAATGCCCCTAAGTCAAAGATAGCCCAGCTGTTGACCGGCTCGCGCAGCACTAAATAAACCAGGGCGGCCGCGTTAAACAGTCGATCCTGCGACTGACCATAGGTGGCCTGAGCATCGGCCGCCAGCAAATGTCGATTTAGCTCGCCATTAAACGTGGCCATGTTTTGGCGACTAGCCGCGGACCACTCGGACCGATGAGCCACCGGCATATCCGTATTGCCGGCGACACCCCGTTGACTTCGCTCCAGGTGGCCGCGTTTAATCTCCGCCAGGGTCTTTCCCGTTGCCACGACCACCTGCCACGGCTGCGCATTGGCCCATGAGGGGGCTTGCTTGGCGTCCGTCACGATTTCCTGTAAAGTCGCCGGTGCAATCTGCTGGTCCGTAAAGAACCGCTCAGCATGCCGATGCTGTAAAACATCTTTAAATTCCATGTACGATCCTCCTTATGGACAACTTGCCCATCGCATGATATGATGCTTTCAACGTGGCATTACTATACCATCGGCACCACTGACCCAACAAGGTGGATAATGCCTACCGTTTTAAAATTTTAGTGTGTATTTTGCACACCGTTAGGAGGACCGCCGTCATGAACAAGGATGAGTTACTGTTAAAATCCATCCAATGCGCCACGATCGATGAGCTCACGGCGTTGATTGCCGCCTACCTTGAACAGGCCGTCATCTTGGCCGACCAGTCCGGGCACATCATCAGTAGCGGGCAATCGCCGCTCTCTCAAATTCCCACGGACTGGCTCGACGCCACGACCAACGCGCCATTGTATCGCCGCGGACAGCAGGAATTTATCCGCAACATCATTAATCCCCTGGCGTTAAACACCTGGTACCTGTTCACATCCCAATCCAAGGGGTATCCGGTGGCTCTCGACCAGATTCGACTCGCCATTCGCGTGCTGAACAGCTTCATCGATCGCTATGCGTTGAATCCCAATCAAAGCGAGGTCAACAGCCTACTGGGCAAGCTACTCACGCAACCGGACCAGACGGATACCACGCTCCTGCAGCCCTTGCTGGCCGATACCTTCGTTTGTGTGACGGCTACGCCAGAGGCCGGGGCGACCAATCAAACTGCTTTTATCCAACAGCTCCGCGATCTGGTGGCACCACTCCCGCTGACCGAGGACCATCAGCGCCTCATTTTTTTATTTAATGCGCCGGATCTGCCTAAATTGCGACCCCAGCTCAAGCAACTCGGGGCGTTCTTTCACCACTATTTTTTCATTTCCGAACCCTACACGGACGTCAGTAAGACAGCGGAATTTCGCAATATCTGCGACCAATCTGCCCAGCTCGCCCAGCAACTCGGGACCCTAGAGGTGGTCAATCTCACGCAAAAATACAATATTTACGTCATCCTCTCGCAGGTCGATAACGCCCCACTACTGAAGAATACAATGTGTACACAGATTTTATTTCTGCAAAGATACGATCAACGCCACCACAGCGAACTATTCAAGACGCTCTTCGAATTTCTCGAAAACGACTGTAAGATTAGTGTCACCGCGGACAAGCTCCACCTGCATCGGAATAGCTTGACCAAACGTCTGCAAAAGATAACCGACCTTATCGATGTCGACTTTGACAATCCCGACAAGACGTTTGGTCTGCGCCTAGGCTACCGCTTATTCAACTTCTTACAAATTTAATCCCAGAAAGGACCATTTTAACCATGGCTTTAACCCAATTAAATCTCGGCAGTGAACTTGGCCTGGAAATTCTACACCAGCGCTGGTATGCACTCATCCTATACCAACTCGCGCCGGTACCCACCGACTTCATGGACCTGCGCGTCACCGTTCGCGGCATCTCAACCTTTAATCTCCTGCTTCGCCTGAAACACCTGACGGAATGGGGATTAGTGGAGACTCTGCCCGAGGATGACTACAGCTATCGGCTCACGGCAAACGGTGAAATGTTTCACCAGATCCTGCGCGAGTTGGAGGACTGGGGCAACGACACTCTAGAAAATAATTTAGCGATTTAAGTAATTGGACGGTCTCGGATTGAGGCGGTCCTTTTTTATTGAAACGTTTATGAAAACGGATAATTATAGGGATTCTAATGTTGTGGATGGTCAAAAGCGAACACCATGTATCGATTTGGTATGGTTCCTGTATCACTTTGCCTAAGCCCGCTGACAACTGGATTCAAATCGGGTATGCTGTGTTTGTAACAAAAAATGAAAGCGAACCGGCAATCTCGAAAGGTAGGTATTTTCATGAAAATTAGACAACGGACCTGGACCAAGCGCGCCGCCGTCATGCTCTCTTTAGTCGCCGTCACGCTGCCCATGGTCACCACGGTTACCAACGCTAGTGCCAAGGCCAAACACCCCAACGTGGCCGCCCTATTACAGCCCCACGAAGCGGACTACGGCTACGTGGTCGATGGCTATCACCACAACCTCGACAACATGACCTATATGACGCCCACGAGCGATCCCGTGATCGGTGTCATTAACGGTTTTACGAAGTACTGGCGCAACGGCCAAGTGGTGGATCAGGACATGATCAATCTCAACCTCGCCAAATCGGCTAAGGTCACTGAAGACCGGTCCGCCAGTGAAAGTGAACGCGCCTACCTTTCCGATCGCCGCGACCTTCGTTACAACTTAATCTCGGGATTAGGACCCTACGCACCGGCCTTCATTCAAAACGCCGATGCTCAAACTAACTACTTATCAATGCCTAGCGCCCCCTTGCCCGCCAACTACAGCCCTAAAAAGGTCACTTGGGCCGCAACCGACTCCAAGCTAGGCGATCTGGTGAAATTGGTCAACGTTGCGGAGGGCTCACCGTACTCCGGCATCAACTCGCCTAAACATTACGTGGCCATGCCGCGGCCTTATCGCCTAAGTACGGCCGTCAAACCTTTACCGGCCATTAAGAACATCATGGCCCACGCCAAACCGGATTCCTTTGACCTGCCAAGTGGTCATACCACCGCGGCTTTTGACTCCGGCCTGGCCTTTGCCTACGCGTTACCCCAACGTTTCCAAGAATTGGTGACGCGGTCCTCCGAAGTTGGCTATGACCGAATCATCGCCGGCCGGCACTCACCGCTCGCCGTCATAGGTGGCCGAATGACCGGTACGGCCATCGCCGCAGCCGTCCTGAACGATCCAGCCAACCAAGAGATTGCGAAGGCCGGCTACAAAGCGGCCCAATCCGCCGATTTGCTAGGACACAAGGACACCACTGCACAAGACGACTTCAAAAACTATGAAAAGAACCGTCAGAATTACCGCTATCGGATGACCTACGGCTTTGACCAAACCGGCGATACGCACCAAGCCATGCGCGTTCCCAAGGGCGCTGAAGTCCTACTGGCAACCCGACTACCTTACTTAAGCGCGACGCAACGCCGGGCCGTCCTCTTCACCACCGGGATGCCTTCCGGCTACCCCGGCATGGACGATACCGAGGGCTGGGGCCGACTCGACCTCTTCTCCGCAGCCAATGGCTATGGGGCTTTTCTGAACAACGTAACCGTCAATATGAATGCTAAGAAGGGCACCTTCAACGCCAAGGATACCTGGCGCAACGCCATCAGTGGCTCCGGTAAATTAACTAAAACCGGGAGCGGTCAACTCACGCTGAGCGGTGCTAATCGCTACACCGGGGGCACCACGTTACGGGGCGGGACCCTTCAGGTTGCGAACCAACAGGCCCTCGGAAAAGGAAACGTTAACCTGACCAAGGGAAACTTGAAGCTCACCACCAACAAAGTCAGTGTTCGCGGTCAATTCCAACAAGCCAAGCAAGGTCAACTCACGCTGAGTCGGGCCGGTCAATTGGCCGTCAAGAAGACCGCTAAGCTCAACGGAACGTTAACCTTAACCAAGGGTTCCCTCAAGAAGGGCGCTAAGCTCATGACCTATAAGCACCACACCGGCAAATTCAAGCACGTTCACGGCTTACCTAAGGGCTGGCACGTTACGTACACTGCTCACGCCGTTAAGTTAGCTAAGTAACCTATCCCTCAAAATTTAAAGTCAGCACAAGGGCCCGAGACAAAGCATCCCAGGCCCTTGTGCTGACTTTAAATAACTGAAGGTTAAAAATTGACTTAACGTGCTAATTCCCGTAACGATGGTGTTCTACCACTAAAATTAGCGAAACCAGGTGCCTACACCTGCCAGGGATTCCGCCCTTCTTAGCCGCTACTTAGTTCTTAAATTGAATCTTCACGTAGTCCCGGTAAAGCGGCAAACTAGCCATCAACTCGCGATGCGTCCCGTGCCCGCTGACCCGGCCGTCTTCGATGAAGTAAATGTTGTCCGCATCGACGATGGTGCTTAAGCGGTGGGCAATGATAAGCGTGGTCCGTCCCTTCATCAACTCTGTCAAAGCCTGTTGAACCATGGCTTCCGACTCGGAGTCCAGGCTAGCGGTGGCTTCGTCCAATAGGAGAATCTTCGGGTCCCGGAGAAAGGCCCGGGCAATGGCTAAGCGTTGCCGTTGGCCCCCACTGACCTTAACGCCACGCTCCCCCACCTGCGTATCCAGGCCGTTCGCCATTTTACGCACGAACCCATCGGCCGAGGCCAAGTGTAAGACGTGCCATAGTTCTTCGTCCGTATAGACTTGTTCCGCGCCGTACGTTAAATTATGGCGAATCGTCCCGGCCATAATTGCGGAGTCCTGACTGACGTATCCAATCTGTGATCGCCAATCGCTGAGACTAAGGTCGTTGACATCCGCGCCCCCAATCGTGACCCGGCCACTCTGCGGTTGATAGTAGCGTTCCAACAAGCCAAAGATGGTCGATTTACCCCCACCGGAGGGACCCGCAAAAGCCACGACCGTATTCGGTTTAGCTTCGAAACTGACGTCGTGAAGAACCGGTTGACCATCGTCTTCGTACGCAAAATCAACGTGGTCCATCGCCAATGTGGCCTCACTGACGGACTGGGTCTTCCCGGTCGTCAACGCCTCCTCCGGTTCTGCCAACAGATCGCGAACCCGTTCCGTAGAACCGTTTGCCTTGGACAAATCGGTAAAGAACCGGGCCAGTGTGCCAGCTGGGCCAATGATTTGAAAGAGATACATCATGAAAGAAAACATCGTCCCCATGCTCATGGTTCCCGCGGAGACCCGAATCGCCGCGTAGGCCAACACCCCGACAAAGACGGCGAGCATACTGGTCGTCATCACGGGACCCGCAACAGCATCGTAAATCGCCTCGCGTAACCCAATGCGATAGAGATCTTTAATTTGCGCCGTTCCGGTCCGCGTTTCGTAGGTTTCCGCGTTGGATGACTTAACCAATCGAATCTCACCCAACGTCTCGTCGGTCTCACCGCTAAACGTTGCCATGGCATCCTGGCGCTGATGACCAATCTTGCTGGATTGCCGCATGATGGGAAACATCACCAGCATGACCAACGGCACCGCGATAAACATGATAGCCGTCATGCGCCAATCCATCAGCAACATGATCACCAATGCCCCGACCAGCTGGAGTAAAGACGTCACCATCTGGGGAAACGAGTTTGCGAGTAAGTTCTTGATCTGCATGGTATCGTTAACCAAGCGCGACGTCATTTCACCGGTTTTCACGTTGTCGAAGTAACTGACCCGCAACCGAACCAGCTTATGCCACAACGTTTCGCGCAACCGAGCCACGACATTTTCTCCAAAGAAGCCGAGTAGTGCTCCCGATACGGCGCTCACCAGTGCACTGACAATGAAGAGGACGACCACCGCAATCAATAGTGGTTGATTTAAGGCGTGACCTAGCCCGTTAATCAACGACTGAGCTAGCTTAGGCACCGCCAACTGGGCGCCCGTCGCGATGAGGCCAAGAAACAACCCCACCCACAGTTGCCAATACTTCGGTCGGGTTTGCCGAATTAAGTGTAAAAAGCCCTTAGCATCAAATTTGCCAGTCGGCCGTTTGTGCGCGGTGCGTGGCGCTGTCATTCTACGTTCCATTTCTCTTTGCCTCCAGTATGCCTAGAATTTAAAAGTGGGGATGACGCCCCATGCCTGGATGTGGCCAGCCCGGCATATGCCCCATGTAATCGCCCCAGTCCAAGTCGCTGAGTTGGTGCGCTAGCTTCGTTAATAACTGTTCCAATTGGGCCTGCTCGTCCGGGGTCAGTCCGCCGAATAAGTCATCGGCCGTGGCATCGATCCGCTCATCGTATTGTGCAAAGAGCCGTTGCCCCTGTGCACTGAGCCGGACAATCACCGCCCGTTTATCGGTCGTGCTGGGAATCCGCTCGACAAATCCCGCCGCAACCAGACGATTAATGGTGGCACTCACCGAGCTCGGGCGAATATCTAAGATTTCGGCAATTTCGGCGTTGGTCAGCCCGTTGGGGGATTGGGCCAGCACCTTGAGTAGCTTCCCTTGTCCCCGCCGTCCGCTTCCAGGCCCGCCATTGCCATGACCACCCATGCCTGCTTGCCGTCCCACGGCCATCAGGAAGGCCCGATTCTGAAGTAATTTTCCAAAACTATTTAACAAGTCTCGACTCCTGTTTGTCATTTAAAAAACCTCCTCGTATTCTTGATGTGGCTAATATTAGCATTTTAGTTAGTCTTTGTAAACTAAAACTAACTAAAAGCTAACTATTTTAAAAACCACTCCCGGTTAATCCCCGTCACGATAGGCTCTAGAGCTGCTAGCCGTCAAATAAAAAAGAGGCATCCACAACCGGATCACCTCTCCCAATCGGTCTATTTAGCCTGACTAACCGCAAAATAATTCCCCTCGGGATCGCGAAAGTTAAAGGTCGCCGTCCCATTATGGTCCACAATCTCGCTGGCGGTCGTCAGCCGATCGTGGAGCGCCGTGAAATCCTCACTATAGAACATCAGCGAGGGCGTGTTATCGAGAACCTCCGGCGAATATTGCCGGATAAACGACTTCGCAAAGAACGATAATTCCACGTTGGGGGCCACCGTGACCACAATATTCTCCGAATCATCGGGTAAGGCGTTCACCTCGACCACCTCGGCCCCCAACTTATCCTGCCAAAATTGAACGATTTGCTCGACATCATCGACATACAACATGGTTCGCATCTTTTGCATAGCCCATCACCCCACTGATTTATTTGGTTACGCCCATGCTACCATGAAAAGAATTTAATGCCAATTATTAAATAGGGCTGGCTATTTGCTTCAATGTCGCGTACACTAAGTCATGCAGGTTCCCACCTGCCCAGTTGCTCTGTACATTCCAGATGCAACCTATGGATCAACTGGTACCCTCATCTCGGATTGATGAGGGTTTTTTTAGTCTCGTCATTTCATTGGCCACTTGCTCATGCTCATCGGCCTCACTTAATACTATAAACAACCCCAACCACTCACAAGCTAAGGTTCATGGTCAACGTCAATCAAGGCGCCGATCATGAACCTTTTTACCCGTTTCGAAGCTATCTCAGTTAGGCTTGTCAGCTGAAGAAAAGTCCCGTATAATTCTGCTTAACCTGTAATCAGTAACGCAATTACCACCGACTTTCCCGTCAGCTTCGATGGTCTTTTGACCTAAAAAAGGTTCGCTAACGCCCCGCCATTCGGCACGTTTCGCGAACCTTTCTCATCTTTACTTTTCAGATTAGTCTTCCAAATACTGCTTGGTTGCTGCCACAATATCTTGCAGCCCAGTCTTGGCATCCGAGAAGAACATCTGCGTGTTATCCATCGAGAACAATGGGTTTTGGATACCTGCGTACCCGGTACTCATTGACCGCTTAATAACCACCACGGACTTCGACTTATCGACATCCAGAATCGGCATCCCGGAAATTTCATTCCCACTTTCACGAGCCAGTGGGTTGGTAACGTCGTTGGCCCCGATAACCAGAGAAACGTCGGTACTTTCAAACATTGGGTTGGCATCATCCAACTGCTTCATCTGATCGTAAGGCACGTTAACATCGGCCAGCAACACGTTCATATGCCCTGGCATCCGCCCGGCAACCGGATGAATGGCGTAGTTAACGTTGATGCCCTTTTCGGTCAGAACCGTCGCTAATTCCGCCACTTCATGTTGGGCTTGCGCTGCGGCTAACCCGTACCCAGGCACAATCATGACATTTTGCGCATAGGCCAATTGGAGCCCGATATCATCGGCAGACGTTTCCTTTACATCGACAGGCACATCCGAACCGGCACCGCCACTATCACTGTCGCCAGTCCCAAAGCCACCGGCTAAGATATTGGCAACTGAACGGTTCATGGCTTCGGCCATTTGCAGCGTCAGGATCGTCCCGGCGGCCCCAACTAAGGCCCCGGCAATAATCAAGACTTGGTTATTGATAACGAACCCGGCAAAGGCAACGGCCAAACCGGTGAAGGCGTTCAAGAGTGAAACGACAACCGGCATATCGGCCCCACCAATTGGCAAGGTCATCAGCAGCCCGAAGATCAGAGCCATGACCAAACCAAGGATGACGAACCAAATATTCGTCGGCGTTGCCAGCATGAACCAAGCGGCAACTAACATCCCTAAGACCACGATAATGTTAACGATCTTCGCACCAGGGAAGGTAATGGGTTTCCCCGGAACCTTACCGGACAGCTTCCCAGTCGCAATCAGCGACCCGGAGAAAGTAATCCCCCCGATAATCACGTCAAGAAATACAGGAATCGAGAACGCGAGGCTCAGGGCCACGCCGTCACCCTTCATCAGGTAATCGAAAATCCCGATTACGGCAGCGGCGCCACCACCCACGGCGTTGAATAGACTAACTAATTGTGGGACATCGGTCATTGGCACCTTCCGTGCTTTGACCACCCCATATGCGATTCCGACCGCTAAGCCGGCGATGAGGACAATCCAACCTGTAGCGGTAATCTTACCATCGGCCACCACTTCGATAATAATCATAATAACGGCCATAAACATCCCGATGGCGGATAGCCCATTCCCTTTGCGGGCGGTCTTTGGAGAACGCATCATGTGCACACCCAAGACGTAGCACACCGCGGAAATTAAGTAAATTAAAGAGGCAATCGTTTGTAGGGTACTCATTTAGAATCATCCCCCTCTGACTTGGCTTTTGGCTTGCGGTCAAACATCCCTAACATCCGATCGGTAACGGTATAACCACCCGCCACGTTAATCGCAGCAAAGACGGCACCGAAGAAGGCCAAGGTGTAGAATACCCAGCTGTTGGCTTCCGCAGCGATGACGAACGCCCCGACGACAACGACACCATGAATGGCGTTGGCCCCGGACATCATTGGCGTCTGCAACGTTGCTGGAATCTTACTCATGACTTCAAAACCAACCAATAAACTCAGGACAAAGATTGCGAGATTCGTAAATAATTCCTCACTCATCACTAATCAGCTCCTTTCGCGTCGTCTTGATCATCAGCCGGCGTTTCAGGTTCTTCCGGTTCTGCTGGCTTACGTTCCGGCAGTTCCATGACCGACCGTAGCCGGTTACTAATAATTTCACCGTCATAGGTCGCCAGGAGTTCCCCAACCACTTCGTCATCAACATCGAAGACCAGTTTGCCATCCTGATTAAGGTCATTTAAGACGGCCTGCACGTTTTTGGCGTACATATCCGAAGCGGAAGCTGGTAATTGACTGGCCATGTCGCCAGCACCCACGATTTTGGCACCATTTGGCGTCGTCACCGTTTCACCCGGCTTGGAACCCGCCACGTTACCGCCTAAGTCACTGGCGGCCAAATCCATAAATAACGTCCCGGTCTTAGCTTCGTCCACGGACTTCTGGGTAACCAGCAGTGGTGGCCGCCGCCCAGGCACTTGCGCGGTCGTAATGATCACGTTGTTTTGAGCGATGAATCCTTCCAATTCTGCTTGTTGTTGTGCGGTTTCTTCCTTGGTCAGTTGCCGCGCATAACCACCTTCACCGGTCGCGGAAACGGAGGTCGTCAGGAAGGTTGCCCCTAACGATTCCACTTCACCACGAGAAGCTGGCCGAATATCGTAGCCGGAAACCATGGCCCCTAACCGTTTAGCGGTCCCGATGGCCTGCAGTCCGGCAACCCCGGTCCCCAGTACCAAGACCTTAGCTGGCTTAGCCGTCCCGGCAGCGGTAATCATCATTGGGAAGTACCGTGAGAAATGATCCGCGGCCATCAACCCAACCTTATAACCGGCAACACTGGCCTGCGAACTCAAAACATCCATCGTTTGGGCCCGCGACACGGTCCGTGGTAAGAGCTCAAACGCTAACGCATTAATCTTCTTTGCGGCCAACTTCTTCACAAATTCCGTGTCCGTCAGCGGTGCAAGTAATCCGATGAGTGTCTGCCCCGCCTTCATCTGATCAATGGCTGCATCATCTGGTTGAGCAATCGTGGCGATTACAGTTGCCTGCGTAATCGCTTCTGAGCGGTCAACGACTTTGGCACCAGCCTTAGTGTAAGCGTCATCACGATAGAAGGACCGTTCCCCAGCACCTTGTTCGATCAGCACTTGGTAGTCGTTCTTGACGAGCTTACGTACGACGTCCGGTGACAATGCTACCCGGTTTTCACCAGTAGCTTCTTTTAAAACCGAAATGGTAATTGCCATTCAACACATCCCCTTTTTGATAAGCTGTTCACAAGTTAACTATAAAGCATTTCGGGTCACAAAACAATGCCTTCCGCGTCATTTGTGCACAAGCAACAATTCTTTGTGCCACACGGCAGTAAGCACTCCCAATGCTTCCGTAAATCACAAAATATTTTTCCGATTGTACACACAATTTCCAACGCGATCGCCGAAGTTAATTTGAAAACAAGTTTTAACATTCACAAGTAAAAATGATGACTTATTTTCATTTGTAACTTATTGGTCTGAACCAGTCGTCACTTTCTGCTAATCATTCGGCCCTCTCGTCTCACCTTACTCGGTCATCGCCTCACCAGAATCGCGAACGACTGGTCACCCGTTCAGTTGGTTAACTGTCCCATCCAACTCGACCACGTGAGCCCCTATTTAACGGCTTTACAGTTGTATCGGTTGACATTTTCAGCAGATCCCCCTTGCTAAGACATCCCCCACCGGGAAATTGCCTCGGCCACACCGCACTCGAAGTCCGCCGTGGTGACGTGCCTAACGATGGCCTGAACGGCCGGTGTGGCATTGCGCACCGCCACCGGACACCCCACGCGTGTCAGCATGGGAACATCGTTGGCATTATCGCCAATAGCCATGATTTCGGCGGCCGTAATTCCTAAGTGCCGCCCCAGAGCCAGGGTGGCCGTACCCTTGTCCACGCCCACCGGATTCACTTCCATGTAGCGACCGGACGAAAACGTACAGTTCACCGGCTCCTGAACGTTTTGGACCACCGCCACCTTGGCCGCTTGGCGCACGGCCTCACTCGGATTCATGGCAATCACCTTCATGATGGGGGCCGTCTTAAACTGGTCAAATGCGCCCAGCATCGGTGTTGCCCGCACCCCTCGCGTTCGCAGATAGGCCAGGTCATCGGCCCGTGGATGGTAGATGGTTAGGCCAGTCAACGTATACACGTGAATGGCGACATCGAATCGTTGGAGAATCGCGAAAACACGGGCCGCGACCTGATACGGCATCGGGGACTGCCGCCAGACACGATTGTTTGAATTTTCCACGACCGCCCCGCCGTTGTAAGCAATCACGTATTGGTCCGACCGTTGCCACAACCCTAAGCGCTTGAGCAAGGGCTGGATGCTGAGAAAGCTCCGCCCCGTATTGGGCACGAACTTGATTCCCGCTCGCGTGGCCCGTTGGATGGCCGCCACATTTTCCGCGGAAATGCTTCCGTCGGCTCGAAGTAAGGTTTCGTCCAGATCACTAGTGATCATGCGATACATGCTAATTTCCCCCTAACTGAATGAAGAGTCCGAGATAAAATTCCCGAACTCTTCATTCACTAAAACTAAGCTTCATCGTTGGTGACCCCGCCACCCGCTCTCGTCGGGTTCGGTAGTCGCCGTTTTTTTAAGATTCTGCGATGCCGGAAATTAAGGATAAGGTGTGCATATCATCGCCTAAATCATCGTAGAGCTTCCGGTACAGTTGATAGTATTTATTGTAGGTCGCATGTTGTTCGGCACGGGGTTCCACCTTGTCGCCCAAGACCTGCCACTTCTGAACCTCGTCGACCGTCAACGTATCCGTTGCCAGTCCGGCCAGCATGACATCCCCCAGGTTGGCTTCGGCATCGTCCACCGGCGTCCGCACCGCATAACCCGTGACATCGGCAAACATTTGGACCCAGTCCGGCGAGTTCGTGACCCCACCGGCAATGACGATGTAATCACCGAGGTCGCGACCCGTGCTCTCCATACTATGACGGAGCGCATAGCAGACGGCTTCTTGGAAGGCGTGGAACAGGTCGGCCTTGGTGTGAACCAGCGACAATCCGAAGATCATCCCTTTGGCATCGGAATTCCAGATTGGCGCCCGTTCGCCCATGAAGTAAGGCAGAACGACCAGGCCGCGACTTCCCGCCGGCACATCCTTGGCTTCCGCGCCCAGTGTGACGTAGGCGTTTGGTCCACCCTGGTTGTGCACGGCGACCTCGGCATCACCAAAGTTATCGCGGAACCACTTGGTAATGGCCCCCGCCGTGGCGGACCCACTGAAGTTGTAGACCAACTCGCGTGACTTGTAAGGGTATGGCCAAACGATGAGGCCCTTGCCCTTGATTGGCTTGTCGCTGACCAAGGCGGCGTTCATGGAAGACCCGATGGCGGCAACGTACCGGCCGGGTTCGAAGACGCCCATACCAATGTTCGCGGCCCCCACGTCGACCCCACCGGCAATCACCGGCGTGCCGGCATTCAGACCCAGGTCGGCGGCCACATCCGCCGTCAACCGACCGGCAATTTCGGTCGCGTCCACGAACTTTTGTGGCATCTTGTCCATGGGAACCCCCATGGCGTCCATCATTTCCTGAGACCAGGTCCCAGTATTGACGTCGTAGAAGCCCCCGATATTCCCCGCAGCGGAATAATCAATGGACACCTCACCCGTCAGCTTGTAGATAGCGTAGTTATTCGGCGGCAAAAACATCGCCGTCTTCTTCCAGTTCTCGGGCTCGTGATTCTTAATCCACAGCACCTTCGTGTACCCGTAGTACGGGTCAACCACGTCATTACCGGTGATTTCCGACAACCGCTTAAGGTCTACGTGTTCTTTGACCCACGTCGTTTCCTCGGCGGCACGCCGGTCCATCCAAATCAGGTCGGGCCGAACCGGATTCATGTGGTCATCCACTGGCACCCCGGAACCACCGTACAGACCGCTCAGGCCAATTCCCTTAATGTCCGCCGGTGCGACACCGCTTTCATGAACGACCGCGCGAATGGAATCCTTAACGCCCTTGAGCCAGACGTCCGGCCACTGTTCCGCCCACAAGGGACGCGGCGTCAAGACATCGTATTCTTCCAAATCCTGGGCAATTAATTTGCCGTTCGTGTCCATCAGGATACTCTTCGTTCCAGAGGTCCCAATGTCGGTACCAATCAAGTATTTCATCGTTATTCCCCTCTTTAATCAAGCGTTATGCGCAACGGTTTACCATGCGGTGAAGGCCCCATCGACTAAGTAGTCGGAACCCGTTGAGAAGCTACTGGTATCACTAGCTAAGTAAACGGCCATGCCTTGTAATTCTTCTGGCTTACCTAAGCGGCCCAGTGGTGCCCAGTCGTTCCAGGTCTTGATTAATGGCTTCAGGTCAGGTGAGTTCAGGGTTAAATCGGTTCCCATGTAACCTGGGCTCATGGTGTTAACCCGCACACCCTTCTTAGCCCATTCGATGGCTAAGGACTTGGATAACTGGATAACCCCGGCCTTGGTGGCGTTGTAAGAGCATTGCGGTTGTGGCCGGTTAACGATGTGGGCGGACATGGACGCCGTGTTGACGATGGACCCGGACCCTTGCTTAAGCATGTAGCGACCGGCAGCCGTTGAGCAAAGGAAGACGGCGTTTAAGTTTAAGTTGACCACTTTTTGCCATTGGTCGTAGGTCATCTCTTCGGCGGGAACGTTCAGGCAAACCCCGGCGTTGTTGAAGGCGGCGTCCAAGCCACCCAATTCCTTAACGACCGTGTCGACCATGTGTTGAACTTGTTCAGGGTCAGTCACGTCCGTCTTAATGGCGATGGCCTTTTGACCCGTGGCTTCGGCGATTTCCTTGGCCGTCTGTTGCGCCTTAGCAATGTTGATATCTACGATGGCGACGTCGGCACCTGCTTCGGCTAACCCCGTTGCCATGGCCTTTCCTAAACCTTGTGCGCCACCCGTGACATAAGCTTTCTTACCGTCGAGACGCATTCTATCTAAAATACCCATGATAAATTCCTCCTAAAAGATAAATGTATTTTGTAAAACGACTTTCTTTAATTCACGACTTAGCATAATCCCTCAAATCTCAGAAGTCAATAGATTTTGGTAACGTTTTCATATTTTCTTCAAAAAATTAGTGCTTAATCATGCTGCATCGCTTGAGATTCCTGGTTTTCGAGCGATTTTGTTTTTAATCGTTTCTTCAACTCGCGAACGATTTCGGCGTGTTTTTCCTCGGTCAGCGTCACCTTAATCCAGAAGATAACAGCCGCCAACACCAGCAACACGATGGGAATGTAGAACATAAAGAGATTGAACTGGGTCACTCCCGCCGCGGAAATATCGCTAGGCTTGGCGTTCCCGGTCATGCCGACCATCACGGCCACAACCCCCACGATCCCGTTGGAAGCGGCGCCGGCCAGCTTATCAATCAGCGGCCGGATCGACAGGGTCACGGACTCATTGCGCACACCATTGACCAGTTGCCCGTACTCCACGCTATCGGTAATCGTCATCAGCGTGGCCAAGAAGATCAGCGGGTACGGGAAGAAGTAAAAGGACACCGCCAGTAAGACCAGCAGCAGGTTCTGCCCGGCAAATAAGAACAGGCCGTAGCCAATCAGCATGAAGGCAATCCCCCCGATGTAGATGGCCTTGCGGCGAATCAACGCTTCCAGTGCCGGATACAAAGCCACCGAGATAACCCCCAGCACACAGGTAATGACCCCTACCCAGGTGTAAGCGCCCGCGTTGCCCAGCCGGTAACGGAAGTAGTACATCAACAGGGAATTGGTGACCACATAGCTAAAGGCGAAGAGGAAGTACGACGCGGCAATCCACAGGAGTTGTCGGTTACGCCCTATCGCCCGAAAAATGTCGGAAAGCGTGGTGTGCTTGACGTTTGACCGGATCACATTATGCTGTTCTTTCAAATTCAACGAGGTAATCAGCGCCCCACCGGTACAGAGCACGGCGACAATTACCACGTACCCGGTCCACCCGGCTCGCGTCTGCTGGCCAAAGGGCACCTTCGAAATCCAGTGAGAAAAGAGCATGATGGCCGGCGTAATAATCACAATAACAATCTGGGCGCCCAGCGTGGACCCAATCCGCGAGGCCGTCCCAAACTTGGTCCGTGTCTTGGAATCCAAACTCACCGCCGGCAGCAAGGACCACAGCGCAATATCGCTAAACGAATAGAACACGTCCACGATGAGGAAGGTTGCCGCAATCAGAATCAAGTAGATTGTGGGGTTGCTCCAGGCCAGACCAAAGTAGTCCGAAAACAGAAAGACTAGCCCCAGTGAGGCCACGACCGACCCCACCATAATCCACGGTCGGAACTTGCCCCACCGGGTATTCGTATTGTCCACAACGCCTCCAATCATGGGATCGAAGAGGATTTCGCCGACCCGAATCACCACGATCAGCGTCGTGACAATGCCGACCATTTTCTCGTCCGCACTGTTCGTGAACAACTGACTGGTCAAAAACATCATAAAATAAATGCTCAACGTATTATAGAACGCATCGTGTCCGAACGTTCCCAACGCATAGGATAGATATTTCTTCAATTCCAACACCTCACAAAGAATTCGTATAAGTCATTTTATAAACTCATTTGATAAAATCAATTTACTGCACTAGTATAATTGCAATCGCTTACATAAGCAACCGGTTGACCGGATAAATATCTATTTCACATGTAATCACACTTCGTTATTACTACTATGGACACACTTTTACGCAATGGCTTGTGTCCAATTAAATTGGATTTGTGAAATATTCACTTATACATTTTGCCGTGAGACGGTCCTTTTACCCGCCTGTCGTTTCCGCCAACGGCTACCACCAATCACCACAGATCGGCAATGATAACGGTTACACGATTGTCTCAAGTCACTTTCTATTTTGTCGGAATGTGCTACACTGAATCTATCTAGTCTATTCAGAAAGGGGCCCATCATGAGTACCAGTAATATGCAAGCCATTCAGCATTCTAACTATTCGGATATTTACCACCTGCTGTACAACAGCGACAAGCTCTCCAAGCAAGACATTGCGGATACCCTGGGCCTGAGTCTGCCCACCGTGAGTTCCAATCTCCAGAAATTAACCGAACGCCACCTAATCGTCAAAAGCGGGCAATTGAAGTCTCTGATTGGGCGGCGAGCCACGGCCTACGCGATTGACCCCAACGTCAGCCTGAGTGTCGGCGTCGAAATCTTTCGTAGTTTTGCGACGATGACCGTCCTCAACCTGCGTAACGAGGTGCTGGCCCTCCACACGACCAACCTGCCCTTCGCCAACGACGACCAGTACGCCCAAGCACTCAGCCAGCAAATCTTGAGCTTTCTTCAAACGAAGGGCTTCAGCCTGACCCAGATTAGCGGCGTGGGCATGGGCATTCAGGGTCTGATCTCTAACGATGGGACGACCATTCTCTACGGGAAAATTCTGGACTGTACCGGCATGCAGGCCGATAATTTCGGGCAGTATCTGCCCTTTCCCGTCACCTTTTACCACGATGCCGACTGTGTCGCGGTGGCCGAGTACGCCAGCCGACCGACCGACGGTATCTTCCTGTCCATTAGCGAACACATCGGGACCGCCATTATCATCAACGGCCAGGTCTTCAAGAGTCCCAGCGGCCGGAGCGGCACCATGGAACATATCACTTTAAATTCCGTGGACGGGCCGGTCTGCTACTGCGGGCGGCGGGGTTGCATCGAAACCTATTGTTCCGTTAGCTCCCTGCTCCAACCCAACGAGGATCTCGGAACCTTCTTTGCCGACCTGCACCAGCACGATGCGGCGGTCGAGGCCCGCTTCGAAACGTACCTGAACTACCTGTCCGAGGCCATTTACAACCTTCACATGTTTGTCGACCTCCCTATCGTGATTGCCGGTGAGCTGACAAAATACCTCAACGAATCCCACGTCAAGGCGCTCAAGCAACGACTCAAGCAACTCTCCGTCTTCCCTGAAACGCCGGGCTATCTCCAGCGCGGAACGGTGGTGGACCACGCCGTTGCCATCGGCGCCGCCATCCCCGCCATTCAGGCACAGCTGCAAAACATTTAAATTTCAAGTCGTTAAAAGGGGCCGAGAAAAATTTCTCGGCCCCTTTTTGGCAAGTTCATTCGTTTAATTTTAATTGGCGACCGTTTCTACCCAGCGCTTCATCAAGAAGATGTTCAGCACGGACTCTAACGCCGCGAGAACCAGCATCCCGATAATTGGTAGAACCATATTCGTGGTCCCCTGCAGGTTCAAGGTGGTCATCAGTTGATTGACTTGGCCAAAGAAGAAGGCGACCAGACGAACCACCAATACAATGACCACGATGTAAAGGATGGCATCCACCACCCGTTTACCGGCAGCTGGCAGGAAACTATTCGTTGCACTGACGGTCAGATGAATCAAGGTAATCGTCGTCAGCGCCAGAATAAAGAGGGCCAGAACCATGAGGACGACCAGCATGATGCCCTTCGCCAGCTCCGCACTGCTAATATCTCTCAGACGCATGATCCCGTCCAATTCTGGGCTAATCTGTGACCAGGCAATGCCGATCCCCACTAAGTGGAGGATGACCTGCAAGGCGATTAGGTAGAGGAACATCACCAACGAGGAGACCAGGTTGGCCAAATAAAAGGTGGTGTCCTTGGCCGGAATCAACCGGTAAGTATCGTGCGTGAAGGCATTCTCGGCACGCCGGGCGATCAGGATGAACCCGACCAGATAAGCCAGCCCTGACCAGCCGCTGACGGTGCCCAGCACGCTCATCTGGGACAGATTGCCCCAAATCAGGTTCCAGATGAGGCTGACGGCAATCACCGCCAGTTCAATCAGCATCAGTTGGTTAACCGTTGCAAATTTACTCCGGTTGAACACCTTGAATAGTTTTCCAAAATTAGTCATGGTCGTTGCCCCTCTCGTACAAGCTCTCGTAGTATGCCTCAACGCCGATGTGGAACTCTTCGCGAATCTCATCGGCCTGACGATGCGCATAGACCGTCTGATCCTTGACGACCACGATTTCATCTAAAATCGGCGCAATCTCGGAAACGTAGTGGTCGCTGATGACCATCGTGGCGTTCTCCGGCTTCCACTGGATAATGCTGTTGATAATCTTCTTGCGACTCATGCTGTCAATCCCACTGAAGGGTTCGTCCAGTAAGTAGAGGTCCGTGCGCCGAGCCAGCGTCAACGCAATCACCAGCTTTTCCTTCATTCCCTTGGACAGGGCGGCCAGCTTTAACTCGGTATCGATCTGCAGAAAGTCGGCCAGGTCGGCAAACCGTTCGGCCTCGAAGTCACCGTAAATGGTCTCGTAAAACGCCACAATCCGGTTCAATTTCACATTTCCGGCGAATCCGCGAAGCTGCTCGGAAAAGCTCACGTGCTGTTTTCTTTCGGCTTCGGATGAGTGATCCGCCACCGCGATAGCCCCCTTGCCCTTGGCACTGCCGGTAATCAAGCGCATTAACGTGGTCTTCCCGGCACCGTTAGTTCCCAGTAGGCCCACAATTTTTCCGGGAGCCAGCGTCAGGTCAACGTCGTGGAGAATGGTCTTCATGCCGCGCTTGTAGGTGACGCCTTGCATCGTTAAACTATTGGTCATTTGGCTTGCCCCCTCTGTTGGATGTAATGTTGTAGGCTGGTGACAATTTCCTCGTCACTCAGATTCAACGCGTGTAGTTGCTCATAGACCCGTTCTAATTGGGTCGTGACTAATTTAACTTTAAGCTGATCAATCTTGGTTGTGTCCATGGTTACGAAATTCCCCCTACCGCGTTTAGATTCAATCATCTCCGCCGCAATCATCTCGCTGAGTGCGCGCTGGACGGTGTTCACGTTAGCCGTGACGTCCACGGCTAGCTGGCGAACGGACGGTAATTTCTCGCCCGGTTTTAACGTGCCGGTGATAATCTCGTGATAGATATAATTCTCGATTTGATAATAAATGGGGACCTTATCGTCAAAGTTCACTTGCTCCGCCTCCCTAGTGTTATATTTTGCTATTACACTATAACATCTCGAGATAGCCTTGGCAAGCCCAACCGCAAAATTCATCGAATACCTTGCGTGTCGTTGACTTTCCCGTCGAAATTCTCCACACTAGACGCAACGAGATTTAAAGGAGTTTTTTCCATGACTTGGTTTCTAATCATTCTATTTGGCTTTCTAGCGGGTCTGGTGCAGGGACTCACCGGCTTTGGGGCCGCCATCATGATGATGATTTTTCTGCCCAGCATTCTCCCCATCGCGGAGAGCGCCGGGGTGGCCTCTCTGATCATGGCCGCTAGCGTCCTAACATTGGTTCTGCGCTACCGCCACGACATTCACCTCAAGCGTATCATCATCCCCTTCCTGGTCTACGCCAGCGTGGCCGCCTGGTCGGTCCACCTTGTCAAGGTTCTCGACGTCCACCTGTTGCGGATGCTACTGGGGGGATTGCTGATTGCGCTGTCCCTATATTTTTCATTCAATAAACGGGCTGGTACCCAACCCTATCCGTGGTTCGTCGCCGGCATCTTCATGATCATCTCGGGATTTTTCAACGGCCTCTTCGGCATTGGCGGCCCGCTCATGGCCCTCTACTTCCTGTCGCTTGCCAAGTCCACGGGTGACTACATCGCCAATATCCAAACATTCTTCCTCATCGACATCGTTTACATCACCACGCTACGGGTCGCCAACGGGATTCTCACCACGGCCGTGATTCCCGATATTCTGGTCGGCATGGTCGGCGCCATCCTCGGCACGGCGATTGCGGCCCGTCTCCTCAATCACCTGAACATCGGGACGGTGAAACGCTATATCTACGTCTTTATCGGATTAAGCGGCGCCTACTACCTGTTCTTCTGAAGCGCTAACACCAGGTTGAACGTAAACTTAACGTGTTGCTTCCCAGAACGATTGTGTTCTACCCATTAAGTTGGTGATACCAGTTGCCTACGCCTGCCAGGGATTCCGCCTGCTATGGGGACCACCTTCAGCCTGAGAAGCGGGCTTCCGGTTCGCTTGGAAGCCTTGCCAAACCCGCAAGTCTCCCACGTCGCCCCACGCTGTAAGCTGAGAAAAAACCTCAGCTAACACCGTCGACACAGCTGGCTCCACCCCTGGCGATCTCCGGCGAGATGGTGCTTATCAGCAACAGCTGAGTTAGTCACTCAGTTAGTCGTTACGTCGGGTTAAGCCACTGGTTACTGGCCAGCACCTTTGCAGCCGTGAGTTCGCCAAATAAGGGTTCAGCCGTGGGCGTTCCCTTAGCGGCACGGTTCAGCGTCCATGCCGGGAGCACCAAAAAAGCCATTCCAGTTGCGATTGGAATGGCTTTTGTTGACGCCTGAAATGGGGCCGACTAGCTTAGCCAGCCGTCCATCTCAAACTTTTTCATCTGAATAATCTCACCGGCCGTGGTGACCAGGCTTTGTGCCGTCGCCGCCGCTGGAGATTGGCGCGTCTGTCGGTCGAAGGCCGTCGTCAGCGCCGCCAACTCCGAGTCGGCAAACAAGTATTTCAGTGCATCCTGTTGACGCAAAATCAACCAGAGGTTAATGTCCGTCGGGGTGAGCGTTCCCGCCGTCACCCGTTGCGCCAGGTCGGTGCGGACTTGCTGGCGACTCGCGTCCTGCGGTTCATAGATAACGTGGGGCTTCAGATTGTTCTGAAAGATCACCCGTTTAACCAAATTGGCCGCTTCCAGCTCGGCGCCGATGCCATCGTAAATATCGTTGACAATGTTCCAGCTGGTCACCACTTTTAAGCTGGTCTTGACCCGGGTATCCTGCCGCAAGTCGGTTTGGAGCCGGACCTTTAATTCATTGAGATACTGGGGTAGCGCGTCAAATTTGACCGTATCGGCAATCCGTAGCTGGCCCTCAGCCACCGCCAAAACACGCTGGTCAATCAGATCTAACACCGTAGCCAGCACCAAGTAAGCCTGCGTGGTGAAGCGCGTTCGCAGCACCGGTTTGGCATCGATTCTTTCCGTTAACAGTAAATAATCCTTCGCAGTCGTCAGTGACATGCTGTACCTCCTTGTCTTTCATCGCTACTTACATAAGATTAGTATAGCACGCGCTGGCGCCACGACTGCAGGCCAACTATCCGGGTTACCCCGGCGGCACGACGATTTCATTCCCTAAAAATGGCCTGCCACCAATCGGAGCAGACCATTGCCTCACAACATTACCGCTTAACTGACCAAGACCTCGGCCACCAGAATGGCGCCACCAAAGACCAGGACGAAGACCACGACTGGCCAAACGAACTTGAACCAGTGGGAATACTTCATATCCAGCATCTGCAGGGTCGCCATCACCAGACCGGTTGGGGCCAAGAAGAGCATCGCGTACTGCCCGAACTGGTAGGCCGTGACCACGGCGAATCGTGGGATGTCTACCGTATCCGCCAGCGGCGCGAAGATTGGCATGGCCAACACTGCCAGGCCGGACGAAGACGGCACGATGAAGCCCAGAACGAAGAAGATTAGCATCAGAATCAGGATGAAGACCGAACCGCTCACGTGGGCGACCAGCGTCGAGGAATAATGGAGAATCGTATCGGAGATTAACCCCTCATTCATGACCAGGTTAATTCCGCGCGCTAACCCGATGATTAACGAGACGCCGACCAGACTGGCGGACCCATTGGTGAAGGCATCGACCACGCCCTTTTCACCAATCCCATATTTCCCGGTTGCCGTCAAAAACATGATAATAATGGCAAACGCCAGGAAGGAGGAGGCCATGGTTGGGAACCACCAGCCCTGCGACATGACGCCCCACACCATGATCGGGAAGGTCACGACGAACAGAATCAGGATGAGCTTCTTCCGGAAGGTAAATTCGCTGCCCTCTTCGCTATCGCCGGAGGCCACCGACCACATTTTATTAAAGGACGAGCGGTCCTCGTAGGTGTAGGAGAATGCCGGCGTGGCCTTGACCTTCTTACTGTACCAATGTAGGTACCAGATAACGAAGATGGACGCCACAATTAACCCAGCAATCCGCCAAATAATCCCCTCAGTGAAGTTGATGCCGGCCGCGTTGGACGCGATCACCACGGAGAACGGATTAATCGTGGAAAACGAGGTCCCGACCGAACTCGCCAGGAAGATGGCCCCGACACAGACGATGGAGTCGTAGCCCATCGCGATGAAGATGGGCACCAGAATGGGATAGAACGCCACGGCTTCCTCTTCAATCCCACACAACGTGCCCCCGAGAATCATGAGTACGGCGACCATGAAGATCAACATGAATTCATGGCCCTTCGTCTTCTTGGTTAACGCCAGCAGGCCGGCTTCAAACGCCCCACTGGCCTTCACCACGCCGATGAGGCCCCCTAACACGAAGATGAAGACCATGATGTCCACGGCCTCGATGGTTCCCCGCACCATACTACTGGTGATGGCGCCCAAGCCGGCCGGATGTTGCTTCAATCGTTGATAAGTATTGGGAATCGAGACGGCTTGCGTGATACCGCCGGACGTAAACTCGCCGATCTGAATCTTCACGCCAAGCTTGTCCAACTGTTCCTGCGTAGCCGCCACCTTTTCCGTCTTCCCGGAAGGTTTGGTGATGACCAGCGACGAACTCGATGACTCATACGCCAATTTGGAATAGGACCCCGCGGGAATCAACCACGTGGCAATAACCGCCACAATCGTCAGAATAAATAAGATCACAAAGGCCCCGGGCATCCGTAGCTTGAATTTTTTCTTAGGTTGTTGTGCTGATGTATCCATGTTGTCACCCCTTAACGCTTATTTGACTGCTGTTCCGGCGGCGTTTTCCCCCACCGCCATGCCAAAACGTGGCCCAAAGAACGGGTGTTACGCCAACATCCTTTGGACCACGCTCTATGTGTATGCCGCTTCTTGCCGATGGACTCGGCATCCGGTCGATTGGCCAACCAGATTTATTTAATCAATGTTCCTACCTTACCTGCCAGGGCGTCATCCAGACGGTCCAGCGAGGTAATCAACGCCGTGCGGTGGGCACCCGAAGCCACAAAGTCCAAACAGGCTTCGATCTTCGGTAGCATACTTCCCGGTGCAAACTGCCCATCCTCGATGTATCGCCGCGCATCGGCAGTCGTTAACTCCCGCAGGACATCCTCATCCGGTGTCCCGTAGTTGACGTATACCGCGTCAACCGCCGTCAAAATAATCAGTTGTTCCGCAGCAATGTTAGCCGCCAGCAGGGCGCTGGACCGGTCCTTGTCAATCACGGCTGGCACACCCTTTAAGCCACTAGGCGTCTGGACCACAGGCACGCCGCCACCGCCACCAGCGATGACCAGGTTGTCGTTTTCAATCAGATCATTAATACTCTTTAACTCGATGATGGTCTTCGGTAGCGGTGAGGGCACGACCTGGCGGTAACCCCGACCGGCGTCCTCCACGAAGGTGTAGCCCTTCTCAGCCACTATGCGATCGGCATCCTCCTTGCTGTAGAAGGCCCCGACCGGCTTCGTCGGATGTTGAAAGGCCGGATCGCTCTCGTCCACTTCGACCTGCGTCACCACGGTCGCCACGTCCTTGGTGATTCCCCGCTGATGCAACTCGTTTTGCAGGCTTTGTTGGAGGTGATAGCCGATATAACCTTGACTCATGGCCCCACATTCCGGGAAAGGAAAGGCCGCCGTTTGGCCGTGCTCGGCCGCATAGTTCATGCCGAGATTAATGGCGCCCACTTGGGGACCATTGCCGTGGCTAATCACGACCTTGTGGCCCGCCGCCACCAGTCCAATCAGTGAAGTGGCCGTATGCTTGACCAGGGATAACTGCTCTTCCGGTGATTTTCCCAGGGCGTTTCCGCCCAAGGCAACAACGATTTTTGCCATCTGCTTATCCTCCGTTAATCGCCCAGGGTTGCGACCATGACCGCCTTAATGGTGTGCATCCGGTTCTCGGCTTCCTGGAAGACCACCGAAGCCGGGCTTTCGAAGACCTCGTCGGTGACTTCCATTTCGGTCAGGCCGAATTTCTCCTCGATTTCCTTACCAACCTTGGTTTCCGTATCGTGGAAGGATGGCAGGCAGTGTTCAAAGATACAGTTGGGATTGCCCGTCTTTGCCAGCATTTCGCTGGTAATCCGGTAAGGCGAAAGCAACTTAATCCGTTCCGTCCAGACCTCATCCGGTTCGCCCATGGACACCCACACATCGGTGTAAAGCACATCGGAACCCTTGACACCCTCATCCACATCGTCGGTAATAAAGATGGTGGCACCAGTCTGTTCGGCGATGGCGTCGACCTTAGCCAACAATTCTGGCGTCGGGTTCAATTCCTTCGGGCACACCAGGTGGTAGGTCATCCCCATAATCGCGGCACCAATCATCAAGGCATTGGCCACGTTGTTACGGCCGTCCCCCACGTATGTAAAGTGGATTTGGTCGTAAGGCTTCTTGAGCACTTCCTTCGCCGTTAAGAAGTCGGCCAGCACCTGGGTGGGGTGATCTTCGTCGGTCAGCCCGTTCCAAACCGGGACCCCGGAATATTTCGCCAGTGTTTCCACCGTACGTTGGGAGAAGCCCCGGTATTCGATGCCGTCAAACATCCCACCGAGTACCCGCGCCGTGTCCTTGGCGGATTCCTTCTTCCCCATCTGGGTGCCGGAAGGGCCGAGGTAGGTCACGTGGGCGCCCTGGTCGTAGGCCCCCACCTCGAATGCACAACGGGTCAGCGTTGAATTCTTTTCAAAAATTAAGGCGATGTTTTTGCCTTTTAATTTTTGCTGTTCCGTGCCAGCATACTTCGCCTTCTTGAGGTCTTCAGCAAGCTGGAGCAGGAAACCCATTTCTTTAGGGGTGTAGTCCAATAAAGTGAGAAAACTCCGATTCCGCAAATTGTACATTGTTAATTCCTCCTTTGTTATTTACAATGTCAGTATATGTAATCGGTTTCGTAAAACTTCACGGAACTTCAACCCGCGCTCTAATCATTTAAAAATTTATTTTAAGCGCCGTACCCGCCAATCCGTTAACGTCCGTCCAGCAACCGTATGAGGAGTTTTTCAAAAATGTTGAAACCATCTCGCTTCATCAGTCATGAACGCTACCGCCGCATTCTCATTGCGGCCACCTGTATCGCCCTGGCCTCGCAGGTCAATATCTCCGCCTATACGCCGGGCTTTATCCTGACGTTGTCGGTCTTGCTGCTCCCCATCTTCTTGTATTTCAACGCCGACCTGAATCCCATCTACATCACCTTGACCATCGCGGTGGCCTCACCCATCTTCCGGGGAATCCTCCTGTTTATCGGCAATGACGTCAGCCGTACCGATAACGTCCGCTACGTGATAGCCGACATGGCCTTCTATGCCTGCTACGGATTACTCTACTACGCCATCTACTGGCGCAAGGGTCAACGCAATAACAGTTCCTTTCTACTAACCATCATCGTCTGCGACTACCTCGCCAACTTGCTGGAGGTCAGCATCTTAACGGGCTTCACCGACTACCACTACCGTCTGTTCCAATTGCTCTTCGTCACGGCGTTGATTCGCAGCCTGATTAGCTGTGGTCTGGCCTTTCTCTACCACCACTTCACGCTCCTGATTCGCGACGAGGACCACGAGCAGCAGTACTACCACTTTATCTGGGTCGCTTCGGTGGTGAAGAGCGAGGTCTACTTCATGCGTAAGAGCATCACGGAGATTGAAAACGTCATGAAAAACGCCTATTTGCTGAACAAACACCTCCAGGACGCCAACGCCACGCCTGCCGAACAGGAGATGGCGTTGACCATTGCTCGCGACGTCCACGAAATCAAGAAGGACTATCAAAACGTGATCTGTGGTTTGGGTAGCTACTTTGGCAACGACCAGACCACACCCATGCAGCTGGCCGATATTCTCAAGGTCACCACCCGTTACATCCGCGAAGCCTTGAAGGACAACCAACGTGGTGTGGTGATCGAGACCCACAGCCATGTGGATCTGGTCATCCCCAACCACTACTACGTGGTCTCGATCCTCTCCAACCTCATCTTCAATAGTGCCGACGCCCTACTGGACCAGTCCAAGGGCCACATCCGCATTACCGTGGCCGATGCCGGCCCCAACATCGTGATGACGGTGAGTGACAACGGTAGCGGCATGGACGCGACCACCCAGGCCATGATTTTTCAGCCGGGTTTTAGCACCAAGTTCGATGAGGTCACGGGAAACGTTTACCGCGGCATCGGCCTGTCCCACGTCAAAATCATCGTTCAAGAGCAATTTGACGGCGATATCCAAGTCGACTCCACGCCCGGTAAAGGTACTAACTTTGAAATTACGCTCAACAAGCAACGACTAACCCAGGAGGCTCCCCAATGAATTTCTACATTGTCGACGACGACCCCGCCATTCCCATGATGCTCCAACGGATTCTGGAACAGGACCCCACCAACAGCGTGGTGGGATCCGCTCCGGCCGCGCAAAAGGCGCTGGCCGATATCATGCTACTGGACATCGACATCGTCTTGGTGGATCTACTGATGCCCGGCATGTCGGGGATTGAACTGGTCGAAAAACTCAAGAAGCTCCACCCTAAGTTGCGGTTCATCATGATTTCTCAGGTCAAGGACGCCGACTTGCGGGCCGAAGCCTATCAGGCTGGCATCGAATTCTTTATCGATAAGCCCATCAATCTGATTGAGGTCAAAACGGTCGTGGAAAAGGTCGCCCAAAGCGTTCAAATGGCCGCAAAGCTCGACAATATTCAGTCGCTAGTTGGTGGAGCGACCACGACTCAACCGGCCGCCGACCCCCACCAGGCGCAAAAGGCCAAGATTCTATCGATCCTGCGCTTTCTCGGAATTACTTCCGAGGCGGGGTCCGCAGATATCCTCGCCATCACCCAAATCATGCTCGACCAGCAACTCAGCTTCCGCGAGATTGACTTCAACGTGGCCTACCACATCGACGACCGCGAGAAAAAGATTGTCTTTCAACGCGTCCGTCGGGCCATTAAGACCGGCCTCACCAACCTCGCCCACCTCTGTTTGGACGACATGGGCGATGAGATCGTGGTCGAATACGCCAACACCCTGTATGAATACAAAAATGTCCGCAGCGAGATGCTCTACCTGGAGGGGGAACGCAGCACGCGCGGGAAGACTTCGCTCAAGCGCTTCTTCGATGGCTTGGTGCAGGAAGTTTAGGGCTTTGGGGGTTCAGTCCATGCTGGCCGCCTTACCGTTCGCGGAATCTAGACTGGATCGCTGGGGAAGGCCGGTCCGAGCCATAGAGCGGCCTCGAACCTTGCTTTGAGCCGGAAAGCCACCGTCTCAAAGTCACCGATTTAACGGCCAAAAATACCGCTAAATCCCCCGGCTGAGCCTGGATTCCACTTCACTCACGGCTATGATTGCAGTCCCAACCCACGACTGGCTAATCCCACTGCATCCGAAACTAATGCTAACCTTCTTTGGCTATCATTCCCCACTAGAAATCCCGCCCTGACAGACAACACGCCTAGCAGACCCGGGCATTCAACCACAGCCATTTCCGACTCCCAGTCGGCCGTTATCGCAATATCAGTGGTAACGGCCGACTTTTTTTGATCAAAATTCATTATTTTACGTTGACAAATGTAAACGATAGAATTAAGCTAGTTACATCGACTACATTTGTAAACACAAAAGAAAGTGAGTGGCATAGATTATGACTAAACTTCTGGTTACACTGATCGCCGCGATGGCGATTGGCTTTATTGCTTGGTGGTTCTTCGGTAAACACACCACGGCGGCCGTTTCCGCCGACCAAGTGACGGCCGACAAGCAAGCCGTTAACGTCGCCGTCGATGGCGGCTATTCGCCCAGCACCGTCGTCCTAAAACAAGGCGTGCCCGCCCAGATTACCTTTAACCGCAAGGACCCCTCGACCTGTCTGGAACAGGTGGTCTTTCCCGACCTGGGAATCAACGAATTCCTACCCAAGGGTGAAAATCACGCGGTCACTATCGACACTAGCCGGCCTGGTGAATACGACTACGCCTGCGGAATGAATATGTTCCACGGCAAGGTCATCGTCAAATAACGGATTAAATAAACCAATTGGAGGTTCTCTCATGACAAAATCAACCCAAACTCAGAATGTTGAAATCATCGTCGACGGTGGCTACCATCCCAGCACCGTCACCCTCAAGCAAGGGATTCCCGCAACAGTGACGTTCAACCGCGTTAGCGCGGCCGGCTGTCTGGACCAGGTCCAATTCCCCGACCAAAACCTTTTAGCCGACCTGCCCTTGGGCGATCCCCAAACCATTGCGATCGATACCACGGTGGCCGGTGAACATCCCTTTAGTTGCGGCATGGCCATGGTTCACGGAAAGGTGGTCGTCGAACCATGAGCATTAAGAACCGCTTCATCGTTTCTCTAGTCCTATCGCTTCCCATGCTGGTGGAGATGCTGGCCAAACCGTTTGGCTTCATGTTGCCCGGTGGGAACTGGACGATGTTCTTGCTGACGACCGGCGTGATGGTCATCTCCGCGGGACCCTTCATTCAAAGTGCCTGGGCCGCCTTCCGCCATCACCACGCCAACATGGATACGCTGGTGGCCATCGGTACGGCCACGGCCTACCTGTACAGCGTCTACGCCATGCTAACCGGCAGGGCGGTCTTCTTTGAAAGTGCCGCTTTCGTCATTACCTTTATCCTACTGGGCCAATATTTCGAAGAGAAGATGAAACACTCGGCGTCTAGTGCCGTGGAAAAGTTGGTGAACCTACAGGCCAAGGAGGCCGAAGTCATTCGTGACGGTCAAACCGTCCGCGTTCCTTTAAGCGCAGTGGTTGTGGGCGACCTCATCCGCGTGAAGCCCGGGCAAAAGATTCCCGTGGATGGCACCATCACCGAGGGAACCTCAACGCTTGACGAGTCCATGGTGACCGGCGAAAGCATGCCCGTCACCAAGAAGCCGGGCGACGCGGTCATCGGCGCGACCATCAACGGTACCGGCACCTTTCTTTTTCGGGCCAGCAAGGTCGGCGACGATACGCTACTGGCCCAGATCGTTGAGATGGTGAAGAAGGCGCAGACCAGCCACGCCCCGATTCAAAAGACCGTGGACCGCGTGGCCGACATCTTCGTACCCGCCGTGTTAATTGCGGCAATTCTAACCTTTACCGTCTGGTACGTTCTGCTGGGCGCCAGTCTGGTCAACGCCATGTTATTCGCCGTTTCCGTTGTCATCATCGCCTGTCCCTGTGCCCTGGGGATCGCCACACCCACTGCCCTGATGGTGGGAACGGGGCGCAGTGCCAAGCTAGGGATTCTGATCAAGAATGGTGAGGTTTTGGAAATGGCCAACCGCATTAAGACGGTGGTCTTCGACAAGACTGGGACCATCACCGCCGGTCAACCTCGGGTAACGGACGTGGTGGGGAACCGCTCGCAAGTCCTCCAACTGGCGGCCAATCTGGAAGCCGCTTCGGAACATCCCCTAGCCGCGGCCATCTTAACCGCCGCACGGGCAGATGGCCTAACCCCCGCGTCTGTCACCGACTTTCAAGCGCGACAGGGTAAGGGCGTTCAGGCCACTGTTGATGGCCAACGCGCGGTCATCGGTAACGCTAAACTGCTGAGTGACTTTCACTTAACCACCACTATTCAGCAGCAGATGGACCACCTTCAGGCCGCGGCCAAGACAGTCGTTCTGGTTGGTTTGGGCGACCAAATCGTGGGGCTAATCGCCATTCAAGATGCGCCGAAGCCCAGCTCCGCCACGGCGATTGCCGCGTTAAAGGACCGCGGGCTACGGACGGTCATGCTGACCGGTGATAACGCCCGCGTGGCCCAAGCCGTGGCCGATCAGGTCGGCATCGACGAGGTCATTAGTGACGTGCTCCCAGCCGATAAGGCGGCCGCCGTAGAACGCCTGCAGGCAACGGGGCCCGTGGCCTTCGTCGGCGATGGGATTAACGATGCCCCCGCACTGACGACCGCCGACGTGGGGATTGCCATGGGCTCTGGCACCGATATTGCCATCGAGTCCGGCGGCATTGTGCTGGTCAAAAACGACCTGCTCGATGTCGTTCGGGCCCTCGAGCTCAGCCAGAAGACCTTCAGCCGCATCAAGCTCAACCTCTTCTGGGCCTTCATCTACAATACGCTGGGCATTCCGGTGGCCGCCGGCATTTTCGCCGGTATCGGCCTCATACTAAGCCCCGAATTGGCCGGCTTAGGTATGGCCTTTAGCTCCTTTTCCGTGGTGGCTAGTTCCCTGCTCCTCAACCGAACGAAACTCACCACGACGGCTAGGGCCTGATTTTTTAAAGCAAATGGCGCTAGCTTAAAACTTTAGTGCACCAAAAAAGGTGTTGATCGCCGGCTTCTAGCTGGTCATCAACACCTTTTTGATTTACTTTTAAAGGTTGAAAGATAGAAATCATGCCCGCCGGAGATCGCCAGGGATGGAGCCAGCTGTGTCGACGGTGTTAGCTGAGGTTCTTTCTCAGCTTACAGCGTGGGGCGACTTGGAAGACTTGTGGGTTTTACAAGGCTTCCAAGCGAACCGGAAGCCCGCTTCCCAGGCTGGAGGTGTCCCCCATAGCAGGCGGAATTCCTGACAGACGCAGGCTCCTGGTTTCACTAATTTTAGTGAACAGAACACGATTGTTACGGGAAGCAGCGCGTTAATTCTACTTTCAACCTTTAATTTACTTCGCTTCCAACGCTTGAACGATTGGGGCCTCAAGGGCCTCCGGCTTGGTAATTGGCGCAAAACGGTCAATCAGTTGGCCATCCCGCCCAATCAAGAACTTCGTGAAGTTCCACTTAATCCGACCGTGCCCGGCGGTTGCCTTGAGATACGTGAACAGAGGATCTTCGGCCTCGCCGTTGACGCGCACCTGCTTGGTCATGGGAAACGTGACCCCGTAGTGCATTTGACAAAAGTCACTAGTGGCTTCATCCGAATCGAGTTCCTGGTGAAACTGATTGGACGGTAAGCCCAGCACCTCTAAGCCTTGCTCATGGTACCGCTTGTACAGGGCTTCAATTCCTTCAAGCTGCGGCGCTAGGCCACACTTGCTGGCCGTGTTGACGATGAGTACGACCTTGCCGCGGTAAGCCTCAAAATCAATGGTTCGACCGCTCATCTCGGTCTCCGAAAAATCGTAAATGGTTGTCATTGAAAACGCCCCTTCTAAAGAATAGCGATTGATTCCCGGTCGCGTGACCAGGTCGCTATTTTAGTCAATTGTGCATAACTAAATTATACACCAATTGATTTCAAAGACTAGTTATTCAACGGCTTGATAAACGGTCGCAAAACTCCCATTCCAAATTCCTTCGTGATGCCGCCGAATTACCGCTGCTGGCAATTCTGGTGTGTCGAAGGTCGTGCTCATTCCAGAAATGGTAATCATGTCAAAGCCCCGGTCATGCCCCACCCGAAAGGCCGTATCTACACAATATTCCGTCTGGAGTCCACAAATTTCGACACTCTCCGCCGAAATATGCCGTAGCCGTTCGGCCAGCCCCGTCTCGTAGAAGGAATCCGAATGATATTTGAGGAAGACGGTATCCTCCGGTTGTCGGTGTAAGCGCGAATCCAGCCGCCAGGCATCGCTACCATACGGCAACTCGTCATCGGTATGCTGCATAAAGATTACCGGCCGTTCCTCATCATGATAAATATCGAGGCGCTCATTGATTCGGTCAACCAGCTCCGCGTAACCTGCGGCCTGATTCAATCCGGTCTGAACGTCAATCACTAATAGTACATCTGCCTGTGGCATGGTCGTCACCCTTTCGGTCATTAGTTGTTTTGAGTGTAGCACGCTTCCCTTAAAATTTCATCACTCAGGGTGCGCCGAACCACTCTGCGACCGGTATTTTTGAACCTAATCGGCATTTAAACGTTAACCGGATGAACGAACAACTTCAAAATCACCGTGCTATGTTCAGCTAATTATAGTTCAAATAAACAACATCTTCTCAAGTTAACAAATCCTACTCTATTCTCATCTCGAAATAAAAGGAGCAGATCGGCCAACACCGATCTGCTCCCAACATACCCTGATAAATTGACTATCTCTGCGGCCATTCGCAACTTCAACAGTTTCTGCGGCGGCACGCAGCATTTTCTAAATCACCATCAACTATCGAAAGTGCGCCTAAACAAAGGCCAACACGGCGAAGTTAATCACGAACAGTGCCGACACGATCCAAATCAAACCGTGAACCTCTCTCGCCTTGCCTTCCACCGTCTTGACCAGGCAGTAGAAGATGAACCCCGCAGCAATCCCATAGGTAATGTTGTAGGCAAACGCCATGATGAAGGCCGTCATGAACGCCGGAATGGCCTCCCCAAAGTCGTGCCACGGAATCTGGCTGAAGGAACTCATCATCATAATGCCGACCAGAATCAGCGATGGGGCAATTGCCGCCGTCGGGATAATCGACAATAGCGGCGATGCCAACGAACTCAGCAGGAACAGCACGGAAACGACCACGCTGGTCAGCCCCGTTCGACCACCGGCGCCAATCCCCGCCGAACTTTCAACGTAGGTCGTCAGGTTCGAGGTCCCGAAGATCGATCCCACCCCGGTCGCAATCGAATCCGCGAAGAGAGCCTTGTCTAGCTTCGACTTGAATCCGGGCTGGGCCTCCAGTTCGAGCTCCCGTTTCCCGGAGAAGATTCCAGTCTGACGTCCCGTTCCGATGAAAGTTCCCAGGGAGTCAAACGTGTCGGACAGACTGAACGAAAGAATCGTCATCAGAACCAGAATCACGCGGTTGTGCTGGGAGAATAACGACCCCATCCCCTCGGCGGAAAATGCCGCTAGGAAGGTCGTCCCCAACTCGTGAATGGAGGCGCCAATCGAATAATCGCTGGCCAGATGTAGGTTCGTCACGCCCATCGGAATACCGATCACGGTGGTCGTCAAAATTCCAATTAACAGAGCGCCCGGTACCTTACGAACCTTAAAAATCACGGTTATGACCAACCCAATCACCGCGAGAATCAGCGCTGGCGAATTGAACACGGCCAAGGCCGGCGTGATGCTCCCGTTGGTGACCACGGAACTGATCCCATGCCGAAACGTTTCCTGCGTGGCATTGAAGGCCTTGCCGTTAACCGTCAGTAAGCTGCTGGCGTCACTGGTGAAATTGAGAAAGTTCCCATTCTTCAATCCCACGTAGGCGATAAACGCACCAATCCCACCACTAATCGCGAGCTGGAGATTAACCGGAATCGCCGAAATCAGCATCTTCCGAATCTTAGTGACCGTGATGATAATGTTAATGATTCCACAAAAGAAGACCAACGCCAGGGCCTGTTGCCAGGTGAAGCCGAGTCCCATCACCACGGTATAAGTGAAGAAGGCGTTCAGCCCCATCCCGGGAGCCAGGGCATACGGCACGTTGGCAAACAGCCCCATGACCAAGGTTCCCGCCACCGAGGCGATAATCGTGGCCAGAAAGACGGCCTGTTGCGGCATCCCTGTCTGGCCCAGAATTTGCGGATTAACGAACAGAATGTAAGACATCGCGAAGAAGGTCGTCACGCCGGCGCCAATCTCGGTGCCAACGGTGGTGCCTGACTCCTTAAGCTTAAAGAACTTATCCACAATGGGTTCCTCCTAAATGCGAACATTAAAATAACTATAAACAATAATATCGGTCTTTACAAGAAGAACTATACCAGAGTGACCGGGAAAAGCCAAGGAAAATATACGATAAACGAACTTAACTGATTTTTGGTTAATTAACTGTGCCCCGACAACATAAAAAACGCCGTAAAACCAAGTTGGTCTTACGGCGTTTCCTGTATTCAACTTAAATTCAACTTACCCACTGACCTTAGCCAACGTCTTCTGCACCTTCTGCGGGCGATCCTGACGGCCAATCAGCAACAGGCGTAACGTGTTGAGCACAGCGATTAGCGTGACCCCCACGTCGGAGAAAACGGCCCACCACATGGTCGTAATACCTAGGGCGGCCAGCGTCAGGAACAACAGCTTAATCCCCAGAGCAAAGATAATATTCTCCCACACAATTTGCTTGGTTTGTTTGGCAATGGTCATCGTCCGGGGAATCGCCAGCGGATCATCGTTCATCAAGACAATGTCCGCCGATTCGATGGCAGCATCGGAACCCAAGGCCCCCATGGCAATCCCGACATCGGCACTGGCCAACACCGGCGTGTCGTTGAGACCATCGCCCACGAAGGCCAGTTTTTCCTTGGCCCCGAGGTCGGCCTTAAGCTTCCCCATTTCGGCCACCTTATCCTGCGGCAACAATTCCGCCTTAACCGCGTCAATCTTAATCTGATCGCCCACGGCTTGGCCGACCTGACGATTGTCCCCGGTCAACATGACCGTTTGCCGGACGCCCGTCTGCTTCAGGGCCGCCAGCGCGGGAATCGTGGCTTCTTTGATCGCATCGGCGACCTCAATGGCCCCCTGGTACTGACCGGCTAGCGCCACGTAAACCATGGTCCCTGTGGTACTCTGCGGCAGGTCTTGTGTGACGCCAACCTGGCGCATCAGCTTGGCGTTGCCCACGTACAGGGGTTGCCCGTCACTGCTGGCTTTGACGCCCAGACCGACCAATTCCTCTGCGGACTGCTGCGAATCGGCCGACAGTCCGGCCAAGGCCACGATTGACTTAGCGATGGGATGGGGCGAGGCAACTTCGGCCGTAGCCGCCAATTGGATTAACGCCGACTTGCTCAGCGTAACCGGAGCGACATTGACTACGGCAAATTCACCCCGCGTCAACGTCCCGGTCTTGTCAAAGGCGACCGTCTTGACTTGATTCAAGGCTTCCAAATAATTGCTACCTTTAATCAGTACGCCGGCCCGCGACGCCGCACCAATCCCGCCAAAATAACTCAACGGAACGGAAATGACCAACGCACACGGACAGGAGATGACTAAGAAGATCAGCGCCCGGTACAGCCAATCGTTGAAGGGTTGGCCGAAGAAAACCGGCGGCACAATGGCCAGTAAGGCGGCCATGCCAACGACTACCGGTGTGTAGACCCGCGCGAATTTGGTAATAAAATTCTCCGTCTTGGTCTTCTTCGTCGTGGCATCCTGCACCAATTCTAAAATCTTGGCCACGGTCGAATCCGCGTAGGCCTTTTCTACCCGAAGTTCAATCACGCCATTGCTGACGATGGTCCCACTCAAGGCCTGGTCCCCCACGCCGACCAAAGCCGGCTTGGTTTCACCGGTCAACGCCTTGGTATCCAGATACGTTTCCCCACTCGTAACGGTCCCATCGGCGGGAATCTTTTCTCCCGGCCGGACGATAAGCGTATCGCCGACCCGAACCTGATCTGGGGCGATCTGCTGGGTATGACCGTTGACCACGAGATTGGCGTAATCGGGCCGAATCTTCAGGAGGTCCGTAATCGAGCGCTTCGACTTGCTAACGGCGGAGTCTTGGAAGAACTCGCCGATGCGGTAAAAGAGCATGACCGCTACGGCCTCGGGGTATTGTCGGATGGCGAGCGCGCCGACCGTGGCCACCGTCATCAAAAACGCCTCCCCGAAGAGTTTCCCCGTAAATAAGTCACGAACGGCCGCCACTAAGATCGGGCCACCCACTAACAGATAGGCCAACAGGTATAGCCCAATTGTAACCGCTTTCACAAAAGGTACGAAAGTGGCGATGAGTAGTAGACTGATGCTCCCCAGAATCATGGCTAAGTTACGTTTGGTTTCCGCTAATTTTAAATATTCCCGCATCGTACTCGCCTCCCAGACTAAAAATGAATCACCGTTTATATGAATGTTCGCTCATATGTATGGCTTCATCATAACATATCTAATCCTGGTGTCAACTGTCAAAGTGGACAAACTCACGGCGGCCTTTTATGGTAAAATGAAAGCCATGGTGATGAATATGGAAAAACAACAGACACAGCTCCCGACAACCGCGGAAATTCAAAAAAGCGTCGACCTCTTCAAGACGTTCGGCGATGCCACGCGCTATCAGATTCTCTCGCTACTGTACCAAAGTAGCCGGACCGTCAGCGAGATTACGGCGGTCATGGACGTTTCCCAATCGGCCGTCTCCCATCAACTCAAGACCCTCCGTCAGGCCGGCTTGGTGGTGGGCGAACGCGATGGTAAATTTATCAAGTACACCCTGGCCGACGAACATATCTTTGAAATTTTCGAATTGGTTAAGGCGCATATCCACGAATAAGCTCACAAGAAAACCGACCTCAGCGATGAGATCGGTTTTTATTTTACGATTTAATTAGGCGGTTCGCACTGAGCGCTAAACTAATCATTCTCAGTGAAGCACAGGCTTTCCTGATTTTCACGCCGCCGCGAGCGCACGAGTAAGACAAAAATCACCAACATCCCGCAGCTCAATCCCGCCATATACCACGGCAGGGTCTGAACCATTCCGTTATGCAGCCAGCTCATCCCATACGTCAGCGCGCTGACCAGCAGGTAGTAGCCGAGGCTAAACCAACCACTCGCACTCCCCATGATCGTCTCATACCCCACTAGCGCGCGATTCAAGGCGTTGGGTAAGGTCACGTTAAGACCGAGGAACGTTAGAAAAATGCTGACAATCATCAGCGTTGCCTGCTGCCAATAGGCGGCCGCCACCAGGCCAGCACTCGCCAAGCTACTGAAGACGAGACCCCCGAGGGCGACTTGCTCCGGCGTCCAAACGTTCAGGAACCGATTGACCAACAAGGCGCCGAGGAGACTAGCACCGGCCAAGACCAAGCCCAGCCAACCGTATCGGACGGCCGAATAGCCAAAATGGGTCATGAAGATAAACGGCGCCTCGGCGTAATAGCTGAACAAGACGCCATTAATACCGCCAATGAGTAGCCCGTAGCCCCAGACAACGGGATCGGTCAATAGGCGGCGAACGACGCGCCACTGACGAAGTCGGGGTGGTCGGCTAGTCTGCGTTTCGGGTAGCCGACTCAGAGCGTACAGCCCCACCGCCACGGCCATGGTGACCAGGGTGGCGAAGACGCTGCGGTAGCCAAAGTAGGTTTGCATGATCCCACCAATCAAGGGACCCAAGGCCGGAGCCAGGGCCATCGCGGCACTCGTTTTGGCAAAAATCTTTGCGCCACTCACGCCGCTAAAGCTTTCGCGCATGATCGTCTGGGTCACCACTGACCCGGCACTCGCGCCGAGTGCTTGGACCAATCGCCACCCCAGTAAGGTGAGAAACTGCGGGCTCAGCAATAAGCCAACATTTCCCAACAAATAAACGACGATGCCGGCTAGCATGGCCGGTCGTCGACCCCACCTATCGGCCAGCTGCCCCCACATCAGGACACCCAGAGCAAAGGCGACAAAGTAGGTACTCATGGTGAGCTGCACTTGATTGGCGCTCACCGCAAAGGCCCGGCGTAGTTGCGGTAACACCGGGGTAAAGATTGACTCGCTGATTTGTGGAAATCCCACGAGTGTAATCATCAATCCCAATGAGGGGACCGATGGACGGACGTTTTTCATCATATTTCTCCTTAGAATTTACTTTGAGGAAAAACGTCCTTGACCGTCTGCGGGGACGCAGGCCATTAGCGTTTGTAGCGTCATGGATGGTCACCCCTTTCTGTTAAGCTGCGTTTCACACTACGGGAAATTCATGGCGTTGTCAAGCGTGGCTGGCCGAATCGGCGCCTAAACATCGACCTTTATCCACCAAAAGGCCTAGGACAAAACATCCTAGACCCTTGCGTAAGTCCTGGCAGGTGCAGGTTCCTGGTTTCACTAATTTTAGTGGACAGAACACCGCCGTCACGGGAATCAGCGTGGTTATTCTACTTTCACCCTTTAGTCATTTACGGTTATTTCAATAAATAGGGTGCATCCAGCTCATGGTCAAATGACGTCAGAATCTTCGGCCCATCCGTCGTAATCACGATGGTGTGCTCGTATTGGCAGCTCAGGCTCCCGTCAATCGTTGAAATGGTCCAGCCATCATCGGCCGGCGCGCTACAACCCCAATCGCCCACATTAATCATGGGTTCGATGGTAATCGTCATCCCCGCCTTCAGTCGCGTGCCGTGACCGGCCTTGCCGTAGTGCGGGACGTCGGGATCTTCGTGCATGGTCGGGCCGATGCCGTGACCAATGTAGTCGCGCACCACGCCGTACCCCATCTGGTTCTCGGCGTAATCCTGAATGGCAAAGCCAATATCGCCGATTCGATTGCCGACAACGGCCTGGTCAATGCCCAAATACAGTGCCTTCAGCGTGACGTCCATTAATTTCTGAACTTCCGCGGAAGGCTGACCCGCTACAAAGGCGTGGCAGGCATCGCTCAAGTAGCCATGGTAGTCGATGACGGTATCCACCTTGATGAGATCGCCGGCCTTGATCAGGACGTCCTTGCTGGGACAACCATGACAGATAACCGCGTTGACGCTCACACAGGTCGAGTACTGATAGCCCTCGAAGTTCAATTCGCCCGGCGTCGCATCGTGGTCAACAATGTACTGGTAAGAGAAGTGGTCAATATCCCAGGTCGTTATCCCCGGCTTGATGTAATCGCTCAGGGCGTGAAACAATCCAGCGAGAATATCGCCGGCTGCCTGCATGCCCTGAATTTCGCGTGTTGATTTTAAAGAAATCATGTTGCCTCCTGATAGTTGTCTCCATTTTAGTGTTGTTTTCAGTATACCCTACTGGGCGGACGCTTCAACCTAAAAATTAGTCATGGCAAGCGCCTAATGACACCGTTTTCAATGGCTTTTCAGACCTGAATATTTTATTGAAACGTGTTACAATCGTTTTTGCCGTGTTTCAGGTAATTTTAAAAAAACAACAAGGAGGTGCCCCATGGCACTTACGAAACGTGACGTCCGCGACTACTTTATCGGCTTCGCCCTCGTCCTGACGATGGTTGGCATCGCCACTTGGCTCAACGATTATGAAATTATTCTACCCGAAATTGGTGCGCTGACGGCGGGGATGTGGATTTATCACAATCCCACCTGGGTCAGTCAACCCTTTAAAATCTTTCTCGCCCCTTCCGGCACCGCGGTGATTGGCTTCGTCGTCAATCAATTGCCCATCAGCTATCCGGAAAAAGTGGGGATCACGCTGCTGTTCATTCTGTTACTCCTCAACGTGCTGCGCTCAACGCTGGCCCCGTCCTTTGCGACCGGCCTGCTACCTATTATCATCAACGCCACACACTGGTCCTTTATCCTTGCCATCTTCGCCTTTACCCTGACGCTGATGGTGGGCGTGCTTTTACAGGGCCACTACAAGGGGCAACCCGCGGGCCAACCCCTTCACTACCAGCACATGCTGGGCTTCGTGTTGGCCGCCGCCATCTGGATCGGGGCCGTTTGGCTCGCCGGTTATCCTCAGATGGCCGGGATTCCGCCGGTACTCGTCGTCTTCTTTGAAGTCTCACAGAAGAGCAGTTACAGCGGGAAACTCGCGCTCAAACACATCATCGCCTTGGGTGGCGCGGCGACCATCGGCGTGCTGGTTCACCTAGTCATTGGCTCATGGCTGCTGGCCACGCTGGTGACGCTCCCGTCGGTATTCGTGTTCCTGCAGCTCTTGCGCATCAAGCTACCGGCCGCCTACGCCTTCCCCCTTCTGGCGCTGGTCCTACCCGCCAATATGTTTCACACCTTACCCATCGCGGCAACCCTGGCCGCCTGCTTCTTCCTGGGTGCGACCTTTGCCTACCGCAAGCTCGCGGCATTGACCGGCTTGGCCTCGGAAAATAACTAAACAACCTGCACATCAAGGTGACGACTTCTGAAAGGAAGACGTCACCTTTTCATTTTACAGAATTTTTACGTAATCCACACGTTGCCTTTACATCATGCCTGTATGCTGGAAGCTACCAGCCTTGCCAACTACAATCAAAGGGGTCTTAACGTGTTAGACATTCTAAAAGCCGCCATCCTCGGGATTATCGAGGGGATCACGGAATTCTTACCCATTAGTTCCACCGGTCACCTCTACCTGGCCGACGAATTCGTCAAACTACAGGAACCGACAGCCTTTATCAATATGTTCATGGTGGTCATTCAGCTCGGCGCGATTCTCGCCGTGGTCGTCCTCTATTTCAATAAACTTAACCCTTGGGCCCCCAGCAAGGATCGACTCGAGCGCCATCAAACGTGGACGCTGTGGTTCAAAGTGATCCTCGCCGTTTTGCCTTCGGTCATCGTGGGCCTGCCACTCAACGACTGGATGGAGGCTCACCTGACCAGTTGGCAGGTAATTGCCACCACGCTGATTGTCTACGGCATCCTCTTCATCGTGATCGAGACCTACAATCGGCATCAGACGGCCCATTTCAACGACCTTAACCAGCTTCCCGTGACGGTCGCCCTCTTTATCGGCGTCTTTCAGATTTTGTCGATGGTTCCCGGTACGTCGCGCTCCGGAGCGACCATTCTCGGGGCCATCCTGATCGGCACCTCCCGTTTCGTGGCGACCGAATTTTCCTTTTTCCTGGCCATTCCGACCATGTTTGGCGCCTCGTTACTCAAAATTCTCAAATACTTTCTCCACGGCAACAGCTTTACCGGCAGTCAAATTTTGGTCCTGCTGACCGGTGTCATCGTCTCCTTCGTGGTCGCCTACCTCGCCATTAAGTTCTTACTGAACTACATTCGCCACAACGACTTTAAGCTATTCGGCTGGTACCGGATCGTTTTAGGCGCCATCGTCATCTTGTATTTTGGCTTCATCAACCACTGACTTGCACCACAGAAAATTTGGTCATCAATTAATCAATACTTGCGGGTAATTAGCGACCCAAATGCCCACCAATCTGGATTTAGGCTCTGCGTTATACGTTTGAAAGCGCTGGATAAATGAATTTGCAACAATCTGCAATCAAATGTGACAGCCTTTTAACTACACAGTAACTAAATTGCAATACTTCTCAGGTATGCTGTTAAGTATTAAGAAAACAGATTGGATAGATTAAAAAAATGTCGAAATCAAAACTTACAATTAAATTTGCTTCACTTTTACTTTTATTTGGCTTTTCATTCGGCATGGTGACCGACGTTACGTCAAGCTTAGTTCCTGAACAGACTACGACTGCCCAAGCCTCATCCCGAGTATCCGCGAGTCAAGCGAAGAAGATTGCTAAGATTAACGCTGGCCTTTCTAAAAAACAAAAAGCAGCGAAGAACTGGATCGCTAAGCGCGAATCTGGCTACAATTACACGGCACGTAACGGCAAATGTTACGGTCGTTACCAACTTCTGAAGTCCTACTTGCACGGTGACTACTCACCAGCCAACCAGGAAAAGACCGCTAACCGTTACGTCAGTGGCCGTTACGGTTCATGGACCAAAGCCAAGAAGTTCTGGCAAAGTCATCACTGGTACTAAACCAGCGAATCTGCTTAACGGCAGTTTTAATTACATACTGAATTTCTGACCCAGACAGTTAAACCTCAAGTGTGTTTAGCTGTCTTTTTTTATCTCAAAATGATGCAAAGGACTGATTGCCATGAAAAAAATGTTTAGCCTCGGCCTCGTCATCCTGTTACTGGGCGTCGGCCTGCTAATGCTCCCTCGCTTGACGCCGAACCATTCGCAAGCCAGTACCCCCACGACCGCCAGCTCGACTCGCAAGCGGCCCACTCCCAAGTTGACCGTTAGTGAGCTCAAACATCAGCGAAAACTCACCTACAGCGCCATTATCTACTTTGCCATCAAGCATGCTAAGCTCCAGCGTTGGCAAGAGGTCTCGGACTTCAAGCTGGGCTGGCAGGTCGAAAACTACCAACGTAACGGTCAGACCAAGTCCCTCGTCTGGCCCGATCAACACATTCAAGATAACGCCAAGAATCTGGCGCCCAATTGGTTTCGCTTAACCGATCAACACGTGCTGTACGATAGTATGATCGTTCACTCCTTCCGCCAGGACCAGACCAAGACCACCACGCTAAGCGAGATTGTCAAACAGATCAACGCCGATCACGCGGCGGCCAAGGTCCGGGCCATGCCCGAAAACATGACGGTGATCACCCATCGCGCCACCTAAAAAGGCGGCCCCACCGGCACCGCCTAACGTTTATTCTTCTAATGAAATGATACTCTCCGTCCCGACATTGATTAAGGATTCGATCCGGTCCAGCAGCATCAGTAACCAGCCAAAGGCCATCACGAAGGCCACCATTTCAAAGGCCGTCAGGGAGAAGTAGCCGATCCCGCGGAAGAGGACTTCGGCCACGAACAACGCGGCCCCCACACCATAGGATAGGTACAGAAATTCTTTCGTAATCTGCGGCAACAACCACCGGACACCGATAATCAGGGCCAGCACGCAGTAAATCAGGAAACTGGCGACCTGATCATGTAACAGGTGTGAGGAAATATTGTTGGGAAAGACCCCCACCAATCCCAGGTTGATGGCCGTCAGCGTCAACAAGATTCGCAGAACAATCAGGCGGCGTGACCCCGGGTAATATTCCTGAAGACTCACGAAGAGGTAGTCAATCAGGGCAATCATGAGAAGCGCCGAGAAGATTAGCGTGGCGTTGAACTGCCAACCGCTGGAGGCGTGACTCGTCCCCAGAAAACTCAGGTTGTGTTGCCACCAGTAGCGTTCGTTATTGACGGCCATGGAAATGACCACCCCACTGATGATGACCAGCGTCAGGACGGTCGACAAGACACCGGCGTCCACGGCCTGGGCGAAGTAAATCATGGCTAAATTAATAAAGACGCCGAAGACAAAGATAATCATGCTGGCGGTGATGCGGTCAAAACTGGCGCCGTTAAATAGCATCCCCAGTAGCCACATGCTCCCGACCAGGATGAGGGCGAGAATCAACGCGAAGGACAGCACGATCACCGGAAAGTTTCGCCAATAAATATTCTTCGTAAAGTGATTCTGCGGATTATTCCGATCACGAATAAAAAAGATGGCAAACAGGAGCGTCCCCATGACCACCCCGGTCACGATCAGCCCGGTCGCCAGTGAATTATCCCCGGACAGTTTGAGGTGGCGAATCCCCTGCCAGCGACAGAAGATGTAGTACCCCACGCTGACGATGAAGGCGGCAATCACCGGCCACCACATGAGCCGATTTTGAAAGATTCGCCGCCGCGATTCCGCGAATTCTACGACTAAGCGGTCGCGTTTTACCACCAATTTGACCGGCGTATCGGCATCGAGCTTGAGCTGTTCGCCAATGTTCGCCGGAATTTTTAAGTTAAAATCCTTACTTTTCATGTTTCCCTCCACAGTTTCATAACCATTCTCACTAATTATAGCAAATCCGACTGGAAATTAACTGCGTTTATCGTTTTCCTTTGGTTGCGGTCGCCTTAAACCTAAAAATGGTGCCGACGAGCCGCCGACACCACCGTAATTCTATTTACTTTCACGTTGACCTAGTCCGCCGCGTGTACGTCGAACGCATTTAATAGCATCTCCTGAACACCCGGAGCATCGGGATCATGCCGACCCTTACCCTGATCCAAGGCGGTTAAGGCCGCCATCTCATCGGCGGTCAATTCAAAGTCGAAGATAGCCAAGTTACTCTTGATCCGCGCGGCATGGACCGACTTCGGAAAGACGATGATGCCGAGCTGATGTTCAAATCGCAGAATAATTTGCCCGGCGTCCTTACCGTACTTGGCCGCCAACCGCGTGACGACCGGTTCCTGCAAGAGGACTTGATTGCCTTGTCCCAGTGGTGCCCAGGCTTCCAGCTTCACATCGCCAGGCGCCATTAATTTCCGGATCGCCTTTTGCTGGAAGTACGGGTTAAATTCGACCTGGTTAACGGCCGGCATGACGTCGAATTGGGGCACAAAGTGTTGCCAGATCTTCGGCGTCATGTTGGAGACCCCAATCGACTTTAACTTGCCGGCACGTTGGGCGTCTTCCATTGCCCGCCAAGCACCGGGCACGTCGCCGTAAGGTTGGTGAATGAGGTAGAGGTCCAGATAGTCTAGCCCTAGTTTCTCAAGCGACAAGTCGATGGCCCGTTGCGCAGGTTCGTAGCCGTAATCTTGAAGCCACAACTTACTGGTCACCCAAATCTGGTCACGGGGAATCCCACTATCTTTAATGGCGCGACCGACCTCGGCCTCGTTGAAGTACGCTACGGCCGTATCGATGTGGCGGTAACCGACCCGTAAGGCCTCGCTGACGGCATCATAGGTGGACCCATCATTGGGAATCTGAAAGGTCCCAAAGCCAATTGCCGGAATGGCCCGGCCATCGTTTAATTTAATCGTTGGTGTAGTCATCTATTATCTACTCCTTTACTTTAAATCCTTTAAGCTTGCGCCAAAAATCTGTTCGATGGTGACGGGATCGCGGTGGTCGAAGAACTGGCTCTTTCCCTGGTCCAAGCCCGCAATCGTCTGCATTTCCGCCGGGGTCAGCGTGAAGTCAAAGACGTCTTGGTTCTCGCGGATCCGTTCGCGGTGGACGGACTTGGGAATGACGGTAATGCCGCGTTGGAGTAACCAGCGAAGAATCACCTGTCCGGTCGTCTTCCCGTGAGCCTGCGCAATCTGTTGGAGCGTGGTGTTGGTGAAGATACCCTGCTTTCCCTCCGCAAATGGCGCCCAGGCCTCAACCCGCACGTCCTCACTCTGATTGAAGGCGACCTCGCTAGGTTGTTGATACCACGGGTTAACTTCAATCTGATTGATAACGGGCTTGACGGTCATGGTCAGTTCGAGATTCTTCAATTGATCGGCATAGAAGTTCGACACCCCAATGGCCCGAATCTTACCGGCCTGGTGCGCTTCTTCCAAGGCCCGCCAAGCCCCCATCGTATCGCCGTAGGGCTGATGCAACAGGTAAAGGTCCAGATAGTCCAGGCCCAGCCGTTGAAGCGAGGCGTCAATTCCCCGCTGGGCGCGTTCGTAGGTGAAGTCCGAGACCCACAGCTTCGAGGTCACAAAGATTTCGTCGCGCGCAACCCCACTGGCCTTGATGCCGCGACCCACGGCCTCTTCATTCTGATAGGCGGTCGCGGTGTCGAGTAGCCGGTAGCCGGCCTGTAGCGCCGTGGTCACGGCGGCCGCACACTCGGCTAGATCCGGGACTTGGAACACGCCAAATCCCAGTTGCGGCATTTCAACGCCATTGTTTAACGTAATCGTTGGTATGGTTGCCATAAAATCATCGTTCCTTTCTTAACTTGAATGACTCTACTATAACCGCGAAAGGCCCGCTTGAAAATTACCAGTTATTCATGCTAGTATACGACTAACGTATACTTTAAGGGAGGCGGTTCTAGGATGCTCGATAATTATTTATTAGAGGAATTAACGACCTTTGCCCGGACCGGAACGTTGGCCAAGACGGCAGCCCAGCTCAACGTGACCCAACCCACCGTGACCCGTGGCATGCAGAAGCTGGAGGCCGACTGGGGTGTGCGGCTCTTTGACCGCCAGCCCAACCGGATCACGCTGACACCGACCGGTAAATTGGCTGCCCAGGAAGCGGCGGCGCTCCTGCAGGCACAACACCAAGCGATTAAGAAGGTCCAAAACTTCGAGCGCAGTCAACACCACCTCACCATTGGCAGCACGCTCCCCGGACCACTCATGCTCCTACAGCACCTACGGCCGCAATTGCCGGTCCAAACGACGATTACCGCGGATTTATTGACGGATCAGGACTTGACTCAAAAACTACAGGATCGCGATTACACCTTAATTCTGACGTCCCAGGCGCCGACTGCTCCAGATATCACCACTCAGTTCCTGGGGACCGAAAATCTCGCGGTCAATCTAAACCAGTTCATGTACCAAGCCAATCAAGCTGATATTCGTTTTGCCGAGTTAAAGGACCTGAGTTTTCTGGTCATTGCTGACATTGGTCCGTGGCGTGACATCATTCAACGGGCAATTCCGGGCGCCAAGTTTCTCTACCAGGACCAGCGCGAAGCCTTTCGCGAAATCAGCGCGTACACCGACTTTCCATATTTCAACAGTAACTTTTCATTCCTTGATCCACTACTCACCACGAATACATCGAAGACCAATACCGTCCGCCTACCCATCCGCGATCAGTCGGCGCACATGCCGGTCTATGCGGCTTACTTACCGACTAATCAGACGGTCGTGGCCCCAATGATTCGGTTGTTGCGGGAGAATTGGCCGGCGACGGCTTAACTAAGCGGTCTTATGTATATTTCCATGCCTAACCCGTATGGCTTCCAATAGTCCATAGGTATTAGACAAAGTCCCCATCATGGGGCTAAACTAAATGGGGGTCAGCGGTTCCCCACCAAAGTAACGTTTCTTTACAAACGTTGTGTAAACGCTTAAACTTTTTGTATTAAAGCCTAGGAGGCCAAAAGATGAAGTCTACTATTTTTATGGAACCTGGAAAAGTTGAAGTTGAAGATATTCAAAAACCCACGATTCAAGCCAGCGATGACGTGATTATCCACGTCGTTCGGACCTGTGTCTGTGGGTCCGACCTGTGGGCTTTCCGCGGATTAGAAGACAAGGCGGCGCATTCCGAAAACTCCGGTCACGAAGCCATCGGGATCGTTGAAGAAGTCGGAAATGACATCACCACGGTTAAACCCGGCGACTTTGTCATCGCCCCATTCACCCACGGTTGTGGCCACTGCGCCGCTTGCCGGGCCGGATTTGACGGCGTTTGCCAGAACCACACCGATAACTTCAGTAGTGGTGTTCAGTCCGAATACATTCGATTCCAACACGGCGAATGGGCCCTGGTCAAGATTCCTGGCCAACCCGAAGACTACAGCGACGCCATGTTAAATTCCCTATTGAGCCTGGCCGATGTCATGGCGACGGGCTACCACGCCGCTCGCGTGGCTAACGTCAAGACCGGAGACACCGTCGTCGTTGTCGGCGACGGTGCCGTGGGTCTGTGCGGGGTCATTGCCGCTCAAATGCGCGGTGCTAAGCGGATCATTGCCATGAGCCGTCACGCCGATCGGCAAAAGCTGGCCCTTGAATTTGGCGCCACCGATATCGTCTCCGAACGGGGCGACGAAGCCGTAGCCGAAGTGAAGGACTTAACCAACGGTGCCGGTGCGGATGCCGTTCTCGAATGTGTCGGTACGGAATTGTCCAACGATACGGCGATGAAGGTTGCCCGTCCGGGTGCCATCGTGGGCCGAGTTGGCCTGCCTCACGAACCGAAGATGGATATGACCACCTCGTTCTACACCAACACGATTATCGCCGGTGGTCCCGCTTCCGTCACCACTTACGACAAGCAGGTGCTCTTAAAAGCTGTGCTGGATGGCGACATTCACCCCGGCAAGGTCTTCAACCAACAATTCACCTTGGCTAACATTGAAGAGGCTTACCAAGCCATGACCGACCGGAAAGCCATCAAGTCCCTGGTTGTGATTGACTAATCTCCGCTGAATGACAAAAGCGCCAAGCTCCGACTATCCGGAACTTGACGCTTTTCTTTTGGACTAAAAAGTCTTGAACGGCGATTGCCATTACAAGACCCTTCCCCAATTTTCAGGGCGTAACGCCCGTCAATTTAATCTTTAATTGCCCTTACTTTTCGACCGCAAAACCACCGGTCCAGCCAATCTTTTCGTTGGCGGCCAAGGTCATTTGCAAGAAGCCAAAGCTTTCCAGTTCACGCGCCCGCTTCAGGGAGCCCGCATCGACGAAGGCCACGCCACTATCGGTTAAGGCAGCGGCTAACGTTTGCTTAGCGGCGTCGTCGTCACCGGCAGCCATCACCGTTGTCTGTTGGTCGCCAACCTGACGACTCTTCAACGTTGCGGCAAAGGTCGTGTTGAAGGCCTTGATGACCTTAGAATCAGGTAAGGCAGCGGCAATCTGAGCCGCGGCGGAACTGTCGGCAGGAACGACCAATTCGTCCCAAGTATCAAAGTTCAGTGGGTTCGTGATATCCACGACAACCTTACCGGCTAAAGCGGCTTGGTTCGCCTTGGCAATGCTTAATGCGGCATTGTACGGCACCGCCAATACCACAATTTCACCAAGATTCTCAACGGTATCCTTGGAATCAATAAAGTTGACCTGATTGCCACCTTGCGTGAACACGTCACCGATTGCTTGACCCATGTTTCCCTTACCAAAAATCGTAATTGCTGCCATAGTACAGACCCCCCGATTAATTTTTGTATTATTTTTAAGTACAGTTTAATCATAAGGACTTTGGGACTGAATGTCAATCCTTTTGTTTAAATACAACAAATTTAATTATTTAGGATTTTTTAACTGACTTTTATATAAAACTGTTATAAAATAAGATACAGAATATTAAAGGAGGTGGCCCCCCGGATGGCGAACACGCAATTCAGTGATACCATTCACGTACTCGTCTACATTGCTTATTTCAAGGGCAAGAAGATTACCAGTCAGGAAATGGCCAGTAGTCTCGAAACGTCCCCCAGCCTCATTCGTAAGATTATGGCGAACTTGAAGCGTAGTCACTTACTCGCGCCGACCCACGGGCCAACCCAACTGGCCCTGGCGACCGATCCGGCCGAGATCACGCTACGCGATGTTTACGCGACTTTGCCCGGTCAAGCCCCGCTACTCAAGGTCGACACGCATACGTCGCAGAAATGTCCAATTGGCCAAACTATGCCGACCGTCCTGAGTCACTACTATAGTGAAATTCAGGCGGCGGCCGAGGCCAAGATGGCCAAGATTACCCTGCAGGATATCTTAAACGATGTGACGCTGATGCAGCGGCTTACCGCAGAATAGAAGAAATCGATTCGATCCCGTCAGGTCTGACGGGTTTTTTTATTTAGAGCTGATCAATTAAATCCAGGGCGTACCAACGGTCAGACGTTGGACTCCAAACTTGTGGTTAACCCGCTATCAGGCTGATGGCCTCCATCATTGACAGAATCCCTAATTGAATAAAGCTCATTGTTTCCCGTAATGGCGGCGTTTTGTCCACTAAAATTAGTGAAACCAGAGGCCTGCGCCTGCCAGGGGTTCTGCCTGCTATGGGGGACACAGCTGGCTCCACCCCTGACGATCTCCGGCGGGATGGTGTTTATCAGTAATACCAACGTTTATCGACAAACCGGTTGTTACGTGGGATTAAGCCGCTGGTTGCTGGCCAGCACTCTCGCAGCCGTGAGTGAGCCAAATATGGGTTCAGCCGTGGAAGTTCCCTTAGTGGTGTTTAGGCCACTTAGGGAACTGGCGTCTTTGAGACGTGGGCTATCGGCTCAAAGCGAGGCCGATACCGCCTCTCAGGCTCGGTCCGGTCCGCCCACCGCGATCCAACCCATATTTGGCGAACGGTAAGGCGACCGCTTTCCGCTATGAAATTGCAAACGACTAATATTAACGCCATGAATTGCGCAATGACCACAGCTTTAGTCGATCTCTATCTTTCAACCTTTAGCGGCTAATCAAAAATGACTGATTCCATCGGCAGAATCAGCCATTCAGAGACAGTTACTTTCTACAGATAAGGGGTTGAAGCTGTCATGCAAGTGCCTAGCTAGTCGCGACGGTTCTGGGAAGTGACCACCGCGGCTAACCATGGCTTCATTATGCCTAATCCTCCGCCTGGAAAAAAGTAGTCAAAAATAAAACCTTTCTGAGAAAGTGTCAGAAAGGTCATTTCTATAAGTGAGTCAATAATTAGGCCACCGTGATCTGCATCCGGCCGTGCCGCTTGGAATAATAGAGATTCCGGTCGACCCGATTGTAGAAGTCCATGGGCGCCTTATCATCCGTGGTAATCGCGGAAACCCCTACGGAAACCGACAGCCGAATCACGTCATCGCCGGATTGAATTTCCAAGTGGTTAATGGCCGTGAAGATCTGGTCGACAATGGTCTTGGTCGCCGCAACGTCATACCCCGGGAAGAGCAGGTTGAACTCCTCACCACCCGTGCGGTAGAACTTGACGTGCGGGTCATTTTCGGCCACCACCGTTTGCACGGTCGCCGCGACCTCCCGCAAAACCGTATCGCCGACGGAATGGCCGTAGGTGTCGTTGACGGCTTTGAAATGATCGATGTCAAACATCATCATGGACAGCGCTCGCCCCTCCCGACTGCTCTGCTGGAACAACCGCTCGATGTCCTCGGTATAGGCGGCAAAATTACCGGTTTTGGTCAACGCATCGTGGCTGGCAAACTTCGCTAATTGTAGTCGGAGCTCCGCGTCGTTCGTCAGCATCGTCACGTAGATGTAGAGCAAGATTTCAAAGATGATGAGGTACAGCCACTCCTCGCCAAACGTGAACCACGAGAAGTTGAACTTTAATTTCATCCAGAACCACAACAGGCCCCCGAACGGAATCACCGTTAAGAAATAGAAGACGATGGGGCGCCGGAATCCTTCCGACCTCGTGTGTGCAAGATTCAAAAGGACGAAGAATATCATTAGGGTAATGGCGTGCGCCCACGATTGCCAATACCCCAACGACCCGTCAAAGACCATGTAGACGAGGACGATTGGAAACAGCAAAAAGTAAGAAATTCGAACATTTAGGAAATACGCACAGAACGTAATGGCAATCAACTCAAAGTTCATAAACTCCCAGGCGTTGGTCTGCCCAACAATTAAGGACTGTATCCCAAAAACGAAAACTATCATATAGGCCAGGCCATACCAAGTGTTAATGGTATCATCGGCCACCTTAATCTGATGCGTATGGGTCCAGGAAATAATCCAATTATAGGAAACCCAGTAGAGCGTCAACACGCCCAGAACGAAGAATACACTGGTAGTAAATGGCGGCACTTGCCAATGAGACCATGTCATGAATAAACCCTCTTCTTTAGACTCGTAATGACCCGCAACTTTTGACAAAACAACTTTTTCCTGCGTGAATTGGCCCGCTAAAAATTCGCGGGCCAGGTTCTAGTTTAACGATTTAGACCAATTATCTGGGAAAGATTTCACACCAGATTAACTAGTATAAAAATATCATAAGACCATTACATCTGAAAAAGAATAACCAAATCACCAGAAGTGCTGAATTATGTAAACATTTTTAATGTAACGTTTACTTCCGCTATTAACTGTTCTTCGTATCATGAGCCCCAATCCGCCCATAGTGCCGATCGTTCCCACTGAAGCCAACACAAAATGTTCAGAAATTTCACGTGTCGCGCGTGACTGAAGGTCGCTAGTCGCTACAGTCCAGCCGAATGGTAACGGTTGTCCGGTAGAATCGGGCCGAAACTTTCTCCTCCTAGATGACCCGCCATGAACGTCAAAAAACGGGATTGTCCCGATAAAATCATCGGATCAATCTCGTTTTTTCACTGTGCTTGGTGCCAGTCGACAACGACTACCTGGGCGATCATCCCATCGGAAAACCGAAATCTGAGGGGAAGTTCTCGGTCGATTGGGTGTCCTGTCAACGCACAATCGTCAGGTATGGCGGCGAGCACGACTTAGATGAACACACGTTGACTAGGGGCGTGAGTCCGTCAGTTGTTTGGCGCTTCACCAACCATGCGCAGAGGATGGCTAACTTGAAGGGAAATTAGCCACAGCGCTTGCTTCCCTGTCCCGATGGCTCATAAACCCGATCGATAGTCGTTGTCGACTGGCACCAAGTCCTCTATTCTACTGTCCACTGATTGGCGACCAGCCAATGGTTTAGTGCCGCCGCCAAGCCCCGTAACCCAAGTAACTCAAGGCCAGGAGCAATATGGCGCCCAACCCACGACCCCAATTGGCCGAATGCTCGTTGGTCTGTGGGAGCGACTGCGACTGGCGCGTCCAAATATTTCGACTGTATGGTAGAGACACCGTCACACCGCGCCGCTGATCACGAGTAGCCGTCTCCATCGGTTCCTGCGTGAACGGATTGGTCGCCGTTTCGGTAGAATCTGACGTGTCCGGAGTGTCCGAATGGCCAGGGGCCGTTGGGCGTTCCGGGGTGGTCGATTCACCCGCGTCGCCGGGCGCTTCCGGTTGATCGGGATTGTTCGGGTCCACCGGATCGACTGGGTCTTCTGGATCGACCGGCTTTTCTGGATCAATTGGTTTCTCCGGAGCCACCGGTTTTTCGGGGTCGACTGGCTTCCCCGATTCCGTTGGCGCGTAGACCACGGTAAACGTGAGGTCCGATGCATCACTGAAGACGGATTGCGCCGATACCCGCGTCAAATCGCCGTCCGCCGCACTATTGGCGATAACCTGATAACCCGGAACCTGTGGATGGGCGACGGCCGCAAACGTCGCTTCCGCCCCGGCAGTCCAAGATACATCCGCTTGATCAACTGGCACCCCGTCAGCATTCAACTGCGGCGCCGCTTGGTCGCCCGACGCGTAAAAAATCTTGGTCTCGTGGGTCGTTGGGTCCGTGACGGTCACAAACGTTACGGCATGGTCCTGAAAGGTCGGCGCCACCTGATTTCCCTGCTCATCAACGTAATGAATCGTCTCATGAATCACACGTTGGCTGACCTGATAGGCCGGTGCGTAGATGTAAACCACCGTCCCGTTGTCCCCACTTTGTGTCAGTTCCCCAGATGGCGCCAAACTCTTATGGCCACTTACCTCACCGCTGTCGTCCATCCTGACAAACCGATACCCCGGAATATCGAGCTGTTTCGTACTATAGCTTCCCCCTACGACCGCGCCATCGGGATAGTCCACGACCGCGCTGCCAATCCGATGACCCGTCAAATCAACATAAGCCACGTTCACCGTCGCCGCCTGCTGATAATCAAAGCTGGTCAGCTTAAATTGCTGCAAGTTCTTCGCCGCCCCAGTCGAGGCACTCACAATCATGGCTAACGCTTCGTCCGATGCCGGCACGACGCGTTGCCACGTCAACGTCGACTGTGCATCTTGCTGGTAGGTGATGGTCAGAACCCGCGTATCGCCGGCATAATTCGCCTCGAAATCGTGAAACTGACCATCTAGGTCGCTGGCCGCCAAATTCTGGACGGAAGACTTGTCCGTTTCAGCCCACCAGCGGTCCACAAAGCGATGGTCGGCCATTTCAACATCCTTCAGCGAGGTGGTGACAAACCCACCGAACCACTTGCCAGCGGGATCTGCCGCCCAGCCAAACCCGTTCGAATCCGTGGGATCAATCTGCGCGCCCGGCAAGCTACTGTCTGGTCTGACCGCATCATTGTGCCACGTGTCGAGCTTAAAGCCCAGCGCCGCAATCAATCCACCGATTCCCAGATTACCGCCCGCATTACCCACGTCGGTGACGTTGCCATTATGAAAGGCAAAGCCAATGCCGTCGGCGCCACCGGGATCGCTGCCCAAGTTGACCTGACCGCGCAGCGTAAAGCTGTTCTGCATCGCGATTTTACTCTTCAACGAGAAGTTACCGACCTGGTTGGTTTTATCCGGCGTCAGCGTCACAATCCCACTTTGTTCATCGTAGGTGGCCGACCCGTTTAAGCCAAAGTAGTCGAGAAAATTCTGCGGCGTCACGTGAATCCGACTGGCCGCGCGCGTCTTTTTCGGTGTCACCGTCACGGTTCGTTCAGCCGGCGTCGACCGCTTGGCTTGGACGGTACGTTTGACCGCCGTCACCACGTTTTGCCGGACAGTCATCTCGGGCTGTCTCGGTGCAACCTTATCCGTTGGTGCCGGCGTCTGCCGACGATACTCGGTAGCCGGCGATTGTGGATCTGTAGCCGGCGGCGTTGTATCCGTCGCTTGCTCGGTCGTTGAATGGCTTGCTTCTATCTGACTGCCATCATCACCCACGACCACTTCGTCCGCTGGCGCAGTCGTTGCCGGACTCACCTCAATTTCATCGCGAGTTGCGGCTGGCTCGTCGTTTGCAGACATAGCCATATCCGGTACCACTGTCGTTGTTAGGTTGTCCGCATGACCACTGATCGCATTTAAGCTCAGCCCTAACAAAACCGTTCCCGAAAATAATCCAATCTGTCGATAAATCTGTCGACGTTGCATGAATAAATCCCCCCAACCAAACTTGCTAACCCACGTACACTGTGTGGAATGGTTCTGAGTATACCGGGTCACAGGGGGATTAAACGCCGATTTGTATTCAAATTTTTAAAGTTACCCACAAAAATACAAGGTCGGTTTTCCATCGATCACGCCACCTCGAGTGGCCATGAATTGATTAATCCACCTGACTATTTTGTTGACGATATTCCAAGGGGGTGACCCCAATCTCGCGTTTGAACCGTTTCGAAAAATCCGCCGCATCATAAAAATTCAGATCCCGAGCAATTTGACGAATTGGGATCGTGTCCATCAGCAAGATTCGCTGGGCTTCGCGGATCTTCTTCGCATTGATGTAATCTCGAATTGACATGCCCATCTCTGTGTTAAACCCGCGCTGAACCCCGGTCGGATTACATCGCCGATTGACGTGGGTCAAGACCTGCCGCACCGTCAATTTATCTCGCAAATGGGCATTGACGTAGTAAATAACGTCCAGCGTCGATTCCAGGTGATTGGCAAAGGATAAGGCGTTTTTCTGCGCTAATTTTCCAAAGTCCTGAACAATCCGCTTCATCCACGGAATATACTTTTCCGTGGTCACCGGCAATGCGGCCAGTTGTTGATGATATTGCGTCCGCAGCTGAACGAACGCTAGGATATCCGCATGATTTTGAATTCCTTCGAACGATAAAATATCGACCAACGCATGGAGCTGGGCGACCTTCTCATCGGGGGTCAGCTGGCCGAGTAATGCCCGCGACCGGGCCAGGTTTTCCTCCACAAATTTCAACCCTTCCGTCAACCGACCGGCACGGTAAAAGCGAATGAAATCTCGTTCCACGTAACCGATTAAAATCAGTGCTTTGGCGGTCTGATCGTGCGCTAGATAGGACTGCAACGAGTCTAAATAGTGCGTGTACTGTAAATCTTGTGCCACAAGCTATTCCTCCCAAAAATAGTTAATTGCAAAAGCATGGAGCTATCCTAACAAAAAAGTTGGGGGAAAGCTACGGAAATACATAGCGCTTAACCACACCTCAGAATCTGAGCAATCCGCATATTCGGTAAAATATTCAGGTGTTCGGTCGCATCCTTCAATCGGATGGATGCGGTTATTTAGGGGTGTTTCGCGGACTCACCCATTCTTTAGGCCAATCAGTCGACCAAACGATACGACCAGTTTATCGTTTATTGATGACGGTAAAAACTTTTTGCCGGGGTGGTGATTACTACAAACGGCCTACATATTTTCACGTTTACCCGTCTTAAACGTCAACTAGCATAAAAAAAGACCGGTCTCTTAGTTGCGGCCGGTCTACATTTCCAGTTTAAAAGTTCTCCTTACCAGCTCAAATCGCGGCTAACCGTGATCCTCCGCGGGTTGATCCTTTTCGGCTTGCACCTCTTCGAGCGTTGGAAATTGCCGTTCGGTCACGTCGATACAGTACGACCGCGTTGGCGAGTCACTGACTTCAATCCGCAGGAGTACGGCGTTATTCTGCCGAAGAATCCCGTCAATTTCGTTGAATAGATACTCCGTCACGTTTTCCACCGTCGGATTAATCACCTTGAATTCCGGCAGATCGTTCAGATACTTCCCCGACAACTCGTCAATCGCCTTATTCAGTGATTTTTCAATATCAAAGAAGGACACCATCCCCTCGAACACGTGGAGTTCACACACGATTTCCCAGGTGTGGTTGTGCTTCTTGCCCGTCCCAGACTTCCACCGAACGGCGTGACTGGCATTGACGTATGACTTAATCTTGTAAGTTCGTTGCTTCTTCATTCGTATTTTCCTTTCTCACTGCTACCAACGATTATCCCTTAAACTTGGCGAGTTCCGCCAACATGGCCGACCGCCGCGGATAATCCGTCCGCCACTGCCGGATGAGCTTTTGGGCCGTGTTCAGTCCCAGCGGATAGGCGGTCATCTGATTCAAGACCCGAACAATCTGACGATAGTGCTGGCGTGTCCCCGTGTGACTGGCCATCTGCTCGGCCACGGCTACGTACTTTTCCAACAATTGGTGGGAAAACTTGGGCTTCAGCAACTGCTCGTAGGCCTGGACTTCACCCAATCCGGGGGATTTTAAAACGACTTGTAACAACTGACGTAGCAACCCTTCCTCGGCGTACAGCGGTGCTACTTCGGCCGATTGCGGTAACACTTCAAATAAGTGTTGCCGTTGTGCCGGCCATTCGGTGGTCGCGTACAGTTGCTTGAGTTCCCGAAAATCCTGCAAATTGGCTGGATCGTAGACCGTCACCAACTGCCACAACTCCTGCTGATAATCGGCTGACCGTCCCAATCGGTGATAGAGATCCTTGAGCTGTCGACTATAGCGACTGACTAATCCCGCACGGTGGTCGCCTTGGGCCTGGTGCTTGCCCGCAGTCAACTGCTGCAGAGCGGTCGAATAATCCTGCCGTTTCAAGCAATAGTCAATGTATGCTTGCCGTACTGCCGCGTAGGCCGCATTAGCCGTACAAAACTGGTCTAACTCCGCACGATCCAGTCCTAAGTCAATCATGGTCTGGACGTGACGGGTTGCCCATTTCTCGGCATCCCACTGGTTGGCCTGCTGTTCGGCCTGTTGCTGGCGCGCCTGGGTCCACATCATTTTTGCTCGCATGAATTCCGGGGCCGTGAAATGGGTAAAAATCAAGTCCGTCACCGATTCCTCAAAGGCCATTAGCGATGCGTTGGCATGCCGCTGTAACCAGCTAAAGATTTCGCGCTGTAAGGGCAGGTGGGCTTGCTGAATCATCCGTTCCCAGATATCGCGGCATTCCTGATCCAGCCGCATCATCTCCCCGTTGGAATCGTCAATCTCGATGTTGGCGAGAATGACCACCGTGGCCGCCAACTGCTTAAAGGCCACCGCTAATTGCTGCTGGTCATCGGTCAACCGGATATTGGTTTGAATAAAGTCGGTCATCTCTGCTTCAAAATCCCCGGCCACATCGTAGCCAATGAAGTCGTCGTCCATATACGCCTCACAAATGGTGCGAACCGCGTCCCGATAACCCCCCAGATTGTCCTGAATCATCCGTGGCGCCACCAACCACTCAAACTGCGCGGCCAACCGCGTATCTTGCTGTAGGACCTGGGTCAAGAACTCCCGCACTTGTTGATCCGAAGCCCGCGCCATCAGGTCTGCTACGGTTAGAACCGGACTGCCTGGCTGGTCTGACTGATCAGCGTCATCGAATGCCCAGAACAGCACGGCAGCCATGTGCTTACAGTGCTTGCCATCGGCGGCATAGGGGCAATCGCACGCGGCATCTACGACCGCATCGTCCGCCAAGGTAATCGTGACGTGATAGCGCTGCGTCCCCTGAACGATTGCCTGGATTTTGTCGGGCGACTTCTGCCCGTTAATCACCAAACCCTGCCGATAGTAATCGTAGCCGCGATCCAAAATCTGTGACCGAAATGGTGCTTCCCAATCCATCCGTTAACCGCCTCCCGATGCACTTTGACTTCACTATACCAAATCCCTTCGGTAAAATAAAATGGTCTGGCACAACCGCTACAATCCGCGCTTTATCTTCTCGGCACGATGGGTGTAAACTAGACTTAGTCGGCGATCTAGTTGACTAAATTTGATCGGCCGGTCCCCGTTAGCTCAGCCAATCCCAAGCTAGCGCGGAACTGGACCGATTCATCGGGGAGCGTTTACATGAAAAAATGGTTAATCGGGTCATTGGTGTTGACGGGAGGCGTCGCCGGCTTGCTGGGGGTCTCGGCAACGACGGCCGCTGCGAGCTCATCACCCTACCTGCCGGAACACGTCCGCTACGTTCGTTTGAAAAAGAACATGGACGTCGGCTTTTCGCAAAAATCGGGGAACCACTATCGCAAGTTACTGAAGAAAAAGGGCGCCTTACTGGAAGTCACGGGACGGGGCGGCACGACCATCAAGGGGAAATTCGTCGAAACCGGGGGCTTCACCTCGGGCGCCGTCCACTACAACCGGCTAAAGAAATTACACTACGCCGCCATGGATCCCATGAAGACCATGACGATTCCCATCACCAAGGCCAACTTCAAACCGGTCAAGCTCAAGGCGCCGATCCGCACCTTGCTCTTTCAGCAGGGCACCGGCTTTAAGGTTGCTTCCAAGGAGGAAACGCTGGTCACCACTCCGGCCTTTTACCTCACGCTGGATAACTATCTGCAATACTACAGCGCCAAGGATATCGCGAAGTACGCACCGAGTGGCCTCTATAAGTCCGTGACCGGCCGCAACGTTTGGAAACCAACCGCTTCCGTCAAGGTCCACAAAGTCACCGTTAAGGGTAAGACCACCACGATCGACTACACTAAGCCACTCAAGGGCTTACCTAACCGCAAGCTCAGCAAGGGCCACTACCGCCTAAAGATTGTGCACAACACCAAGCAACATCACCAGGTCTTCTTCCCAGACGGCTATACCGAAGATGCCACCTGGACCACCTATAAGGTTAATGGTAAAAACTACTATGTCGGCGAATCCATTGAGATCAAGGACTATCTCGATGAGTAGCCTCCTCTAAAATCAAGTCGCGACCTGTCTTTGGCAGACCGCGGCTTTTTTTGCAAAAAAATGGGGCATCCCCCACTCATCGGACCGGCGACACTAGCCACAATGAGGCCCTTTCATAAATTTAATACTAAAGAGGTGCCCCTGATCTTTACACAATCTACACTGACGCTTTACATTCACTTAGTATCCTAAGGACGTACCCAATTAAGAGGAGGAGTTACCTTATGAATAAACGCGTTAGTACCTTAGTGACCGCTCTATTGTTGACCACCACCCTCGGTTGGCAACAACCCCTGTCCACTCTCACGGCATCTGCTAAATCCACGACGACGCAGACGACCAAACACAAGGCCAAGAAGGCCAAGTCAACGTCGACGCATATCAAGTTACAGGGGGCTTCTAACGCCCGCGACTTGGGCGGCTACGTCAACAGCAAGGGGCAAAAGATTAAGGCGCACCGTTTAATCCGTTCCAACAGTCTCTCCACCCTGTCCAAGTCCGACCAAAAGAAGCTGGTCAAGACCTATCACGTGGCAACCGATGTCGATCTGCGGACCGTCATCGAACAACAGAAGAGCCCCGATGTGAAGATGAAGGGCGTCAAATTAGTCAAAGCTAACGTCTTTAAATCCTTCGGTGCCTTCCCCGACTTTTCCAAGAAGGGCGCAGCCGATAAGATGATGAAGAAATCCTATCATGATGCCATCACCACGGCCCAGGGACGTAAGGCGTACAAGTCATTGTTCCATCAATTATTGAAGAATCCGAAGAACAAGGCCGTCCTCTGGCACTGTTCCGCCGGTAAGGACCGCGCCGGAATGGGCACCGTCTTAGTTCTGTCCGCTCTCAACTTTAACAAGAAGGCCATTGCCCAAGACTACCTGAAATCAAATACTTACTTAAAACAAACCAACAAGCAAAACTTGAAGCATCAAGAAGCCGGTTGGAAAGCGCAAGGCAAGACGTTAACACCAACCGTAGTCGCCAACTTCAAGGCCCAAAATGGCGTCAAGATGGCCTACTTAAACACCATGTACAAGGCCGTGAACACGAAGTACGGCAACATGGATAACTTCTTACACAAGGGTCTCGGCTTAACGAACACCCAATTGAAACAACTGCGGGCCAACTACCTGACAGCAGCAAAATAGAAGACAGCAACGTTTACTGACAACACCAAAATCGCGTGACGAATCATCAATGAACTTGACGATCCGCCACGCGATTTTTCGCCGCTAGCGCTAATTAGTCGGCCGGCTGAACCCGTGAGCGACTAATGATATTAAATTCTTCTTGACTCGGTTGCCACTTTTTCTCTAGTGGTGGCAAGGCCTTATCGAACTGTTCGACGGCCGCCATATCCACGGCCATCGCCGGACTTTCCCGGTAGACCCAGTGATGGGACGCCAGACATTTAGGCGTCAGCTCCTTAACCAGCATGGCTGTCGGATACTGATCGCCGGGTAACGAAACGTTGACGTCCGCACAGCACCGAAAACCGCGGGCCACGTAGTTGGCAGGCATCCCAAAGATGACCACGGTGTCCTCGCCCATCTCGCGTGCTATCTTAAAGGACGTTTGAATCAACAGCTTTCCATAGCCGCGCCGTTGGTAGCCCGGCCGCACGCTGAGGGGGCCGAACGTCAGGATAGGCTTGACATGCCCGGACTCATCGGTTAACGTTGCCCGCGTATACATGATGTTACCGACGATTTGCCCATCTAGCGTGATCACGAGGTCCAAGTCCTTGATGAAGTCAGCGTGTCCTCGCAAACGATGCGCCAAGTAATGTTCCACGCAACCGGGCGCATACAAATTCCAAAACGCCGCGCGCGTCAGGTCTTCCACAATTGGCCAGTCGGCCGGTTGCTCCTGCCGAACGATTAGTTGTTTGTCAGTCACTGAATCAGTTGTTTCTAAATTAATCATGATTTCCCTCCGAGGTCAAAATTTCACCGTCTGGGAGGCCTGTGTGTGGTGTTCAATCGGTCAAACCTCCCGATTATGCGACACTTCCACTTTCCGCAATCATAGGCATTTTCTCCTAAAATTTATTTGGCGCTCTCGCCTTGCCAGTAGCTTACCAAAGACCCGCCGAGCCTGTCAACGCCTAGGACGTCAATCTTTTCCCAGCCAGATTCAGGCCTGCCCCCGCAAATACAGCGTCGGTAAGTCTGTCAAAAATTGGTGACGAACGGCATCGGTCGTCGTGTTGGCTTCACCCAGATGAATCCACTGCGACTTTTGCGGGTCAATCCCGATGTCGGCGAAAGTTCGGTCAATCAGATTCCGCTGGATAGGATCGCCCGAATGCGTTTGAAAGTAGGATTTCGAATACGTCGCGGTCGTGATAACCGTGGCCTTGTGAATGTAGGTCAACAGGCCGCGCCAGGTTGGCGTCTCCTCATAGGCAAAGCCCTTCAGCATGACCTTGTCGAAGAATCCTTTCAGTTCGGCCGGTAGCTGGTGCCACCAGATTGGCGTGATAAAGAGTAGTTCATCGGACTGGCGAATCAGTCGCTGATAGTCCTTGACTAATTGGTAAGGCGTCTCGCCCCGACTGAACAATCGCAGCTCTTCCTTAGAGTAGCGTGGGTCGAACCCATCTCGGTAGAGGTCGATCACCTGATAGGCCTGTTGGGTTGCCGTAAAATAAGTCGTCATTCGCTCCAAAATGGCATGGTTGAGACTGCCCTCATAGGGATGGGCGTAAATAATGGTTTTCATCGCGCGGTTCCTCCTTCAAGTGATTGCTCACAGTCTATGCTACAATGAATGGACAAACAAGTACGCAAATTAAGGTGCGGTACTCACCCAAAGGAGAGTGTCATGGCTGATATTGATTACATCAAAGAAAATCGACTGGAAGAAACTGGCTTTGCCTACACGCTACGGCTAATTGGTGGCAAATACAAGATGCAGCTGCTCTATGCGCTGGACCTCAACCACGGACCCCTACGGTACAATGCACTCAAACGACTGCTGGTGCCAATCTCATTTAAAACCCTGACCAACACGCTCCGAGAACTGGAAGCCGATGGTCTCATTCATCGCAAGGAATATCCGCAGATCCCGCCCAAGGTGGAGTATCGCCTCACGCCACTGGGCGAATCGCTCATCCCCGTGATGGAAGACCTCTGCAACTGGGGCGAGGCCCATCAGAAATCCTAAGGCACAACAAAAAGGGGCCCCTCTCTCAGATAAGAGAAACGGCCCCTTCAACAATCATCACGTTTCATGCCCAGCACATCCACTTCCGTTACGCTCAGCACCGCATCGCCGGAACGTAACTTTTTGGTGAAATCATAGAAGATTCGTTTCGGTCATCACCGGTCTATTGAACCCGGTACTTCGGTCCACGCTTCTGAATGTCAATCTGGACGCCCACGGGCTTAACTCGCTTGCACCAATTCCGGTGATCGCGGCGTTTCTTGAAAAGACTCCAGATTAACAAACAGAATGAAACAACCCCGTAGATTAAAAAGAAGAAAACAATCATCACGACAAAATCCATAAAGCTTCCCTGTAAAAATTGATTAACAACTTCCATCATCGTGATCCCCCCAAAAAAAGGCTTGACTTGACCTTCACTTAACCATACCAATTGACCCCCATCAATGAATACGGTGTAAATAAATCGAATCCGGTTCGGCATCGGCGTCTAGGGTCTCTTTCGCGTTTGCCAGCTTAAGAATCCCCACGTATAGCCGTTGGTTGCGACAAACCGGCTGCCGGATCAGCTCTTGATTATCTCCCCGATCAAAAGCCACCACGGCATACTTATCCTTCTGAGCGCCTTGAACATCTTCATTCACACACCAAATACGATTGACAGAAGGCAGCGTCTTGAACGGTTTTACAATCCGTTCTATATTACGTATAAATCCTTCTCCCTTGAACGTTGTGCTCAACACAACGGTTTTCCCCCTCACGATTACCCCTCCCAACTAGAGCTTAACTTACCTTACGCGTTTAAATTAACACATCCTTGCCGATTTAGGGAAAGAAACACCACCGATTAACTTTTATCGTTTACAATCTAAATTAATTATCCGATTCGGTCTAGTCGTTCAGTCACGCCCGCACTATCAGCAGGCCACTCAAAACACCGACTTCAAAAACGCAACACCAAGACCCACACAAAAATGACGAGCACCGCAACTTACGGTACTCGTCATTTTTAATTTCATCGCGAAAACGACCGACTAACGGCCGTGAGTTAACACAATCCGCTGGCGAATATAGGTCCCCTGTTCGATAATATCTAGCATGCCAACCGCGTAATCCGCATAGCTAATGTAGTGGTCCGCATCGGTTGCCGCATGAAATTCCTCGCCACCGACCTGGTAGTCGCCGGTGCACTCGCCCGCGGCATCATAGTTCAGCGCCGGTGTCACGTAGGTCCAACGCAGGCCCGAGTAAGACCGCAGACGCGTCAGGCTATCCGCCAATGCCGTGGCTCGCGGCAACCATTCCGAAGGATAGTCGGCGCGGTCCTTTAGCATCTGCGTGTGCTCGGCGTTGATGAATAACGTCCCCGCACCGCCGACCTTCAGATACCGCGTCTGCGTTCCCGTCAGCAGGTGCGCCATCCACGAAATACCCGCGGCGTGCACGGGGAAAGTCGCCGGCGTCCACGCACTAATCGCATCGACAACGGCGTCCACGCCAACCAGGTCAGCTTGCGACAAGTCGCGAATATCCTTGATTAGCAGTTGAACCTGCCCCAGGTCGACGTCATCGTGTTGCCGATGGGCGATGGCTAACACCGTATGCTCGCGACGTTGGGCCTCCTTAATCACGGCTTGTCCCGTTCTTCCAAGCGCCCCAATCACAGCAATTTTCATTTTTACCCCCCACCTTCCTTACTCGCGTGGCCGCACCTGAATCGTGGCGCCCGTCGGTTCTGCAGAAATCATTCTAGCCAGCGAGGCATCGCCCGGATACTTCTGCTGGTAGGCCGCCGTAATGGTCGCCAGCAGCTGTGGGTCGGTCACGGGTTCAAACTCGGCCTCGAAGCGCCGATCTGCCAACTGAATTTCTCCGATTCGCTGGTTGACCGCCGCCTGATACCACTTGGTCTTTTTCCCATTCCAACCGCGAGAATAGACCCGGCCATCAACCACCACTTCCCAGATGGGCGAGACTTCTTCGAACGTTTTAAAATCTGGATTATAAGGTTCCATCGTTAACGTCGGAACCGACTTAAACAAAGTGAGTTGCTCATTAGACCATTGCATCATCATACCTCCAAAAACCAGTTTTTTGTTAATCCCCAACTTAGACCATTGGTGCTTCCCACGATCCCTTGGTATCCACGTGCGTAGCCGCCGCTAAGGTTTCTAATTTCTGGATATCATCGGCACTCAGGTTCAGGCTCGCCGCCTTGGCCTCACTGGCAATGTACTTGGACTTGGTCACCCCGATAATTGGCGTGGCACCCTTAGCTAGGACATAGGCCGTTGCGACCTCGGCCGGCGTGGCTTGATACTTCTCTCCGACCTGTTGCAGGCCCGCGGTCAAGGCCTCAACCTGCGGCAAAACGGGGTTGTACACGCTGGCACGCAGACTACCGGCCGGCAAAGGATTGGCCGCATTGTACCGCCCAGACAATAATCCCTGTTCGAGGACCATGTAGGCAAAGAAAGTGATGTTGTGGTCGCGGCAGTAGTCGAGAATCCCCGCCTCTTCCGACGACCGATACAGCAAGCTAAAGTGATTTTGCACGGCGGAAATCTGAATTCCAGCCGGTTCTAGAATCTCATTGACCCGCTTAATTTGCGACAGGTTATGGTTGGAAACGCCCACGCGCTTGACCCGACCGCTCTTCACCAGTGGAATTAAGGCCGGCGTCCACTTTTCAACGTCCGCGGGATTGTGAATCCAGTAAATATCAATGTAGTCGGTCCCCAAGCGTTGTAGGCTCTCCGTCAGCATTTGCTCGACTTCATCATCACCATCGCCGGCCATTTGCGGCGTGAATTTCGTCGAGAGTTGATAACTATCACGGGGATAACGACGTAATACCTCACCCAGTAATGATTCGGACTTCCCGGCACCGTAGGCAAAGGCGGTGTCCCATAAATTAAGCCCGGCTGCCATGGCCGCGTCCGCAACCGGTTGTAAGTCTTGGGCCGTGAACTGTTCCCCAAAGACTTGGCCATCGCTGGTGTCGCCCCAAGCCCAGGTTCCTAAAGCAATCTGTGGATTCTTCATCATTTAGTAACTCCTTTTCAAGTTGTTTTAATCTGTAGCGGTAAAGCCTCACCGCCACTTCTACGAGCAACGATTGACACTCATCATAGGCGTCATGCACAATGATGTAAAATGCTTAGTTTAAATTCCATGCTATTCATTTATCGTATATGAGAGTTAATGACTTCGTGACCCAAGTTTTACAAGACTTTCTAGTTCTCACCCCTGTGGTTAACATCACGACCGCCGCCAAGGCTTTACACACCACGCCACCCATCGACTTAGAGGCCGAGCTGGACACCCGACTCCTTATTCGGGCCCAGCGACGCGTCACCAATCTTTCAACTTAAAAAGGCTAGATTCCTCACCAGGAATCTAGCCTTTCTTCATCATTCGTGTTTCCCATTCACTAAAGTTCTAGACGGGTTGTTCTCCCTGCTTCAGATGGCCAATCTCCTTTAGACCGGCATTCATCAGCACGAAGATCACGATCCACGCCACCACAATCAACAGAATTAATTTGAGATAGGGACTGCCTAACAGGACGATGTCCCAATCCCATGCCGCGTGCATCGCCACCGCGAGAGCGAAGAAGACTAGGAACCGTCCATCCAGCAATTGACTGAACTTAAACGGCTGGGCCCGTTTGACAATCATCAAGGCCCCACCGGTGATTGCCGCCCAAACCAGGTGTCCCCCGATGGCCGACCATCCCCGCAGAATGGCCACGGCCACCAGTTGACCCTCGGCGTTGTAAATGTAACCCGCCGTTTCAAAAGCCGCAAAGCCTGCGCCCACGGCCGCCCCAATCAGGAGGCCGTCGAGGATGTGCTTGGCATTCAACTGGCTAATGAAATACGTGACGATTAACACTTTCCCTAATTCTTCCACAATTCCGATCGACAGGGAATCCTTCAACGTCAAGACGCCGTAAATCTGGCTATTATCGCTAAAGCTCACGAACTGGTAGAAAAAGAGCGTGACGATCAGCGAAAAGATCCCGCCAATAAAGAAGACCTTCACAATTTCAAAGAGGCTAATATCCTTAAAGGCGTCCGCCTCGAAGAAAAAGACCAATCCCGAGAACGGTACGGCAAAGGCGCCCACCAAGATCAATCCGGCTATCGCGTTTGAATTGTGAAAGGCATCGGCCATATACAAAAGCGCCGCAAACGCAATCAGAAATCCTAAGAGAACACGCGAGAACAACCACGGCTTGGCCCATTCATCGGACACATCGGCCAACGCCGGTGTGGTCGTCTTGGTCCCGGCAATGAAGATTGAATTGGCTTCGTCTTTCGTATGGTGCTTAAAGACCTCGGAGAACAGTGCCGAGAGATTAACTTTGACGGCGCCCTCCTCACCCGTGTACTGATTGAGCTTGGCCGTGGCACTATCGTACAGGCCTTTTACCGGTTGATTAGCCGTCTGACCGGCAACCGGATTGGTCGGCGCTGGAGCCGACGTCGCAGCCGGCGTCGTCACCGGCAGCGGATTCCCACAGCTTGGGCAGAACTTAGCGGTCTCCTTAACTGGTTTCCCACAATGTGAACAATATTTCATACTTAACCCTCACTACTCTAAAATGTCTTGATACAATTTCAGTCCTAAGTCATTCATGGCCGCAATCTGATCGGCTTCCTGACCATCTTGCGAGAGGACCACAGCCACGAATGCACCGTGACGGTTCGCCACAATTTCGGCATCATTTTGGACGCCATAGTCGGCAAACTCGCCGGTCTTGTTGTACACCTTCGCCGTGCTGGGCAGATCCTTAGGCAATTTCGTCCGGTTGGTATTCTTGGCCAAAATATCCAGCATCGCCGTATCCGCCGACTTGGAGACCAACTGGTGATTGTACATCTTCTTCAGGGTCACGCCAAGATCGCGGGCCGAGGTCGTATTGTCCCGACCGTCCTCGATGGCATCGGTATCCATCATCTTCCGCCGTAGCTTGGTATTCGTGGCGCCCATGCTCTTGATTTTATTGTTAATCAGGTCAAAGCCACCCAATTTGTCCATGATAATGTTGGCCGCGGTATTATCGCTACTATCAATCATGTATCCGAGAATTTCACGATAAGTCAGCTTCGTCCCGGACGACATGTTTTGTAGCTCACCAGTGCCACCAACCTTCTCGGCAGACGTCAGGGTGTGCGTCCCATCGAGGTCGAAGACGCCCTCCTTAGCCATGGCATAAGCCGTCACTAGGATAAAGATTTTGATGCTACTGGCCGAGCTTTGGGCCCCATTATTCACCAGCACCGTCTTATTCTGGTCGACCGGCGAGACGTAGGCGGAAGTCGTTCCGCTCAGGCCATTCAGCGCGGTCGTCACCTCGTCTTCAATCTGAAACTGGTCAAACGTCGTCGTGCTTGCGCTAGCGGATTTAGACGTCGCCGCAGAACTGCTGGCCGCCTTCTTCGTGGTCCGACTGGTAGCCGGTTTCGCCGAATGATGGGTATCGCGCGTCAGAAAGTAGGCGCCACCGCCAATCAGGACCAGCAAAATCAGTCCGCTCACGAGCCACTGCCACTTGGGCTTGGGCGTCTGGGGAGTCGACGGCGCGGGAGTCGGTGCGGTCGGTGCCGTTGCGGCAGATGTCGCCGGTGCCGGTCCCGCCGATGGGGTTGCCTCAGTTGCCGCGGTGTCGGCTGGCCCGACCGTTTCCGGGGCTGTCGACGAAGCAGACGCCGAGTCGGCGGTCGGTCGATCCGGCGGTGTCGCCACGGTTTCAGACGTGGCCGGACCGTCACTCGTCGACGCCTTCGTTGGCGTGCGAGCGGCGCTTTGCGGCGTGGCGGTCGTCTTAACTGTTTCCACCGGCTCTGCAGGCTCAATCGCTGCCGAGTCAGCCACGGCGGTCGTGAAGTCATACCCGCAGTTCTCGCAGAAACGATTAGCCTGCGGGTTCAGGGTCTGACAACGGGGGCAGCGCTTTTCAGTGGCCGCCAAACCGGTCCCACAATTTTCACAGAACTTAACGTCATCGGCATTGGCATGGCCACAATTTGGACAAATCTTCATCGGCCGCACCCCCACTAATTAAAGGCGTGGCCACAGTTCGGACAGAACTTCATGTCGGCGGCCACAACGTTCTGGCAATCCGGACAGGTCTTCTCTGCCGGCTTGGGATTCAGATCCGTTCCGCAATTCGGGCAGAACTTGGTATCCAGGCCCACTGCGGCGTGGCAATTCGGACATTCCTTGCTCAGCTTGGTTCCACAGGAAGCACAGAACTTGGCGCCGGCCTTGTTGGTGGCGTGGCAGTTGGGACAAACGACCTCGCCATCCTTGATGTCCTGACTCGCCGACATCGAGACCGTAACGGACTTACCGCCACTCATAATAAACTGCTCAACGTAGCTAAAGAGTTCGTCGGGCAACTTCTTTTGATTCCAAGCGCCAATCGCGGCCGTCACCGCCAGCGGCGCAAAGGCAATCATCCCAATCGTGGCCGCACCGGCCTTGTCGACCCACTTACCGGAACCGACGTTGACCATGATCTGGTCGTCCCCGGCCTTGAAGATTTGGACTTGAATGGCCGAGTCCATCCCCACGATGGTCTTCCAACTATCCTCCTGCTTGGCCTGCACCAAGTAGCCTTCGTTAGTGTGCATGCCCTCCGCGTGTAACTGTTTCTTCTCGCGTAGCCAGTTCTGAATCGCCTGACCAACCTTCTCAATATCCAAGCCATCGCTCAATTTAAAAATTCTTGAATCTGCCATCGTCACTCACTCCTATTTGTCTTCTTTCGCTTCCCGCACAACCATCTGAATCCACTTCTGCGAATAGCCATACTTTCGGGCCAATTCATGTTGATTATGACCGTCGAACTCCTTTAACACGCGTTGAGCTGTGACTTTCCGATCATACAGATGAATGGGAAAGTTCAACTGGGTTCCCTTGTAGTGTTCGTAAATCACCAGCATCGATTCCGTTCCGACCAGATTATTTAAGCTCTTATAAAATTGGTGTAATGCCTCCAGCTCAATTCGCTCCGCCATTGCCCGTGCCACCTCCTTAGGCTAAATTGTAATTGTTTGCGAATATTTAAGTAACTGCACTTATCCTCCCCACTTTCCACGAAAAGTGCCTGAACAATGACCGGTAACTCTGCCGGCAAACCGCCGCATTCGCTAAACCCCGTGGTTATAGGCAAATTAACGACCGTTGGCGCCAATCCACCACCGAGAAGTCGGCCAAGTCCGGGGTCCTACGCTTAATCGTCATAAAAAAATTTTCTTCATCACTTTACTTATAATGAAGTGCTTCATAATTGTTAGACAAAAAAGTCTAACGATTGTGAGGTACTTCTTTCATGGTTAAATATAGCCACTTTAAAAGCCAAAATTGTCAGTGACTATCTAAATGGTGATGTGACTGGAGCTGAACTAGCAAGAATTTATCAACTACCTAGTAAACAAGTTAAACGCATGTCGCGTAAAGGAAACTGTCATGACAATGCCCCAATTGAAAGCTTTTTCCATCTCTATAAGACTGAATGCTTGGCTGGATTCCCACCCCGTAAGGATTTAGATGAACTAAGAGCAGTCTCCTTAGAATACGTGAACTGGTTCAATCATCATCGGTTTTCATTAAAAACAAAAAGCATGTCCCCACGTGAATATCGAGAACATGCCTTAGCAACGTAATAATTATTTACTTTTGTCTAACTTTTGTGTTGCACTTCATAATACACCAGACTTTTTCATAAGTCTAAAGTTATTCTGGTAGTGATTGCAGATTATTAATTTGACTGATCTTGCTCGTAAAACCATTGCCCTACTATGTCTTAACTCATTAAAGCTTCAATGATCTTGGAGCTAGTGATGCCTACTCAACTCACGAAGATAGGTTTCACACTCTTCCTTGATTAGCTGTACGCAGTCGCCATAAGCTTAAATTTTGATTGAATATGCAAACATCTTGCGGCCACCGCCGTACCGGGATAATCGACACCCCCTATCCCAATTTTCACATAGTTAACACACGCCCTTTCTTATTTCATTGACGAATCCAGTAATATCAAGTCCGATGCGTTGTTTGCTTACTTGACAAACAAAAATTGGATTGTGAACTCCCGGCCGATAAACGTGTTAGGTTGGAGATGGTGTGAGAGAAGAAAATAGATTTTTATCGATAGGAGGTATTAATTATGCAAAAGTTTTGGCATTTTAGCCTCTTTGCTGTCGCTTGTTTGATTGGCTTCTTCTTAATCGGAAAACCCGTCATCGGCGAAGCCAGCGTGATTGAAGGTCACGGAACGAGCGCATCCGAAGCGGTCATTACGGATAAAAAGGGAAAAGTTTACTCACACACGGAAGTTTTACCGGAAGATCAGCACTTCTTCGTTAAATACAACCTATCCATTGATAATAAGATAAAGATTCGTAGCGGCGATCAAATGTTCTTCTACATTCCAGCCAACGTTCAAATAGCTGAAACGGAAACATTTCCAATGTCCGCTTGGAGTGGCCGTTCATTCGGTGACACGACCATTACCAAGGGCTCTCACGTGGGTGTGATTGTCTTTAACGACACATTCTCTAACAATATGATTATGCGTCGTGGCTTTATCCGTCTTGATGTCATCGGTGCCGGCGACGCTGACGGTGACCTTGAAGATCCGGGCGTTGAAGAACCCGGCACCGAGGAACCTGGTGTCGAAGAACCTGGCACTGAAGAACCTGGCGTTGAAGAGCCTGGTGTTGAGGAACCCGGCGTTGAAGAACCTGGCGTTGAGGAACCCGGCACTGAAGAACCCGGCACTGAAACCCCTGGCGTTGAAGAACCTGGTACTGAGGAACCTGGAACTGAAGAACCTGGCACCGAAATCCCTGGCGTTGAGGAACCTGGGACCGAACATCCTGGCACCGAAACCCCTGGCGTTGAAGAACCTGGTACCGAACATCCTAGCACCGAAGTTCCTGGGATTGAAGTGCCTGGGACCGAACATCCTAGCACCGAAATGCCTGGCACTGAAGAACCTGGCACTGAGACGCCTAGCGTCGAACATCCTAGCGCTGAAACCCCTGGCGTTGATGTCTCCGGCACCGAAACGCCTAGCTCCACGCATCCAGAAACAACCCAACCTGAGCATTCGGAATATGCTCACCAACCTTCTAACGAAGCACAGTCAGAATATACCGGCTCAGGGACTGGCACCATGGCTGGCACTAACGTAAATCACAGCACGGCTGCCGAAAATGCTGTCAACGCGGCTAATACCGCTAAGGCTGCACCTGCTACGACCGCTGCCGCCGCTCAACAACCGGCCCAAGATTCTACGCAGCCCGTCTACGCCGCTTCAGCACAGTCCAACACAACTGCCGCTGGTAAGCACGCCGCAACGTTGCCACAAACCAACGAGAACACCAACCCAGCTTGGGTCGTCTTAGGCTTAGGGCTCTTAGTTCTGATGCTGGCTTTAAGTTGCCTGACTCTCGTTTATGACAAGGAATCTCACAATAATTAAACCATAAAAACAAGGACCACGAGCATTTCAACTCATGATCCTTGTTTTTTAGATGATGCTTTATCGGCCAAATGACTAAGGGCCGCATACATTTTCCATTAGGCCAACGGTCTCTGTCCATTTATCCGCGGACAAAGACTCGCTTCAATCGTCCCGTCAACAACAGCACGCAGATAATTGCCAGAATCGTGTCGGGAATGACGTACAGGCTATTATAGATCAGCGAGTACAGCCAGACCGGTTGGCCCTTGGGCGCGTAGGACGTGTAAAAGGCAATCCCGGCCAGCGTGTGGAAGAACAGGCGAAGACCCCCGGCGAGCACGCCAGCCGTCAGCGTATAGGTCATCGCCAGTTTACGCTGGTCACGCCGCATCGCCGTCAAGAAGCCCCGTGAAAATAAACCGGCGAGGCCAATCGCACCGTAGGCCAACAGATAATCGCAGACGACCTGTAGCGGTGCCACGAAGAAGCCGCCGAACATAAAAGTAATGGCGCCGGTCACCACACCGCAGAAGACGCCGGGCCCCACACCCTGTTTTAAAGAAATAATCAGGATGGGCGCCATCACCAAGGAGATGGACCCGCCCTGGGGCGCTCGAAAGATAATGATGTAGCTGAGAATAATGGCTAAAGCCGAGAAAAGCGCCGTTTCAGTCAGTGCCTGTGGTTTCAAGATGGTGCCTCCTAGAAAGCTGAGATACTTTAAGTATACAGCAAAGTTCCCGCGGCGATTGGCTAATCTCTAAGTACGCCCATTTCCCCTAACCGTACCACGAAAAACGACCCACCGAAATAAATTTCGGTAGAGTCGCTCGTCACGTTATCTTTCGGCTTAATCCGACTAGTTCCGGTCATACGCCCACACGGCCAGTGGCGCGAAGACGATGACGATGCCCACGCCAGCCGCCAAGACCACCAAGGCTTCCGGCGTCCAACCACCGGTGGCGAGAATTTGCCGAACGGCGGTAATCACGTAAGTCACGGGATTGAGGTCCGCCAGCACCCGCAGTGGCGTCGTCAAAGACTTCAGCGGGACAAAGGCGTTCGAGACAAACGTCAAGACCAGCATCGTCATCAAGGAGAAGCTCTGCACGGCCGAGGCACTCTTGGCCAGTAGCCCCAGCAGAACAAAGACCCAGGACAACGCCCAACCGGTAAAGATGGCGAGCAGGGCGCTGACTACGACCCAGCCCAATCCGGCGGCCGGCCGCCACCCCATGAGGTAGCCCGTACTCAGCGAGGCGATGGCCGCAACGATCAGCCGCAGACTGTCGGCGAATAGCTGCCCGGCCAGCGGGGCGATATGGGCCATAGGTAAGGACTTGAACCGGTCGAAAATACCGGCGTCCAGGTCTTCTCTAATCTGTGAACCCGAGCCGGAAGCCGCCGACAGCATCGCTTGGGCCAAAATCCCCGGGACAATGGTCGGTAGGTAGTCCTGCACCCCACCGGCAATCGCGCCACCGAATAAATACCCAAACATCACCATAAACAAAACCGGCTGGATAATCACATCCATGAATCGGTCAGGGTTGTGGACCGTCTTCAATAAGTTTCGATAGGCCATCGTGGCCGTGTTGGCAATCAAATTGCCGCTATGCGTTTGTACATCCATATGTCGTATCCTTCTTTCCTTAATTCTGGCCAACCGTCAAGTCCATGAAGACATCGTCTAAGGATGGCTCCTGAATGGTTAAATGACTGATGGCAATCTTGGCCTGAGCCAATTGCGCGAGGATTGGCGTCAACTGGGCGACCTGGCTAATCTTGACGCTGAGCCGTTGACCGGCCTGTTGTACGGCACCCAAAGCTTGGGCGGCCAGCACGCTGACAGCCGCGGTCACCTGGGCAGCCTGATTGACCGTGAAATTCAGGACGGTCCCCCCAACTTGTTGTTTGAGCGCATCAGGCGTTCCCATCGTCACGAGCTTACCGTGGTCGATGACGGCCAAGCGATCGGCCAGCTGGTCGGCCTCGTCCAGGTACTGGGTGGTCAGGACAATCGTGGAGCCCTGCTTCACCAGTTGCCGGATGGTCGCCCACATCTGGCTGCGCGTCCGTGGGTCCAGCCCGGTCGTGGGTTCATCCAGAAAGATGAGGGCTGGCCGCGTAATCAGGCTCACCGCCAGATCGAGACGGCGCCGCATCCCCCCGGAAAAGTTCTTAAGCGCCTTATCCGCCGAGTGTTCCAGCGAGAACTCCTTGAGTAGCTCCGCCGTCCGGGTCTTGGCGTCCGCTCTGGATAGACCATTTAGCCGTGAAAAAATCATCAGGTTCTCCCGCACCGAAATATCTTCATCGACCGAGGCGTATTGGCCGGTCAAGCCGAACAGAGACCGCGCCAACCGGCCCTCCTTCGCCGTATCGTGGCCAAAGATTTTGATCTGGCCGGCGTCCGGTTTGAGTAAGGTCGTAATCATCCGTAGCGTGGTGGTCTTGCCGGCACCGTTAGGCCCTAGAAGTCCGAACACTTCACCCTGACGAACACTAAACGAAAGATCATCCACGGCCGTCATGTCCCCGAACCGCTTGGTTAAATGCTTTACTTCAATTGCTGGTGTTGTTGTCATTTAAAATTCCCTCTTTGTCATTTTTAATCAGGTCCCCCTGAGCAAATACATAGTAAGGCCCCCTGATGAAAATGTCAACAATTTCTCTCAAAATCAAATGTCACTTCACCACCGGGTCGGGTATAATGGCTGTAGGGAGGGCGATGACATGCCTAATTTAACGAAAAAAAGAAATGCGGCCGGGAAGCTCATCGAGTACGGCATGGTTCAACACATGGCCGATGACCTCGCCCACCGCCGCCACGCCAACAAAGGCGACCAGCAGTCCCCCTTTCAGGGCCAAGGGAAGATTCTTCTGGCACTGTCCCAAACGGACGGCCTCTCACAAAGGGAGCTGGCCAATCGTTTAAATATGACGGCCCAGTCCACGGCGGAGTTCGTCAATAAACTGGTCAAAAAGAAGCTGGTCTCCAAGGAAAAATCCACGGTCGACCGGCGCAAGACCATCATTCGTTTAACCGACCACGGTCGCCAGACGGCCAGTAAGGAATCCGCCAAGATTCCCGCCTATCTGGATGACTTGACGGATACCGAATTGGACCAGTTGATTGCGATCTTAACCAAGATCAATGACAGCCTGTACGATGAGATTCATACGGAAAACCCGAACTGGTTTGAGAATTTCCAGCGGTCGGTATCGGATCATCTGCGGGATTGGTTCTTGTAAGGATAATCGGTGGACGATTATCTTAGTTTTAACGAACAAATGACATTTAATCCCCAAGATTGATCCTTGAACCAGCCCTGAGGGTTTGCGTCTCTATAAGGAGTGAACCTTTTTCATGCGACCCTTTGCATTGCCTAACGAAACGCAACATTTTACCGGGACCATCTCCCGCTACGGCAAGACGCCAAGTGGTCGGTCAGCCACCGCCATTGCCAACGTCGAGGACGGGTCCGGGCGTCGCATCACCGATCATGTTTGGCTCCAGCACTTTGTTCACCCGCGGCGGGGCGATCAGGAGAAAAACTTCGGCAAGATCGTGTCGTTCACGGCGAAACCCATTCTCTACACCCGTCACGACACCCAAACTCAGGATTACGGTCTCGATCAGATTGGTCGCGTCTTTCGGGCACTTCCCGTTCCCGATACGTTAAGCCCTAAGTTCCGTAAACGCCTGCGTAAGCATCGAAACCGGTATTTTGCCGGCGTTATCCAGAATCACCAACTACAATTCATCGGCCAAGACGGGACGGGGCGGATCACCAAAACAACGGAAAATACCCGCTTTTTCACAACCATTAGCGAACTCATCAAGCTGACCACGCCCTATCTGGATGGCCAGACCCCGGTCATTTTCAAAGTGATTGTGTATCAAGATATCTTGTTCATGGGGATTTCGCGGGCGTGAACGAAAGCCGATATCTCCCGTTAAAGCGTTGGGTTGGCGGAAACTGAATCAGCATTATAAAACCGACTAACCTCACGAAATTGAGATTAGCCGGTTTTATTGATTAGTATTTCTTGCGAGCGCCCGTCGCTTCAATTTTAAACTTGACCCTACTCAAAAAGGTCGCCTCGTAACTGCGGGACGACCTTTTCCAATTCTATAGGCTTATTCACCAGCAAACACGGCATTATAAGCCAGTAGCATATTTAAATCATTGAAGGCATACGATTCACCATCATCGTGGTTTGAGCCGTACAGGGGATCGCTTTCGTCAGTAGACGTCATCTCGTTTAGTGCCGTGATGGCCTGACTGTACAGTGTCGTGTCTCCCACGGCCGCGGCAATTTGCGCGACGTAGCCGTAGTTAGACGCCGCCGTGTAATCATCGACCGGCGTGCCATCTAGCTTGTAGTTGTTATAGATGGTGCGGTCAGCCGTATGGGCCTTGAGCCAATCCAATGACGTTTGCGGTAATTGGCCGACTTTGGCTAGGTTCAACATCGTTAGTAACCCATCGGTAATGTTGACCTGGCTATCTTTATTAGCGCCATCATCGCCAATCTGATAGCTACCCGTGCTGTAATCGTAATAAGTATCGAACAGTGGTAATTTATCGCTGATATAGCCATCCTTGATCAGCTGAAGTTGTTGGTTGTAGGCCGTATCGCCGGCGGTTCCCAACCCCTTCGCTTCATAAACGGCCTTCAACGCGGATAGGTCCAGGTAATCCAACCGAATCCGTTTTTCTTGACCATTCGTTTGGCTATAGCTATCAATCATTTGATAATAAGCGTTCAGGTCATGCTTCGTGAAGCCATCAATCAACTTATTAAGCCACAACGTTCGGTCGTTGCTGGGATGCTTGGCGTTCATGACCAACAGGGCCTGAATAATCCGCAAGTCATCGACCGAGGCATTGCTCGTCGCCGAGGTGTCGTGATCGGCCCCCGTGACCTGCCAGTTAAAGGTCTGGGTCTCATCATCGTAGAACCGCTTAACCGTGGCATTAAAGCTCGCGTCAAAGCGAGTCTCATCACCCGACTCGGCCAGGGCCAATAACCACAAGCCGTTGGTCTCCGAGAGTTCTTGGTAGGGATTATCTCCCGTTCCCTGCGACGCTTTGTAGCCAGAATAGAGCACGCCAGAACTATCCGCCAACTTGTTTCCAATGAAGCTGGTCATGTTGGACTGGAGCTTGGTTCGCACGGCCTCTTCGTCTACCGCCAATGATGCCGCGGAGATGGTCGGCGCCATCCGACTCAGCGTGGTAACGGCAATTTGACCGACATCACTAGCTTGACTCGTTGTAGCCGGATCATCGGCCGGTGCACTGGCTAGGGTGTAGGTAATGTCGCCGGTATATTTACCGGTATGGGTGGTGGCGGGAATATCCGTTTGCAAGTTTCCCTTGGTCGAATCACTACTGTCCCCGACGACCGTGGTATCATCACTGGACGTCGGCTGATAATCATAAATATTCTGTGCCATATTGGTCAATAATACACTGTGCTGACCGGTAGTATAATACAGCGGCAACGCGCGTCCAGCCAAGGTAAGGCCATCCGTTTGGGCGGTCAACTGGTAAGAATCTCCAGCCGCATTCTCTGAATGAACGGCCAGGCTAAAGGCTTTGGCGGTGGTGCTAACCATCCCCGATCCGACTGTATGTTGACCAAAATCAATGTCGCCGCTGTTGGTCTCAATGTCATAGGACTTGGGCAGGGACAAGGTCACCGGAATAGCAATCGTTGCTAAGTAATTCAGGTCATTGTCAGAGCTCGAGTCGGACTCAAACACCGCTTGCTTCCCAGCTTGATCAAACACATTAACACTAAGCGTTCCATTCGTTACCGTTGTGTTCGTCGTATCAATCGCCAACAAGGGATGGGTCGGATCGGTCTTATTCAGCGTAACACCGGTCTCCCCACTGGGCATACTGTAGCCAAGATATTGATAGCCACTCTGCCCCTGTTCACCACCATAATACTTACTTAAATCCAGCGTCATGGTTTTACCATCGCTTGACGTTTGCCAATCCGGCTGATCAATCGACCAAGTCTGGTAGCCACCACTGGCATTGGGAAGCGCGCTCCCACTGGTAATGTGATTCACACCATACGCCAACGTGGTTAATTTGGTATCGTTCGTCAGATCTGGCAGGGCCCCCGTCAGCTGATTATTCTGGATATCTAACCATTTCAAGTTCGTCGCATCGCTAAGCGTCTTGGGCAGATCACCACTCAACTGATTACTATTAGCTTCAAAGTGGGTCAGCTTAGCGGTAAACCAAGCAGATGGTAGACTCCCCTCAAAGCCATCATTATCAAGATAAACCTCGGTCAAATTGGGCAATTGAGCAATATTATCCAGGTTTCCCCCTAGCTTATTAGAACTGAGCGCTAAAATGGACAAATTCGTCAAATTAGCCCAATCCGCCGGAATTTCGCCCGTCACTTGATTTGACGTTAACTGTAGTTGCTTCAAATTAGGCCACTTTGTCACTGGAAACTGGCTCAGCTCCCCCGTAAGCGAATTGTTGGAAAGGTCCAGGACAGATAGTGCAGCGTCGTCCTCATAAACGCTAAGCGCCGGGTCGGTTAGACCGTCCCCCTCAGCAATAATGCTCGTTAAGCTGGTCTCACCATCCGATCGATTTAATCCCCAACCGTCTAAAGAAATGGCTCCATCGGTTGCCGCATCCCCCAGCGTCGAGTGATCAATCTCAATTTTCTCCAAGCTCGTCAATTTAGACAGCACTTGACTATTCGTGGTCTTCTCCACGCCGCCATCACCGTACAAGTCACTCTTCGTAATTTTGAGACTATCCAGTTTGCTGGCGTATTCCAGTCCCGTTAAATTACTAACGTCCGTTAAATTATCCGCCGCGGTTAGCTGGGCGAGATTGGCCTTCGTCAAACTTCCGAGGCCTTGCGCGGTCAAATCAGTCTGGAGCTCACTCTGCAGATTGGTATCCGGCAGCCAGGCAGCCAAAGCTTCCTTCAACGATAGGGTCAAATCGATAATTTTATCACCCGCGGAAATCGTGATAACCGACTTCAAATCTCCGCTACGCAGCTTTTTCAGACCACTGTCGGTCAATGTAAAGTTGATTTTGTTCTCCGCAAGGTCCGGTGAAAAAGTCACATCGTCGGCGGTCAAGTCACCAGACTTAATGGTCAAATCGGCACTGGTTGCGTCACCAAAACCAAACGTCGCGGTATTAATGCTCCCCGTGGAACTTGTCCGATCGTCAATCTGAACGGTTTGCGATGTGTCGGCTGGCGCTGATGACATGGGGACAACGGCATCCAACGTATTCTTCCCCAGATAAAAGTTCGCCGTCATCCCATTCTCGGTCACATTGTCACCGACCGTAAAGGCAGGAATAACGACCTTCTTGCCGCCGCAGACATTCAAATCGACCACAAATCGATGATTCGGCTGATCAAAGGTCACACCCTCAGGTAAGTTTAAATTTTCAAACCCGACACTGCCATACGTATAGTTTCCATCCGTGGTCATAATCCCCTTATACCAGTTCGACAGTGGAATATACGCCTTCATTGAAGATAAGTCACTATCGTAAGTCATATTGACGCCTGGTTTTAGGGTCGTAATCTGAATGCCCGTACCTTTATCGGCCGGTTCGGGATTCTCAGCGTGATTGATAATCCCCATATTACCGCCATTCACTAGTGTATAAGGGATTTTCGTCGGCAATTTAGCCAGGTCCTTCAAATCGGCATCCGTAGAAGTGGCATCGATATTTCCCAAATCACTATATTCGCTGACGTCATCAAAAATTGACCAGTCCCCTGGTGACTTTTTAACGGTTGACCCACTAAAATTAACCTGCACAAGCCCCATCGCGTACTGGAGCCCCGTTAAATCGGTAATCCCGGTAACGTGTGTCGTACCCCCGGCACCGGTGTTGAGATATCTAAGGTCCGCCAACATGGCTGGCTTCACTTCTGATAGGGTCAGATCACTTCTAGAGCCAGTATTAACTGAACAGGCAGAATCTTTCAGGGCCGCCAAGACAACTTGCTGTAAGGTCTTATCCGGCATCCAATCATCAATCGACTCATCCGCCGTCACGCTAGACGCATCGCTTTGGCTAGTGGCCGCCTCAGCCACGGCGCTTCCCGACTGTAAAAATAACGCCAACGAGAGGACCAGGACCAGCAGGCCATCGACGAGCCGAATCATTATTGATTTATTTGACACAAGGCATCCCTCGCTCCCCAAAAGTTTTTCGGCAAACCTACTTGTTGCCCAGATGTTTTCTGATCCACTTGACCAGTTCGTAGAGCAAAACCAACACGGCTAACCCGATGATGATGTCCATCAAATAATCCTTCCAGGTCTTCCGTGGGCCAAAGTTGGCCGCATGCTTCCTCACGTTATTCGCCTGGGCATTCGTGACGGTAAACGACCGGTGGATCGCCCACGAATAGCCCCCCTTGGCCGTCAAAGCTCCATCGAGTGTATAGTGACCAGCCGCCAACTGTTTGTTTTTCAAATCCAGATTGAGTATAAACTGGCTCTGCGGCGCAAAGGTCATCTGGTCTTTGGTAAACGACATAATCTTCTTTCGTTTGGCATCGTTCAAGTTCAGCTTGAGTTTCCCCTTAGCCACTAAGCCTGGCGTCTGGTTGGCCATCCCCAGAGTTACCGTGGGCCGTGCTTGGGCGAGTTGGTAGCCCGCCCGATGAATCTTCACTTGCGGCGCCGACTGATTGGCCTCCAGGTTATTGTAAAATTCCAGGCCAATGACGTATTGTACCTTGGCCACGACCCCGGTCGCCTTCTTCGAGCCCGTCCGCTTGTCCGCGTTATGCTCGGCAATCGTAAAGCCCCCCAGCATCAAGCCCTTAAACGACTTAGCCGGCGCGGTGAATTTATACGGCACCTTAACCGTGTGCTTGCCCAGCACCTTAACCGAACGCGTGTGGGCCGGCGAAATCAATTGGTCAAGCTGGGCCGGCAGCTTGGCGTTGGTGTTATTCGTGCCATAATCCAAGATCCCATTGGCATTCGTCGAGGCCAGCCGCGGCGTAATGTCAAAGGTGTTGGTCTTACTGGAATTGTTGGTGACTTTTAGAACCAGCACCCGCTTCTGGGCTGGCTTCACCTTAAATTGAAAGTAGTCGACCTGCTTGGCGTTGTCCGCCGGCAATTCCGGGGCAACCGTAAAGCTAGCGGTGGGCTGGTTCTTAGCGGCTCGTGCCGTTGTGGGGGCGTTCACCATCCCCATACCGACCAATATTGTCAGTAGAACTACCGTCAGGAAGCTAAACCAATTCTTCTGCAGTTTCATGAAATATTTCTCTCCTCCGTGGCTATCCCTTCAAACTTAAAACACACTTCACCAGTCGAATGACTAAGGAAGTGTGTTTGAGATCAATTAACGCGGTCATCAGCCATTATTTTTTTAGGATACGTGCATGGTGAAACGCTTTAATCCCCAGCGTCACCAAGAGTAATAGTCCCAAGAGCACGGCAAAACCCAGCGTGGCTTCACCGGTTTGAGGCAGTCGACCAACGGCAAGGGTCGTGGTCGACCGATTGGGTTGCGTTCGCACCAACTTGGTCGTTCGAGCCGGTCGCGTCTTTTGTGAGGCGCGCGCCACCCGAGATGGGACCACCGTGGCCCGTCGATCACTCGCAGGCGAACCGGTTGAAACGCTGTTAAACGCCGGCGACCGGGGCACCTTACTTCCCGAAACCAAGAGCGCTTGATTCGGAATTTGCGGCAACGTCCGACTATTCGACTGTTTAACAATCGTGACGCTCGCTGATTTTTGTGTCGACATAGTTGGACCCCCTAAGATTAACTAGCAAATTAACTAAGTTGCTCAGGCAGTAGGCCCGCTGGTCAAGCTGTAGGTTAACGTGGCAACATAGTGGCCGGCGTATTCGGCTGATGGCAAGTCTAACGTGGAACCAGCAAAATCGGTCGTTGAATTGCCAAGGCCTGCACCCTTAGCGGCGGTAAATACAGAAACAGCATCCCCGCCAGCTGTTAGATCACCACCGGCCGTCAGATTAGTTGCCGCAGCCTCTTTCGTCATATGCAGAACGGCACTCTTCAAAGAATGCGTACTATCTGAATTTTCAAATTCTCCTAATTTTGCCGTAACCGTCCAACCAGCCCCGGTACCGGTGTTGTCGTCAACGGAGAGCTTAGTCCCGGTGTAGGTATCCGTCGCATTAGTACCATCAGCGTTCTCATGCTGATTGCCAGCAATTTTCAACCCCTTTTGAGCATCGGCAGAAGCCTCTGCCCCAGTGAATTGAAAAGATGGTGCTTCTACGTTTCCGCTATCATCTCGAGTGAACGTTAAATTACCACCGGTGACTTCCACACTCGCGGATTTTTCTGCACTCGTTACCGCCGACGATGAAGTTGCATCCGTTGAACCATCCGCCGCATTCGCAACCACCGGTAATGCCAATGGTAACGCCATTCCCAATACAACTGCAGAGGTCAATAATCCTGATCTGATTTTCATATTTAGCCACTTTGAAAGCAATTCTGGTCGTCTAGTTGCTCTCAAACTCCCTTCTCCTTGGTAAGTTCATCTAGCCCCGACCAGTTAGTTGTCTCGTCAACTAACATGCACCGTCTAACTTTTTCAAAGTTTAATTATTGAACTAACATTTAGTTAACCGATGTACAAGTTCAGTATAGCACTACCTGAGCATTTTACTTGCAACATTTATAGATATGTGAGATTGGCAAACGAAGTGTTGGAAGTTGGCTTAATTTGGGCAAAATTTCAACAGGACGGGACCTAAAAACTTCAAAGCAATCTGCACCCAAAGCCACCCCAGATGTCAGGTGGCTCTAAGTCACTTATTCATGTCATCACCGCTTCATTCTTTCTGCATAGCTTAACCCATTCAATGGCACCAATAGACTCGGCTCATCTGTTTTACTCACCTGTTTAACACCCTTAGTCTTATTGGGTATCTTATTCTTCCTTCCGTTTCACGCCCGTCAAGCCACCCCTAATCCCCACCAAATTGAGATCGACTGTTCATTGGTTTGTGGGAAAGTCGCTTTTGCCGATTCGTCCGGTACGCGAACCTATGAAAAATCTTAGTCGGTTGTTTTTCCAATCCTGGCTAGTATATAATTCAAGTATGCGATGGTTTCTCGCCCCTAAAGGAGGATAAGTATGACAGAATATTTTCTGATTAACCAACAGGACTACTTCGCGGCTGGTTTTATCATCAATAATGGCGCCGCGTACGTCGACACGGCCGCCGGCTTGGACGTCGCCGTCGCCGTGAAGGAAAACACCCCTGCCAATGCCAAAACCGCGTTATACCAACAAGTCTTAACGCATCCCGCGGCTGGTAGTGAACGCCCGCAACTCACCGAAGCGGAACAAGCTCGGCTGACCCAGAAGCTCGACGAAAGTTTCACCCTAATTAGCACCGATAACCTAGAAAGTTGTTAACCAACGAAACGGAGACGATTGAAATGGCTGAAAATACGAAACCAAACGAAGCAAAAACTGAAGATAATCCCTTCTGTCATGCCGGAATGACCTGTGCCCCAGGTTGCGGCTGTGCCAGCGCTGATGGCATTTGCCACTGCCCGATGATTTCCGAGCGCAAGTGCGCCTGCGATGGGTTCTGTGGTGTCCCGAAGCATTAATGACTGTCGTCAGCTAAATACTAGCAAATTAAAAATACGGTCAAACTCCCAAATCGGGGTTTGACCGTATTTCATTAGCTGGTGTTTGTAACCACCAATTCTATTTTCCAGTCGGTCTTACTTAATTAAAAATCAGATTCACCAGTATATATCCTGTTGATGGACCTGCATCAACCTTTTCTATTGGACACCAGCAATTAAATACTAACTCGTCGTTTAAGTCCTCAGACCTTTTCACCGTTTCAAGTCTTACATTTTAACTATAGTCAGAACTTCTTTATTTCTTTGCGTTTCGTTCCAGCTAAACCGAGGAGTGATCCGATCAAGATTACAATCCCCCATAATCCTACCGTACTATGCTGTTCCCCAGTTTGAGGTAACACCATTTTAGCAGCACTTGTGGTCGAACGACTGGTCAAGTTAGCCGGACCATTTATAAGAGGTGTCTTTTCAATGACGACTTGATCGCCACTGCCGCCCTGGTTATTAACATTATCTGGGAGCGTGCCGGTCGAATCCCCATCATTATCATTATCATCAATAGCTGTATCCGTATCCGGGGTGTCCGGCGTCTCTGGATTGACTTGATCGCCATCGCCATCAGTCTCGAGCGGCGCATAGATATAGGTAACCGCGATATCGCCATCGCCTAGGATTCCAGAAGCATTCTCAGGCGTCTCTACCAGGGTGTAGCCTTCAACGGTAACAGGATTTGTTGTGTAAGCTGTTCCCTTTTTCCCCGTGAAAGTCTGGTCCGGAGCAACTGTCTTACCGTCCGAAGTTTGGTAGTGTACGGTCACAGTGACGACGGTGTCAGGAACTTCAATTGGTGGATCAACCGGGTCCGTCTTTGCTTCGTAGATATAGTAAACATCCACCGGATTCTCAGTATACTTTCCGGTCGCATTCACTGGAGTCTCCATCAGCGTATAGCCGTCGATTTCAGCAGCTTTTGTGGTGTAGTCGTCTCCAATAAAGCCATCATCCAAGATTACATCCGGTGCTAATTTCTTACCGTCCTTATCCTGGTAATGGGCTGTCACAACGCCAGCCATTTCGCCAATGACATACGGTTGAATAACCCCAATGTCGACAGAATAACCACCTGGAAATTCGGTGGTAACCGCTCCCGTTAGATAAAAATTCTCTTCAAGCGGGTCGATAGTATAACCCGGATAATTCGTGATTCCTGGAATCTGATCTTTCATATTCGTAAAGTACAGACCACCCTCACCATCTGGCGTTGACGTACCACCAGACCAATAAAGCTTATAAATCAAGGTCGGCGTGGTTCCTTCTAGGCGATCTGGATAGGCAATTCCTCTTCGTTCTTTGAGCGGAACAACTTCACCGTTTTCGTTCTTGAATTGAAAGACAAGGTGGCTCTTTCTCGTCTTGGCATCAATCTTAATCGTTGGTAAGAACACAATCTGATTGCTAGCAGTGAATGATTGATACGTATGTCCGGCAAGCGGTGAAAAGTCAGAAATCGCGTTGAACATTAAATAAAGTGTTGTGACGTTGTTCAAACCTGAAAGTGGTGAAGTATCTTCAATTCGGTTCTGCTGCAAGTTAACCGTTTGAAGCTTCGTCAGATTAGTCAGCGGTGAAATATCAACGATATCTCCATAATACTTTCGTGAGGCATAGTTAAAATTCGTCCCCATTTCGATTCGAGTCAAGTTCACAGCGTACTGCAAGCCCTCAATTGAAAACGGCTTCCGATCATTATAGGTATCAATTCCGCCTGACTCGTTAGAACCATATGCCACCAGGCTGGTTAGCAACGTCATATCATCCTGCGTGATATCCGCAACGCTATTCCAGGTCTTGCCAGGATTCTGTTTTCGCAATTGTAGAAGAACAACTTGCTGCAACTTTTTATTGGGCATCCACTGATCAATCGTCTCGGTGGCTTTAGCTAAGTTTTTAGGTATGGCAACGGGCGCCGAAACGGAACGGGCCAGTCGTTGAACCTGCTTATCGGCCTGGCCTACCGATTCATCATTAGTCGTTGCGTCATTATTCGCTGATTGTTTAACCGGCGGCGTGGCTGTCGCTACCTTTTCGTCTCCGGTTACATTATTGTCCGCCTGATCAGTTTTGACAGAATCCTTCGTCGCCGTTGAATTAACATCACTTTCTGGTCCTGCTCCCTCTTCAGATTGTGACTTCTTTTGCTGCGTCTCTTGGGTAGCGGTTTCATCCGTCTCAGGAGAAACTTTAGTCTCAACCTTCGATACTGCATCAACGTCCTTAACTGCCTGTTCTTCTTGAACTGTCGACGTATTGGCAGCCGTCGTATCAGCATGAGCCGTTGAGCTCATAATTCCCAATGTCAAAGCTGCCGTCATGATACCCGCAAAAATCCACGTCTTTCCCTTTTTATACATTTTATAGCGAACGTTATTATCTCCCGAATAAAACATCATAAGTCCTCCTCGAGTATGCGCTAACTTTATTTGCAACTATCTAAACGATCGACAGTGCCCCTATTCTTTCCAGTCAACGATGTCGCCTTATTACAATTTCATTATAACTGCAATTATCAAATAAATCTACCACATACTGAAAACCGTTTATCGTTATAAACATCAACTTATAGATGGCTTTGTTTTCGATCAATCCGGCGCTAATCGCCGCTGTAGATGAAATTAGCACGTTCTATTTCGTCAGTAGACCAACAATCTTCGCTCTTAAGCCGTATAAGATACGTGTGTTACAAATGGTTATATTTGGATAATATTTTTCTATTAATAGTCTAAACTGATCAAAGGTTGAATGCTAAAATGGCATCCCCATTCCACTGATGCCAAGCAACGAATAACCACTGCACCAGTCACCCAGCTAACCATGGAAGAATTAGCAAAAATCCAACAAAAGCTACTGAACAGTAAGCACCTAATAACCGACCGTCTGAGATTGATGGTCACAACACGATATGATTACCTCATCAAATAAATTGGTGAGGTTTTTATTATGGACAAACCAGATATCGTGCAAGTCAAAAGTAAGCACCCAATAACTGACCGTATTGAATTGTAGTAAAAAGAGAAGGCCCGTCCTCGATTTTTGAGGACGGGCCTTCTCTTTTAACCGTATTCTAGTGGTTCACCCTACCCTAACTTGCGTCCGCATCTTCCTGCATAAATGTATGTTTATCATCCAACACATTTTAATACTTAAATACCTTTAACTAGTTTTAATACTACATCTTGTTTCTGAGTCATTGATCTATTTATTTAAAACAAGGATTGTTGTCCGGCATGATGAATCTCAGATTTTCCATCTAAAATCTTCATAATTTCAACTTCAATTAACTCTTCAGCCTCATTAACCGTCAACTCTTTGATTAGCAACTTTTTTACCGTTTTAACAATAATTTTCGCCTCAGTACTACTTAAATCAGGAACTGGATATTTTTCTACATACTGAGATACAAATCTCAATTTATTAGAATACAACTTATTTTGAAACATTATAGAGTGAAACTTTTGCATCGCTTTGCTATTCGCTACACCAGCAATTAAATACAAATAATCTTCTGGAACATCATCATCTAATACAATCCAATAACAATTTCCATCTACATACATTCCATTCATATCAATCATGAACTTAGGTATTTCAGAGATATCTGGGAAAATAATTTTAGGACTTTGCCATAACTTCGGGTCTTGTGGAACCCAAATTTCAAACCATTCTCGTCCAGCATTAATAACATAAGATCTTCCAGATAACTGCTCGTAATGTTTCGCCAAATATTTAGCAGTCTTAGGATAATCTTCAAGGTTAATAGGATTGGCCTTTTTACGCCCCTCACCTACCTGCATAGGATACAGAATTTTCTTTAATTTTTTTGCATCTTCATCTTCTATAAACCATCTATGTGATTTCTTTGCAGAATACAAAGGATGAATCAACTCATCTTCCGGGTGTGGTTCAACATGTTCCCAACTATCTTTTATAAAAACATTATCTGCGGTTGTCTTAATGCCCACCCTAACCTTGCCAAAGTCAGAAATTACTGAACCAAAACATTTCTTCATATTGATTGCCCATGCATACTCCTCATCCGTAGCTAATGCCCAAACATCCTTTGGATTTTCAGGGATGTTAACCTTACCAGTTGTTGCGTGATATTTGTTGGTGTCCGTGCTCAAAAAACCTGTCTGACCAGAATCTAATGCCAAATAAACGTTATCTACGTTTTCAAAATTCTCATCTTTTTCACCACTGGTTGCTTCATAGATTCTATAAAAATCAATGATTGATTGATGCTTGGTTAACTCTTTATTACCCACTACAATTGCTGGTAATACTGCAGCATCAAACAATTTCGTATCGCCAAGATCTATTAATAAATCAATATGGAAATTGTTTATCAAAAATTTACGCAAATCAGCACCTGTTTTATTCATAATGAACTTATTGGATGTAATAACACTGATGCCACCATTTTCACTTAAAACATAGGGCAATGCCGCATAAAACGCTTGATATAAATCAATTTTTCCAGATAGATGGAAATTCTTAGCAATTTCCTTTGAAATATCACCACCTAATACCTGTGTTCTAACATAAGGCGGATTAGCAATTACTCCGTCAACTTTAAAATCGACATTGTTCAAACAGAACTCCAAAAACTCCGTATTGCTTAATTTAAATTTGAAATCGTATTGTTCTAAACGTGCTTTAGCAATTGCTAAAGCACCAGCGTCTGTATCAAACCCAAATAATTTAACTTCAATGCCATTTTTCTTGGCATAACGCGCTGTAGCTTCAAGTAATTCGCCATCACCACATGCGGGGTCAAGAATTCGGTAACATCCATTGTCTTTAATAAAAGTATTAAAAAGTTTTTTCACCATGTAATTGGCTAAAGACTCTGGTGTATAAACTACACCATTTTGTTTTTTTTCAACAGCATCCAAAGCTTTGGCTCCTTTTTTCGCGTGTTCAGGAAGAATCATTTCAAGTATACTTACTTTGAGGTGATACTATGACATTATACAATGAAGCGAAACTTCCGCCAAAGAATATTTCAGATTTATCCTCCCCACAGATATTAGCAACTAAGCTTCAATCCTTGATTGGACAGCCTTTTCCACTAACTGGTAAGCCCAGAAGTGATGGTAATAAATTTTTGCATTTGGTTATAGAAACCTTGATGTCTCATACACCACCGGCACCCGCTGACGAACAAGAATTTAATATTCTAGCACCTAAAAGCAGAGGTGTATACAAAGGAGTTCCTAAATTTCTCCGCGAATACATTGATACTTACATCATTACCTCTGGTGAGAATTATAATCTTCAAGTCTGGAATAGAAACCCCGATACAGATATGGTTCAAATAGAATATCTTAATAGTTATCAAGCTTTACGCTCAAAAGACGTTCGTTTAGTGTTTGGCAAGATCAATATGGATACTAAAACAATAGAATCTATTTTTATTGCTTCTCCCGATAAGATTGTGGACATGTTTGGTAAATTCGGTGTTCCAACTGCTAAATATCAACTCATTATCTCAGAATCTGCAAAGCACTTGGTTAACCAAAGTCCTAATCATATTGCACTTTTTGAAGACTCATCTTCGTTAAGCCACCTTCTGAAAGAACACGCTAAATCCAACACCGATTTTCGTGCTTTCCCAGTCAATAATGACAAGATTATGCCATTAACTCAAATTAAAGACTTGGTTCAAAGTTTGATTGGCACATCGATTCTCGGAAACTCTACCAGAACTCGAGGTCTAGCTCTCGAACAAGCAGTTGTTCAAAACCTTGGGTACCAACTTCCAACAACCATGTATCCTCAATATCCTGATGTCCCTAACCAACTATTGGAAGTTAAGACTCAAGATTCTCCTACTGTTGATTTGGGTAAGTATAGTCCACAAAACGTCCAAACTCCTAAGGAACTCGCTGGAATTCATGATGAAGTTAATACAGCTAACATGCGCTACCTCATTGCTATAACTGAACCCCTGACTGGGGTTATTCAGGATATTTTTCTTGGACCGGGATCTACCTTAAACCGCTACTTCAGTTTTGTTCCAGACACATCAGTTAAATATCAACGTGGCATTAAAATGACAAATTTTTCCAATCACCAAGGTCAAGTCATCCTCTGGACTTAACCTCTCATCATCTAATCTCTCTTCAAAAGACATTATTCACAAAAAAGAACAGCCATTTGTTGAGGTGAACCCCCAAGATTGGACAGAAAAATCCAATCTTTGGGGTTTTACTATGGTTAAGTTTAATTTAGACTTTAGGATTAAAGTCGTCACTGAATGTTTAAGTGGTATTGGTTCAACTTCACTAGCTAAGAAATACCGAATCAGTAAGGAGGGAACCATTCTCCTTTGGGCTAGTCGCTTCCAAAAGTACGGTATTGACGGATTGAAGTTAAAGAGTCGGAAGCCAGAATATTCTAGTCAGTTCAAGGTCGATGTATTAAACTGGAGAAAACAACATCAGGCCTCGCTTCCGGTAGCAGCTCTGAACTTCAACCGGTCTTCGCCAAGTACCATTTGGCAATGGGAAAGGCGCTTTGAGAAACAAGGGATCGTTGGCCTTGAACGAAAGCGAGGAAAGCCTAAAATTATGGTTAAGCACAAGCAAATAAAGTCCTCAAAGAGTAGCAATAAACCTACTACTGCCGATGAACTGAAGCAACTGAAACAAGAGAACTTGATGTTAAAGATTGAGAACGAATACCTAAAAAAACTCGAGGCCTTAGCTCAGAAGAAGTCAGCAGACAAGAAATCTCGCAAACAGTGACCGAGTTAAGGCAGGTCTTTCAAGTACCCATCAAACTTATACTCAGAGTAGTCAAGGTCCCAAGAAGTACGTATTATTACGCACGCTCACATCGTCAGCAGGAAAGGTTAGATGACTCTCCAATTATCCAGGCAATCGATGAGATTCGACAGGAAGATCCTAAGTACACCAAGAAGTATGGTTACCGACGACTAACCAAAGCCTTACAAGAACGAGGGTTCACGGCGAATCATAAGCGAGTCTTACGCTTAATGCATGAACACGACTGGCTTTGTTTAGCTTATAATCGACAAAAACGTAAGTACAATTCATACAAAGGAACCGTTGGCAGAATTGCGCCTAACCGGTTAAATCGAAGATTCAAAACCGCTCGTCCTTACCAGAAGCTCGTTACAGATGTCAGTGAATTTCGATACGGTAGCATGAGCCAAAGTGAACGGGTCTATTTAGAGCCGGTTATTGACCTCTTCTCAGGTGAAGTATTAGCTTTCAACATCAGTGACCATCCGACAGTGGAGTTCGCTTTAAAACCGCTTAGAGAAGCTTTAGAAGGATTGCCCAAACTAGGGTATCGAGCAACCGTCCACACGGATCAAGGGTTCCAATATCAATATAAATTCTGGCGAGAAACACTCAAAGAGTATCGCGTATTTCAAAGCATGTCACGCAAAGCAACTTGTCTGGATAATGCGGCAGTTGAGTCATTCTTTCACGTTATGAAGGTCGAAGTTATGGATGAACATTTTAAGAACAAGGAAGACCTGATTCAAGCCATGACTGAGTGGATTAACTTTTACAACAAGCGTCGAATCAAAACAAAACTGGATGGCAAGTCCCCGGAAAGTACCGGGAACTCGCCATCCAGCAAGCAGCGTAAATTCTGTGTCCAACTTTAAGGGTTCACTTCATGTCCTGTTCTTTTTTTGTTACCAACTTAGATATTCTCAATCACCTTATCCCGTCCCTCCTCAACCGCTTCTGGAATCAGTCCAAGGTAATACTGACGCGTCACGGCTTTCGAACTATAACCTAGAAGCTCAGAAATATAACTAACACTCACTTCCTGGTCACGAATTTGGATTGATGCTAAAGTGCGGCAAATCGTGTGAGTACTAAATACCAGTTCGTATCAAAAATCGTACTGCAATTACTGATAAGACCGATTAATCGAACTAGGCCGCGATAGTCGATGCTCAAACTTCATGAACAACAATCGCTTATTATTCTCTACTCCACGTTGAAATAGTGATTGTCGATGAAACAATATCCATCGTCTAAGCTGTTGCATCAACTTGGATGAAATTGGAACTATCCAAATCATATTTTGTATTTTGAGATTTTTGATTTGGTAGTGATGGGCATCATAACTTTCATCAACTGTAGGTAATTACCGTCTCAGAGTCAATATCATCCTCCTTCAGGGCCAATGCTTCTCCTACCCGAAAACCACCGCATAATTACTAGTAACACTACTTGATTGAGTTGACGCATCGAGAACCACTGATCCTCCAAAAAGCCTCGAACTTTTCGATATTCTTCCTCACTCATAAACTTTTTGGCATCTAATTTGATTCGGGTTGGATTGCCATTAATCTTAATCTGAGTTAAGCTGGATTTCTAGGAATTACCTCATCAATCACAGCGTCCTTTAATGCACTTCGAACATGCGCTAAATCTTTGCGCAGTATTTCTTTCGATTATGCCAGATCACGGCACAGGGTTCTTACAGTTCGCAAATATTCAAGATGACCTGAATATGACAATCTACTAGCCCGATCCCTATTCATCAGAACAATGCGGTACTAACGAGAATACTAATGGTTTAGCAATGCCAGAACCAACTAAATCGGCATTCTAAGAAGATTTTAAGCTATCGTTCCCCCCTGAGGAATCTTTATTTGATAAAGTTTTGCGCTTGGTTTGACAATTCGTCGTCCTAAAAAAGCACGGCCAAACTCCAATCGAGTTTGGCCGTGTTTCTGTTAGCTGGCGTCCGCATCTTCCTGTACAAACGTATGCTTGTCGTCCAACACATACTGGAATTCCACGGCGTTCAACATCAAACTAGCCCGGAATAAGGCTTTGATGCCTTGTTCATTACTCATCACCACGAAAAACTCGCGGTCGGTACCACTCACCCGTTGAAAGGATTCATACTCTCCCTTGAAGCCTTCCTTGCGGAATAACGCGATAATCTTCATCATTTCAATCTGAGTTACTGCTTTGTCTGCCAAAATTCAATCTCTTTTCTCTATGCTAAATTTTCGGTCGCTAGTGGCCCCTCTAGTGACCGCTAGTGACTAAACGTGTGGCTACCGAGCAGCCAGTTGCGCTTAACTCCAGCGGTCGTATCAGCCATGCTGGCTAATCCGCCCACTGCCGTTAATGCTCACTGCCTAATCGCTCTTCGCCACACTCTCAATTTTTCCCACGAAAAAGCCGCCTCCACAAACGAGACGGCTCTGACGTAATCAGGTAATTACTTGCCCAACTTCGTCTTGTTAGTCATGTTTAACTTGTCATCGAAGTCGTAGACAACGGGTTCACCGGTTGCCATTTCGAGGTTCATGATGTCATCGTCGGAAATCCGTTCGATGTACTTGGAAAGGGCCCGCAATGAGTTACCGTGAGCGGCGATGATGACGTTCTTGCCATCAAGCAACTTAGGAGCAATCTCATCTTCCCAGAATGGGTTGAAGGCAGTACACCAGATCCATTGATAACACTGACTTACGTAACTATCTTTTCTCTGGATAGTTGCCAGGTAGTGACAAGAAGAAAGCCTCAAATATAAAATAAATCGACTAATGCTTTCCCAAAGCAAAAAAAATAGTAGACACCACAGCGGCATCTACCACATTCTATTCTGAATCTAAACACCTTCTCGTTTCCGATTCTCTTTAGCCTGCATATCCACAACCCTAACTAATTCCACAATCACTGCTGCAGCCATTTTCAACAAAATCCGCTTAGCCAAATATATGTCAATAATCACTCAACCTCGCCTCCTAATTCTGACCAACTCAGCCTACCATTCACAACAACTCCCGCCGCATACATGACACTTAGCTCGTCGTTGGTCAGAACGTAGCCCAACACCTTATTGTCGTATGCACCATACAGATAAACGACTAAGAACTTAGGCAATTCATCAATATCTAAACGTAAGGGTAAATAGCTTTCATCCAGTTCACTTCGTTCTAGACTGTAGGCTTCACTGGATAATTCACCGTTAATACGCTTACAACCAATCTTCTCCATCTTTGACCGAATCCAGTCTTGCCACATCTTTTGGTCAATCACGTCAACACCTACTTTCTTCTATGTTCCTATGATCCATTGCCAGCGCAAAAAGGCCCTCAACTATTTCAAAGTTGAGGGTCTATCTGTGTTCAATGCCTAATAATCTGTAACGGTCAAATCGATGGTGTCACCATCACCAGAGGGTCTAATCCAATAAGTACCCTCTGTATCACCGGATGTGATGTCAAAGTTGTAGGTTCCTGGGAAGAATCCGCTACTAAGGTCGCTCTTAGTTACTGTCTGATTTTTACCGCCGTCTGTTAGCTTAACGGTAAAATCACTGCCATACCCTGTGTAATTGTAAACCTTAACCGGCGACTTGCGGGTCGTCAGATAATAGCTATTGAAGATTCCTAATACCTTCTTACTTTCAACATCGAAGTGATAAGTTGCCTTTGTTCCAGTCACTTTCCGCCCATCGACAATAATCTGACCAATCTCACTTCTAGCATCCGTAGAATTGTTGTACATGTCTTTCACAACGCTTTGAGCACCAATATCGCTAAATTTAGTCTCTTGGTTATCCTTGGCAAATTGTTTCAAGAAGAGCTTACCATCTTTCTTTTGTACTGCCTTTGTAATGTTATCGGCTAACCGATTCTCAGAAACAGCCACTCGCGTTTTGACAAACAGAAGGCCCCCTGCGAGGACAACTAAAACGACAATAACTAATGCGATTATATCTTTTTTCTTCATTGCCTTACCCTTTCTTATCCATGAACATCAAAACAATCGGGTAGATAGCGACAATAGGAATCATCATCAACCAGCCAATCCCTGCGTTCTTTCCGATATACGTTAGACGCCGCATAATAGCTGACACTAACAAAATACTAGTGGCCCAAGCGAGAAGCTCTCCTACTACCGGGATAAAGATCAAAATGAAATTCACTAAGTAGACTGCCACGAATCCCCACCAAAAGACTGACTTTCGACTTTCTGGGGTATTCCCATTGAATTCAAATACATGTTGCATAATGTACTGAACACTTCCGACAAAACCCAATTGTGGCTGTGCCCCTTCAGCTTCTACCGAATCCGTCTTCGTATCTTGACTAGGCTGAACAACTGTTGCCTTTTGAGTTGGCTCACCTGTCTTCACGCTTTTCTCCACAGGATCATTTGCCACCGGCATTTCTGTAACTGCTACTGGATTACCACAAGCTGGACAAAATTTAGCTCCTTCAGCTAATTCATGACCGCATTTCACACAATACTTCATTCTTACAACAACTCCTCATGATTATTTGTATTCTCATTCTCTCGTGCTACCTGACGAATCCATTTTTGAGAGTAACCATATTTTCTAGCCAGCTCTTGCTGATTTCGTCCGGTGTATTCTTTTCTCACCCTCTTTGCCGCTAAATTTCTATCATACAGATGTGTTGGAATCGTCATTTGCATGCCCTTATACTGCTGATAGATTTTCAACATTGAGTCCACCCCTACTAATTCACTAAGTCCTCGATAGAAGTGATGTAACGCCGATATCTCGACTTTTTCGTTCATCTCACTCTCACCACCTTTATCTTTAATATTAGAGATGTCGTTATCCTTTCGGAACAGCACTTTGGCCATCACCTTTCCTTGAACTTTGCCTGACACTTCCAAAGCATTTGTCCTTAATGACTATTCACTAATGACCCGAAGCGCCTGAGTATTGAATTTTTCCACTTGCTCTGGAAGCAATCCAATGTAATACTTCTCAGTCACTAGAACACTCGCATGTCCTAAATATTGAGAAATATAATTAATCGAAATATCCTTATCTGCAATCATTAAGCTGGCCAACGTATGTCGTAACGTATGGGTACTATACTTTGGCTCGATGCCTAGGCGTTTTTGCAATTGATGATAAGTTGAATTAATATTTGTCGCTCTCACCAATACGCCCCGCCGATTTAGTAATAAGAAGTGTTGAGGATTAGCAATACCCAATTGGAATAACCGTTTTCGATGAAAGCTAATCCAGTGACGTAAAATCTGTGAAACCTTAGGTGGGATAGGGATAGTTCGGTTAGCGTGGGGAGTCTTAGGTACTCTTAACGTGTGATGGGCGCTATCCCATGATTCATCAACTCGAATCGTATTATGCAGTAAATCAATATCTTCATACTTTAAGGCTAGGCACTCGCCCACTCGTAAGGCTGACTGAGAAATAATCATCAAAGCTAGCCTATTCGTGCTATACATCTGGTAATCGTAATTCAGCAAGAAATCTCGCACCTTCCTAAAATCACTGATAGCCATGAACTTTCTATCATCCGACTTAGTTAGACTAGGATCCGCAATAATATTCAACTCCCCTAGGGCTGGATTACGGGCTATAACGCCATCAACAACGGCATCTCGTAAACATGCTCGTATATGCATTAAGTCCTTACGAGCTGTTTCATGACTCATACCCAACACGTTCAAGTAACGTTGAATTTTGTTACGGTCTAATTGCTCGACTCTAACGTTTCCCATTAGCCGTTTGAAGTGGCGGTAACTTACTCGATATGTCTCTAGTGTATTGGGACTAACCACAGGCGCTTTGTACAACTGAACCCAGTGCCAGTAATAGTCAACGAATGGCCAGTTAGCCATCTCAAAGGTTGTTCCTGTATCGAAGTCCACTTGCATCTGATGGAGCCAACTTTTGGCTTGTTTCTGGTCATCAAATGTTTTGGTCTTTCTGCGTCTCGTAGAACCTGACCCTATAGTGAACTCCGCCTTATACGCCCTGCCGCCCTTCATTGGGTTTGGATACACTCGACTCATTTTGCTTTTCTCCTTTCTTTAGTGACATCCAATCAGTATGCCAAGCGGAAAGTTGCCAACGCTCATTTCGAATGGCTAGTGGATGTACTGGCTTGCCCTTTCCGTTTACCAGCACCATCACCTTCTTGTACATTTCTGCCTTTCCAATGGCTTGCCAAAATTCTTGAATACGTGCCATTGCTATCTCTGAACGATCTGGTAGGGAGCCAATAGCCACAATGACCCGATCAGCAATCTTGCAAACTTTCATTAGTTCATCCATGCCATCTTCAGCATAAGCCACTGATAAGTTCTTATTAGTTGGCCATTTGACTGTTTGAGTGAATAGATTAGCAATGATAACCCCGCCATACGTTTCCATATCAAGTGTGGCATTTCTAATCAATGTGCCCGTTAGGTCTTGTTCCAACAAGCCGTGACTTGCCGGATAGTTAGCCAGCACTAAAACAACTGGTTTGGCTGTATCCCACACTTCCTTGATCCAATAAACATCATCTCCCTTAGACTTTTGCGTCACTTCAATCGTTGCTTTTGACAAGTGCTTTCGTTCGTCACCTGTTGCCATTTTCACCACTCCTAAAAAGTTTTTTTCTGGCGACCACCCTAGCCCACCAGGCCACCCAATCCAAAAAGCCCATGACCAAATCGGCCATGAGCTCATAGGTAAGCAGTTGTACATAATAATAATATATATTTATACCCCTCTTTTTCCACACCATAGATTCACCGGGTGGATTAGGTGGCCTAGGGGGTCTATCAAAGAAAAACTAGTCTCAAATTTCAGCAATCACGTTAGCCACTTGAGAACGTTGGCCCTCAATTTCATCGGGAATAAGGCCCAAATAGTATTGCTGCGTAATCGCTTCAGAACTATGTCCCAGAAATCGAGAGACATACGTCAGCGTGATACTAGGATTTTGAATCATCTGAGACACTAGGAAATGTCGCAATGTATGCGTACTGAAAAATGTTTCAAACCCCAGCTTTTTTTGTAACTGATGGTAATAGTAATTGACGCTAGTTGCCCGAGGAAGTTCACCATTGCCCATCAAAAATAGTAATCGTTTGGGATTGGCGATGCCTCGCTTTGCCAGCCATTCATCGTGCATTTTTTGCCAAGATGTCAACATCGTCACTAGCTGCGAAGTCATGGGAATATCTCTGACAGCATTTGCCGTCTTGGTTGGCCGCAAATCTCGCGTACAGGTATCGAAACTCTCATCCACACGGAGTAGTCTTTGTGAAACATCAACATCATCTTCGCGTAATGCCAGGGCTTCACCCACTCGCAAACCAGTCTGACAGATAACTGCCAAAACTATCAGCGGAATTTGCTTTGTACTTAGCTCTTGATTCATCAACCTATCGCGCACTGCTTGATATTGGGCCTTAGTCATGATTTTCTTGTCTTTTCCACGAGTATGCTTTGTATTCGCAACTAACCGTATACGCTGAGTCGGATTGTGGGGTATGACCCCATCAGCCACTGCGTCCGCCAACGCTGTTCTAAGATGAACTAAATCCTTGCGCAACGTCTCAATGGAATGGTTGCGACCCAAGGCATTGAAGTATCCTTGGATAACCACACGACTCAAATCAGCCAACGTTAGTGTGGGCAAGTAATTTTGAACATGCTTGCGCGTTGCCGTATAAGTTGCTTTGGTGGCTGGAGCAACACCCTTTTTGAACAGCGCGAACCACACCTTCAAGTAATCTGCCAACAACATATCACGACTAAAATACTGGTTTCTAGCATGAGTCGCAACCGTCTCCGCCAACCACCCTTGCGCTTCACGCTTGCTATCAAAAACCCGACAAATCCGCATACGGTGGCTACCACTTCCCTGAGTAAATTCAGCTCGCCAGGGTCGCGCTTGCTTACCCTTGCAGGGGTTCTTTACAATTCTAGACATTGCTCTTCCTCCTAAAAAAGGGAGCCTGTAACAGCTTCCTTTTCAAGTGCATTCCTACTAGTCATACCAATTCTGAGTACGTCTCTTGATATAATCCAAGAGGCCTCGACGGGGTAATCTCACCCTGCCTCGATTGAATATTAGCCGTGGCAATTCGGGATCAAGAAGCAATTCCTTCACATCGTCTGACGAAATACCAAGCAATTTAGCAGCTTTAGCTATCGTCAGCATTTTGTACTCCACAGAATCGTTCAACTCCTCACTAGTTGCTGACTCTTTCATCTGTATCATCTCCCAAGCGAATGTGGTCCAAGTAGTCAACTCCACGGACTTTCACTGGCTCTTTTGCGGTTCTAACAGCTTGCTGCCAGTAACTGTTAGCTTCCCTCCAAAATTGCTTGTTAGACAATACGGGTAGAGCCATTCTTGATTCCCAAGACTGATAGTCCTTATAAATATCTGGTTTACGAACTCTACCACTCTGCGACCGATGGATACGACGTTCAAGATACTTCAGCACATTGGGTTTCCCCTTATCAAGATACTCGCGTTTGGCTTCTTTCATCGCTACCGATTCGGTAAACGTATATCCATTTTTACGCAAGTGTCTCAAAGCTTTGATTGCCAGAAAAGCAATTCCCGGCATCTCGCGTTCCAACTGCTTAGACAAGTCCTTGTTCGCCACATCCTCTGTGAAGGTATGTGGGAATAGTAATAATATTAGCCGACGCTCAAAGCCTATAGTCTGTTCCGCCTGCGGTAGACTGTTAAAAGCGAAGGTCAGCTTAATTCGCAGAACCATTTCCTTGGCGTCCTGATACTTTTGATTTACCGTAACTGGGCTACCAGTCGTTAATAACTTTAATATATCAGTAGGAAAGGCGCCATCAGGCGATTCATCGCTGAGTAGTGATGCTTTACCAACTAATGGTGCCAGCCCAAAGTCGCCTCCTAACTGTTGTAGTTTGGTACTTGTGGTATTTGCTCCACCAACCAGACTACGCATAACTGTTAATAGCGTAGACTTTCCACTCGCTCCAGATGAAATCATGAATAAGAAAGACTCGCCTGCATGCTCACGATCCAATTGATACCCCATCCACTCTTGCACAAATGTGGCGGTTTCATCATCATCAAACGTCGTGGAAAGAAAATTTCCCCACTTGGGGGTGGGCATACTACAAGGGCTCACCTGCGACTTCATTGTGGATAAGCATTCTGGACTAAAATCCACCAAATCAAGGCTCTTTAAGTCCAGCGCTTTATCTTTGAAGATGTAATATCGTCTATTCATCTCATCGGCATCAACTTTTCGAGCTCGCCTACGAAGCAACTCAAAAAGCTTTTGTTCGGCATTCTGTGTCCACACATCGCCACCCGAATAATTGAGCAACAATGCAATTGGTCTTCCTAAAGTAGTAGCATCAACATAGATACCTTCACTGTAGTTGTAAACGAGCAACTGATCATCTACTACGATAAGCTTCATATTGGCCAAAACAAAGATGACCAGCTTCTCGCTATCCAAGTGAAAGTTTCCACTTTTCTGCGTAATTAGTCCAATCACTAATCGTAAAGCCTGCTTGAACGCTTGAATTGCTGCGTCTGAAACAACTGGTAGCTGCACGCTCTCGTTGCGCGACCCTAATCCCAGTAATGAAGAGACAATCGAACCAATCTTGCCCGCTTGCTCGCACAACAATCTAACTTCATCTGCGTATGATGAGGCGTTAATACCACCAGTACCACCCCCTCTGATTTCTTTGACGAATTTCTCATTGCATCTTACGAAGGGGTCCCCTTCAGTTTTTAAATCTGAAATTAAGCTATCCATCCTGTGCCTCCAATTGATATCGAATAATTTACTCTGCCTGACCAGCTTGAAGAAATACAAGGCATTTGAAACTCACCTTTCACTAGTCTTCAGTATAAAAGTTTTATTATATTATTTATGTGTTTTTAGGGTGCCCGTTCGCGGTATTGCCTTTTCACAACTACTTTCCTCCTTACAAAGGTATTATTCTCAATACCTAATTGAAATCGCTAAATTCGTTGTCACTACTTGTCGGATATTGGCTCAGTCCGCCTTGTAGCCCTCGGCTATCATCACTTGTACTACCGGGATTCCATGACCAATTTCTAGTACGCGGGTACACACGGTCATTTCGCATATAGTTTTCATAATCAAGTGAACACGTAACGTCTACCCAGTCGTCTAGATTAATAGCATAGTTAGAATTCCCATCAGATTGTGCATATTTCATTAATGACTTAGAAAAATCAATCAACCGTACATCACCCTTTCCAAATAAACGATCTTCGATTTCGCGCCCATCAATCACAAAACGAAGAATTAGATAGTCTAGCTGTTGAGGATTTTCTAAAGAGTATCTTTGTTCGATACCTTTCAACATACAGCCATCGTAATGGCCCTCTTGCAGCGGTAAAAATTGACTCAAATTCAAAAAGTTATTATTCATGATAATTTCCTCCTATTTTTTCCATTGTGAATAAGTTGTTGGCAGGCAATACAAGGCCCAAATCATCAATAGCATTAACATAGGCTTTCAACATTGTCGACTTTAATTCACTAATATTCTGAGTTGGACAAGCGCAAATAATTTCATCATAAATGACGTTCACCACATGAACATCAATTGGTAGCCTCACAAGTACCTGCTTTGTAAGTAACGATGTAGCCGATTGGACTGGAAGATTTTGACGCAATGTCGGACGCAACCAAGAACTCCCAATTCGAGGCACTAACTGTGTCTGGCGTAACCCATAATAAAGATACCGACTATGACGAAATTCGTTTAACAGACGCATCATCTCAGGATAAAGCGACTGTAGTAGTTGGTACGGATTTTTCGAAAGGTTTAATTTGTTTTTCGCTACAATCCCGGCTAATGTCTCTGGTCCTCCACCATATATTAAGGCATAGACCACCGTTTTGGCTGTCTTCCGCATATTAGGCGTGACATCCTTGCTTTCAACCTCAAACAACTTGCTTGCAATATAGCAGTGTATGTCATCACCATTACGAATTTGAGTTAATAGCCGTCTACAGTTCGAGGCGCCAGCTAGAAGTCGGAGTTCAATTTGATTATCATCGAAGCTAATCAAACTTTCTTGGTCAGGCACCACAAAGTAATTACGCATCTCCTTAGGCAGAGCCGTCATTGGTAGATTATGTGCCGTCATCCGACCGCTTAACGAAGCATAGGCGTCCCAGTGTCCAGACAACTCAACATATCGGCCACCATTCGTGGGACGCAATCGATCACGAAAACGATGTAAGAATACATCAAGGTTACGTTTTTTCAGTAATAGCTGAATAATCGGACTATCATGACGGTGCTCCACCAACCACTGCGTGCTAAGCGAGTTCAACTGAATTCCCATTTGGCGGCATCGCTCAACAATTTGCTGGTCATCGCGGACCGAATACATTCCCAATGTGGGTACATAATCTCGAATTTCATCAAGAACTTGACTTAATTGGTCTTCTCGGCGTGCTAGACCCGTTGTCAGCCAACTGTCATAATCCAAAGTAATCGACTCTGAATCCAATGCCTCAATCAACGGTTGCACAGCAATTTGAACATCTAAAGCAGTCGACATACCCATACCACGGAGATACCTTTCACAATGTCTCAATTGGTTAGAGCTTAAAGAATTCGATGGTTGCAGTGCCATTTTCTCCAACACATACCCCGGTAATTTAGACATAGAAAATCAACCCTTTCTAAAGTTGGTATCAATTTATAGAATGTGAGACTCACAAAAATCTCACCATATTAGCACCTGGTTGACCACGGATTAAAATATTTTTCACGAAGTACTCCTTCTCGCTAGCCATGTCATGTACTAATAAATTCCAAAATTTCGAACTTTAACAAAGTCCAAATTTAGGTTTGGAATCGAAGTCTCAAAAAAGTCTTCCAACGATTTAATGATTTTATCCATGAATTTATCTTTCTTCCCGTCCGCAATCTTCCATAACGACTCATTTTGAAGCGGTAATACCAGCTTGGCTTCGCCACCGCCTGCCAATGCTTCATAACAAGAAATCATGGCTTCCTTGACCAACGTGTTAGACACTGTCTCAATTTCAGTCCGCATCTTAGTGCGCTGATCGAGATGCCGTGGCAAAGGTGCAGTTCCCCACGGAGTATATAGAATATTATTGATGATGCTCCCCGGATTCTGCAATTCAGGATAGGTAGTAAAGAAGTCATCTCTAACCTCTACCAACCGTTCGTAGGCATCGTCGTCATCAACCTGGTGCAATTCCATCAGAACAGTCCTCATCAACATAGTATTCCCTCGTAAAAGGAAATACGTAATGCGGCGGGCCAATTCTCTGAGGCCCTCCTCGCTAGTGCTAATATTTCCCACCAGTTTTAGCGTCTTAGCAAATCGTTGTCCCAGCATAAGGTAGACATCTTTTCCTGCATCGAACATATGCTGTAGCTTTTTGCATCCCGATAATGCCACAGCGACACTCAGTTCAATTCCGTGGAAGTTAATGGAAATCAGGTTCTCCCTAACCAATGCTTTATGGAACATCTCGGACAACGGATATACACCTGAATAACTATAATATTTTCTGTAAAATGGGTCACGGAACTTTTCGTAGTGCGTCAGGCCCCTCGTTCGCCACCGATTAGCTTGTGAACAGGCATCCAACCAATAATTCTGAACAGCTACTCTCTTATTCATCTTATCGGCTACCTGTAGCTTTTGAAGACGGCTACCCGCGTTCCTGCCCAATATTCCGCTTTGCCCCAGGGCAACGGAAACCTTTGGCTGAATGACCTGGTCATACCACTCAGAATCCATGCTTTGAGCGATACCCTCGTCAACTTGGTCAATAATTGGTTGGACTTTTGCAATCAATTCAAGTTTGTGCTTCAAGAAACCATATCGTTCCAAGTAGTTATTTGCACTCTGTACATTTTTATCGGTCAGCTTCGTATTGGCATTCCATCCCATACTCTCAACGACAAGTGAAGCCGGAAGCGACTGCCCACAGATATTTACAACACTGGTATCGTCACCGTTCTGAATATGAATGATTTTTTCTGAATTCAACATTATAATTCCTCCTATACTTCATCCTAGGTTAACTCGTTACCCCACGGATACCTTTGTAGCATCGGCGCCAACGCTACAAAGGATTCCAATTCCCTTATCGCAAATCAATCACGCTCTGCTTGCAGTAGGAATGGGCAATGCAATTAACTTATGTATCAAATATACCTACAACAATCTCGGTCTTATAGTGCGAGAATCATAATCATTCATGCTGTTAAACGTGTACCAAAAAGACTGACTCTACATTAGTAGTGTCAGCCTTTTTTACTTACTTTGAGAATGAATTTACAGAGGGACAGCGGCTATCTAGAAAGCTTTTATCCGTCACCCTCTTAAAACTACTATCAAGTGAGCTTGTTGGGTAAAGTCACTCGTGTTGGTCGCCCAGTTTTCTTTCCGCCGCAAGCTTAATCCTCCTAGCCTTCAAATACTCTCGGATATTAGCTGCATCTTCTTTTTCTAATTGCTCATCCACACCATAGAGATCGACTGGATCAAGGTGGAGCCTCTTCAAATAGTCAAAATAGTCTGAATACATCGCAAAAAAATCGACATTTATGTCCCCAGGAAATTCATCCGTAGCACCTTCCCAAGAATAGGTTTCAGAGCCTATCCCTGGCATAAATATTTCTGCTAAAATATAACGATAATAGTACATAACCGTTAACCATCTGTACATTCCATCGTTAACCAATGTTTTGTTAGCCAGTGTCAAGTCATCAGTACTTCCAACGTTCTTTCTTTTAAGTTTAGAAATTTTCTTTAACCTTTGTACCAGCACATGATAGACCTCGTATGGATCCCTCTCTATAAACGCTCCTGTTCCTCCTATCCATTCATCAATACTTGCTCCCTGCGGCCAACTGACTTGCTTTTCTCCCTTCCAAGGATTCTTTTCCCAATCAAAATCTTCTGGATCCCACTTCATTTCCTTTCCTCTGAGTTTCGAACCCTCCTCAAAATCAAAAGAGTATGGATCCCATTTCATTTCTTCTTGACTGGACCGTGGCTTCACTTCCCAGACAGTAAGTGCATGAGCAAAATTGTCAATACCCTCGCGGACTAAAGCATCTGCTGAATATTTTTCCTTCGTCAGGCTAAGAATTTGCTTATCAGTCATTACCCCATTGTTGATAGCGTTCGTTATAGTCGGTTTTAAAGGCACAAAGTAAAACGGAATTTTCTGCTTGCTAAATGGGTGGCCTATCAACCATCGGTCAAAACGCGAAAATTCCTTTTCACTTTCAACCCAGAAACGAAATTGACTCTTAAGCTGAGACCTACCAATATTTTCTGATCTCTTTTGACTATAGAATTCTTCTGTGTATATACCATCAAGCATGTCGACATTCCATCGAAATGCCATATCAAAATTTTTTCCACGACTCATATTTCTCATACTATTCATCAGGTAAACTATCAAGATAGATTCCAATGGGGTCCAAACTCGCTCCTTATCATAACTATAGAAGTCCAAATATTCACCTTCTAACAATGGCTCAACAGACTTCCCTTTCTTTAAACAGACACGTTGACTCCTCTTTATACGAATAAACTGGGCCTGCTCCACACGAGAAGATCTTTTCCTCTTTATCCGAGTATATTTGAATCTCTTCAATTGGACGGGCTTGACCTTCAGCCGGACCCTATTAGCATCATCAATTAGATAGCCCAGCTGAACAAAATGAGGAAAATATATACGCAGGTTGTCATGATTTAGAAAGTAAAGCAAATGTCCAAATGATAAACCAATGAGGTTAATCGTTTTTCGAAAAGAATCGCGTTGAAATCTTACAGCAGATGTTCCACCCACCCTAGTCGGTAAAGAGTCACTAATTGGATGGATAATATCACTACTACTATCTTTTAACTGATCATCAGTAAATAACATCAGTGCCAGCATTTTGGGACTATACAATCTTTCCGTCATGAATTTCACTCCTTGTTTTCTTGTATGGTACTCAATCATCGACATACTTTTTTCAAATAGCTTATAACAAATATTCTACTACTCAGCGTGTCGCAGACCTACTATCTACAAAAAAATAGACTCCATCATTGGAGTCTAGTCGTAATTTAAATTAGCTAGCGTCCGCGTCTTCCGTCACAAACGTATGCTTGTCATCCAACACATACTGGAATTCCACGGCATTCAACATCAAACTAGCCCGGAATAACGCTTTGATACCTTGTTCGTTACTCATGACCACGAAAAACTCGCGGTCGGTACCGCTCACCCGTTGGAAGGATTCATACTCTCCCTTGAAGCCTTCTTTCCGGAATAACGCGATAATCTTCATCATTTCAATCTGAGTTACTGCTTTGTCTGCCAAAATTCAATCTCTTTTCTCTATGCTAAATTTTCGGTCGCTAGTGGCCCCTCTAGTGACCGCTAGTGACATTTTTTCCCACGAAAAAGCCGCCTCCACAAACGAGGCGGCTCTGACTTAATCAGGTAATTACTTGCCCAACTTCGTCTTGTTAGTCATGTTTAACTTGTCATCGAAGTCGTAGACAACGGGTTCACCAGTTGCCATTTCGAGGTTCATGATGTCATCGTCGGAAATCCGTTCGATGTACTTGGAAAGGGCACGCAATGAGTTACCGTGAGCGGCGATGATGACGTTCTTGCCATCAAGCAACTTAGGAGCAATCTCATCTTCCCAGAATGGCATAACGCGTTCGAGGGTAACCTTTAAGTTTTCACCACCAGGTACGATGTTCGGGTCCAAGTTAGCGTAACGAGGGTCCTTAACAGCTGAGCCTTCAGCGTTTGCGTCCAAAAGTGGAGGCAAAACATCGTAAGAACGACGCCAGATGTGGACTTGGTCATCGCCGTACTTTTCAGCGGTTTCCTTCTTGTTCAAACCTTGTAAAGCACCGTAGTGACGTTCGTTCAAACGCCAAGTCTTGGTTTCTGGAATCCAAAGTTGATCGGATTCTTCCAAGACGTAGTGTAACGTCTTGATTGCCCGCTTCAGAACTGACGTGTAAGCGTAGTCGAACTTCATGCCAGATTCCTTGATCTTTTGACCAGCTGACTTAGCTTCTTCGACACCCTTTTCGCTCAAGTCAACGTCAACCCAACCAGTGAACTTGTTAGCTAAGTTCCATTCACTTTGGCCGTGGCGAATCAATACTAATTTTGCCATCACTTATAACCTCTTTCTTTGGTAGAATACCTAGTTATTTTACACCATCTAGCGGTTAATTTCAGCTTTATTGTGCGCTTCTTTTCGTGACACCGCTTACTTACCGCGTTTCCGAAAAAATGGCTAGCCGTTGTGGGTAGCGGTTGGCCATTTTTAACCTTTACTTCTCATCTTCGTCGGAACGATTATCCTTGCCGTGATGGTGCCGGTACTCGCGAATCTTCTGGACATCGACCTGAGGCCGCGGATGAAGCCCATGAACCGGTCGTACCCCCAGAATATCTAGGAAGAAGGTGAAGATTGGCACCCCGACAATCAAGCCCCAGACGCCAAATAACTGCTCACCCGCCAGCAGGACCACGAACGTGTAGAAGATTGGCAGTTCCGTTCGGCTCGACATGAACTTGGGATTTAGCACGTAAGCTTCCAGCGCGTGGACCACCACAATCATCACCAAAATGTAGACGATGTAGCGCACGCCCCCGACGGAATATCCCAGGAAAGCCAGCGGAAACACCGACACGATAACCCCGGCCACCGGAATCAGGCTCAGGATGAAGATCATAATCGCCAGCGTCGGCAACTGCGGCATCCGCATGATGGCCAGCACCACGGTCGTAATCACCGTATTACACAGGGCAATAAAGAACTGGGCCTCCAAGACCACGCCGAAGGTATTCACAAACTTCGTCGCGAAGAAATTAATATCTTGGAAAATCCACCCGTACGTACTGGTTAGGAAATGTTTGGAAAAGGCCGCCATCTGTTTACTCTCAATCGTAAAGAAGTAACTCAAAATCAACGACATAAACAGCGTGACGCCGAACGTCCCCACCGTTGACACGTAGGTGAAGACGACCTTCGCCCCGTTCTGAAGCTGGTTGACGATGTCCGACCCTTTAATGTAATCCGAAATCCACCGAACAATCTCATTATTATCCGCCTGCGGACTCTGGTAGAACTTAATCAACGTCTGGATGCCCTTCACCGTCGACGTGATCAACGTTGGCAGGTACGTGGTAATCACCCAATACAGCCCACCAATCAGGATGATATACGCCGCCGAAACAATCAGCGCCGGTGGTAACTTGATGACCTTGCGGACCGCCTTGACCAATTGAAGAATCAAGAAAGTAAAAATAAACGTGAGTAAAATCATGTTCATCTCGGCTCGAATGAGCCACAGGATGAAGATTAGGACGACTAGCACCGTGAAGCGGCGTAGGCGAACGTTAGCTATAAATCGTTCCCATAAACTCAATTATAAATCCCCCATTCCCATCTTAATTTTATTATACCGCATTGCCCCGGATTCTTGATCGTTAATGTCGCGTTGACCCGGCGGCTAGGTCCAGCCCCCGAGAGCCACAAAAAAGCCGCGACAAACCGCGGCCTCACAGCCTCGTCCATCGCGACTCCATTCAATTTCTCTTTAAGATTCGACGCCCTCTAAAACTGCCGACCGCTGATTGCTAAAAGTCAGTTGTAAGTCGTCCAAGCCCAGTGCCTTGTGGATGATGGCCGAAGCCCCACCCTTCAAGGACGCTTCCTTGGCGTTCTTGGTTAACAACAGGGGTGCCTTGCGGATAATGGCCAGTTCGTCCACGTACTTTCTGACGCAGTCCATCATCTCCGGCAACAACTCCAGAATCGGCGCATTCACGATAATCGCGTCCGGTGCGAAGGTATTCGACAGGTTGCCGAGCACCTTGGCCAGGTAGAAGGAGAACTCGTCGAGAATCGCCAACAGTTCTGGCCGGTGACCAAGATAGTCCCGGCGAATCCGGTTGACGTCCACGTGGTCAAGCTTCTGATAGGCCATGATCCGCTGTAAAACGGTTCCTTCCGCCACGTACTGGTTGACCGTCCGCACGTCTTTTTCCTGATACCGATCGGCCAGCGGACAGGTGCCGATATTTCCGGCCTCTCCGTTGTGACCACGGTACAGGTGACCCTCCGTCACGATGCCGGCCGCCACTTGGTCACGAATCGTCACCGAAATTAAGTTCTTGTAGATGCCCTCGCCCGCAAAGTCCCGTTCGTAAATGGCGGACTCGTTGGCCAAGTTTTCCAAGATTACGGGAACCTGGAATTTATCGCTGAAGTACTTCGCCAAGTCAAAGTTCTTGAAGCCCTTCAGGGACGCCCCTAAAATCTGGTTTTCATAAATAATCCCGTCTAACCCAAACGCGATGCCCAGCAGCCGACTGTCGTTATCGGCCACGGTCGCCGCAATCTTCTCATCGATCATATCCAGCACCGTGGTTAAATCCACATCACGGGTGGACACACTGGCGTAGTTCTCGGACCGGCCGTCCAAACGACTGGTAATCATCGAGAACCGTTGACGTAAAATGTTGATGCTAACGACATAGCCATACCCCACGTTTAGCAATGCCATGACCGGCTTCCGGCCACCGTTACGCGTGCTGACCCCGTGACCAACCTCACGGATCAGGCCTTCATGCAGTAACTGGCTGTAAATATCGGAAACCGTCACTTTATTTAAACTAAGATTTCGGGAAATCTGACTACGCGAAATTGGCCCTGCGTTCACAATCTGCTGAAGAACTTGCTTCTCATTGGTCGTACGCATGATATGTTTGTTGATAATCATAATTTTCTGTAATGTACCCGGCACCTGGCTTCGTGGTGATTCGGGAATCAAATCAGTTTTTAGGTCTCGCCCCATCCCCCAAGATTGGTGCTCACCTAGCCAGCTATCAGGCCCATTACTCTACCCCCCTTAGTAGAATTTCCTGATTCTAGATATATAGTAAATCACGCTTACCAATTTAGCGTGAAAAACGACTTGTGAAGTTTTGTGGGGCAATCCTGATATTTTCGGCCAAAACACCGGCTAAAGCCCGACGTTCCGGCGATTATATCACCTGCTTGCTGATTAACTCCATTATACACCCGGATAAACTATTTGTTTGCTAAACTTACCATCCTGTCAAATTCTAAGACTCATAAGTTCAAAATGGTAAGGTTTCTTTCCAAATTGCCGAAATACCGCCGTTTCACGATCGCTGGGTTTCCCCATGAGCGACCGCCACAATGACGATACAAAAAGGAACGCCGCCGCAGCAACGTTCCCCCGAAACTTTCGCTTATTTTAAATACTGACTCGTGTACTTCGCCAACGATAAGTTCTTCTTGTTGGCTTGTTGCATGGCGACCCGCACGTCCTGATCACTCATGGCGCTGGCATTACCGCCCGCGGAATCAATCGTCTTGCGGGCACTGGCAATCTGTTGGGCCGTGATGGTCTTGCCGTCCAGTTCCTTTTGGCTCTGCGTCACGGTGTACTCGTTGCTACCGGAGTAGTTCTTGGCCGCTTGTTTCTCGGAAGAGGTCAACGACGCGCTGGAGCTGCTAGCCGTGGCACTGCTGCTGGCCGCGGCCGAAGACGATGAGGCGGTCGATGCGGCCGAACTGGTCTCGCTGGTCTGACCGGCGTTGTTAGCCTTCCGCAGTGCTAAGGCCTGGGCGTACAAGCCCTTGTAGTAGCTCTGACGGAACTTGGCGTTGTTAAACAACTCATCCAACGTGGTATTGGATTGCCCATAGTTCAGTGCTCGATTCTCACCCTGGGCCTTGCTCAAGATCTTCTTGAATTGCTTAACGTTGGCGCGAATCACCTTGACCTGCTTGTAGCGTGCCTTGGCCCGCGTCACCAGCACCGAAGAGCCCTTCTTGGTGTTCTTGACGGCAACGTAGTGGGATTCAGCCGCGCTAAAATGGCGGGCCTCTAAGGCATCCTCACCGGCCACATACCGTTGCGTCTGCGTCAGGTATCTTTGTGCCGTCTTATCGTTTAAACGCCGCTTGAGAGCATTTTGGAAATAGCTCTCAGCTTGCGTGTAGTGTTTACTTTCAATGGCAGTACGCCCGTTGGCCATTGCCGCTTGGTACTCTTTAGCTGTCGCGTGATGATTCGAATACGCGTAACCACCAATCAGCAGTGCCACAACGATTGTTGCCACGACCCATACCCATTTTTTCAAAGTGAAAGACCTCCGCTGGTTAATTATGGTTTTATTATACCATGCCTGTTCGGCGAAACGGTGGATTTTACAGGGCCAAATCAGCTAAAGAAAAGGTTAAGCGCTTTCATCAAGAGCTCCCCCTTACGTTTTGGGGGAAGATAGGCGTATAATGGCATGGTAATTTTGTTTCTTCGCAGTATATGGAAGAAACCGGAAAGGACCCCTGACATGCTTGAAAAAACTTTCTACAAAACGTTTCTGAGCCACACCTTTAACATCCCCGTCCGCGTCAACTATTGGGACGGCACCAGCGATGTATACGGGACCGGCACTCCTGACGTCACCATCACCATTCACGAGGCCATCCCGGTTAAGGAAATTTCCCGCAACGCATCCATTGCGCTGGGGGAAGCCATCATGGACGGTAAGATTGAAATTGACGGGAGCATCGAAGACTTACTGACGGCCGCTTACGAAAACGCCGACAGTTTCTTCCACAACTCCAAGTTCATTCACTTCCTGCCTAAACAAAAGCATACCGAAAAAGAAAGCAAGGAAGATGTCCAAAACCACTATGATATTGGGAATAACTTCTACCAATTGTGGCTTGACGACACCATGACTTACTCCTGTGCCTACTTCGAAACACCCGAAGATGACCTGCACACGGCGCAAGTCAACAAGGTTCACCACATCATTAAGAAGCTCAATCCGAAGCCGGGTAACACCTTACTCGACATCGGCTGTGGCTGGGGAACCCTGATGTTAACGGCGGCCAAGGAATACGGCCTACACGTCACCGGGATTACCTTGAGTCAAGAACAATACGACTACGTTAACCAACGGATTCAAGACGAAGGCCTCGCCGACGTCGCCGAAGTTCGTTTGGAAGACTACCGTGAATTGGGCAACGAGACCTGGGATTACATCACGTCCGTCGGCATGTTCGAACACGTTGGCCAAGAGAACTTGGGCCAATACTTCGACTGCGTTCAAAAGTACCTGACCAACGATGGGGTCGCCTTAATCCACGGGATTACCCGCCAACAAGGTGGCGCCAACAACGGCTGGTTAAACAAGTGGATCTTCCCAGGCGGCTACGTTCCTGGCTTGATTGAAAACACGACCCACATCATCGAAAGTGGCCTGCAAATTGATGATATGGAACCTCTCCGTCGCCACTATCAAAAGACAGTTGAGATTTGGGATAAGAATTTCAACGAACACCGTGACGAAGTGGCCAAGATGTTTGACGATAAGTTCGTGCGGATGTGGGATCTTTATCTCCAAGCTTGCGCGGCATCGTTCAAATCTGGTAATATTGACGTGATTCAGTATTTGATTTCGAAGGGCCCTTCAGCCCGGATGTTACCAATGACGCGGGACTACATGTATGACGGTTCCCACGACCACGTTGAAGTAACAGACTAATTCAAATTTTCGGGTGACCGCGGATCATCTGATTTTAAAAGTCACCACACTGGGATTGATCACCCCGTGTGGTGGCTTTTTTGATTATTTTTTTGGTAATATCGGGGCTGCTAACGCCGGTATGAATGGCTTTAAACCCGACTATCGTGTAAACCTTTGTCGGTGATTTTCATCTCTGCTTTTGCCGGCGTAGCTATCATGATATAGTGGGTCTACCAGCAAGATCTTGGCAAGTAAATCGTAAAGGGGAATTAATATTTTTATGAAAGCTCAAACATTTATGATGGTCACTGCATTGCTTACGATTCTTTCGGGAGGGGAACTCAGCGCACAGGCGAAAACTCGACTAATGATGACTTTGACTCAGGAAGCATTCCCTAAAAATATCGCAAAGTAACGTATCTAAAAAGGACCTCGCCATTCCAGCAAGGTCCCCTCATTTGTAAATTTTGTCACGCCATAAACATCGATAAGATGAAGACGCCAATCAGGCCCACAATCACCGAGATGGCCATCGAACGGGTACGATACGCCACAATAATGACCACGACCGCTGCCAGCATTTCCGAATACTTGTTTAGCAGCAGCGCATAACTCGCGCTGTCGATAAAGATATCCTTCACCACTAGCGCCGTAAACAGTGATACCGGCACGAACTTCATCCATTCGTTAAACCATTCCGGAATCGCCCGCTTGGTGAACAACATCAGCGGGAAGAAACGCGGGATAAAGGCCACAATAAAGCCTAAGATAATTAGCCAAAAATGTTGCGTACTGTTCCACGTATTAACTGCGTTCATATAGCTCTCCCTGTGTCCTAATTAGCATCCGAATGCTCCACGGCTTCCTTCTTGGACCCCGGACTGCGCAAGCGCCACAGCCAATGACTGTCGGGCAATTTCTTGCGGAGCGTGGCTTCCAAGCCGAAACCAATCAGTGAAGCAATAATTGTCGAAATAACCAACCCTAACGTGCTCTTGGTCAACATCATGCAGGCCGCCGCGAGCACCCCTGAAATCAGGCAAATGACGATCGTCAGACGGTTCTTGATCTGCATGACAATCATGTACAAGAACAACGCCGTCAGCGCGAAGTTTACGATACTGAGGTCAATCTTCAAGGCACTGCCAATCAGACTCCCAACAACGTTACTAGCCGCCCAGAATAGCAAAGAATAATGCTCCACCATCAGAGCTTCTTTGCCCGTCCACTTTTTATCAGTGGCAAATTTCAAGTAGTTAATGGCGTAATTTTCATCGTTTAACGAAACCGCGAACATGAACAAGAAGCGGTTAGATGAGCCCTTTAAGTATGGCGATAAACTCGAACTCAGTAATGCATACCGTAATTCCAGGAAAAACAGCATCAAAACAATTGATAGTAATGGGGAATTAATAGTCAACATCGTGGCAATTAAAAATTGTGCCCCACCGGAAAAGATCAACAAAGAAACCAATCCAGTCAGTAAGGTATTGAACCCTGCCGCGTGTAGCAAAATCCCACAAGCCAGCCCAATCGGTATGTAACTTAGATTAAGGGGCATGGCTACCCGCAATGTCGACCGCCATAAGGGTTCGTTGGGGTCCGGCACTTGCTTGGGGTTTGGCCGTCGTTTATTCAAGAATGTTTGCCTCCGTCGAATACTCTGAGATATGAAGCAACCTAACAGGTTCCCCCGTTATGCATAAAACCACACGATGATATTTTAACATGTTTCAAGGCATTTTCATATAACATATACAATATTTATCAAGGATCAACCCGTCTAAACCCCGGATTTATTAACCGTTTGTGAAAATACTTGGTCAATTTTCATTCCGAGCTACCCCCTTAGAAATGATGCCCGTAAACCTCTAAATCGGCCGTAAAACCCTGCATTTCCGCAACGGCCGGCAAGTGTCCCCAGTGGGCATACCCGGCCTTCTCGAACAGGTGCCGGCTGGCTCGATTATGCCCAAAGATGCGCGAAATCACGGTGGTGACGCCTAACTGCGGCGCCTGTTGGGCGATAAAGTCGACCGCTTGGGTGCCCAGGTGCTGGCCTTGGTGGTGGTCATCCAGATACAGGGCCACCTCGGCCGTTTGGCGGTAACCCGCGCGGTCACTGTAGGGTTCTAACCCCACGAAACCCGCAACCTCACCGTCACTTTCAATCACCCACAGCGGGAAATGCGCCGGGGTGAAAGCCGCAAACCACGGCTGACGTTGCGCAACAGTCACCGGGGTTAAATCGGCGGTACTCCCCTTCGTGGCTACCGCCTGGTTATAAATCGCAATGATGGCCGCCTGATCATCGATCTGGGCCAGTCTAAATTCTACGGACATCGTTGTCCCCTCTTTTCTCTCGTCTGCCCCCATTATACCTAAAAAGTGCCGCGAAACCAGAGGCTTCACGACACTAACTTTTAAAAATTAGGATTCGTTTTTCTTCCGCGGACGCTTTTCAAACGTCACGTTAATCGCCGACCGTTCTCTTACGGTTAAATAGCCGATGACTTGTCACTCCGCTTGAGGAACGCCAAAAATCTAAAAAAAGAGAAATGCAACGTTAACCTTGCATTTCTCTTCAAGCTTTCTATTTTATGAATGAGCATTCGTATTCGGATCTTCAACCGCTTGTAACTTCTGGTTGTCATCCAATTGCGAGATTCCCATCAAATGTTTCTTCTGTAACCAGACCATCGTTGGCCAGAGCAGTGCTAAACCAAGAATGGTAAAGAGTGCTAAGACCCACAAGGCTTGGCCAACCATGCCGGACATCCCCGACGTAATGGCTTGCCGGAATCCGAGGATCGAGTAAGTCATTGGCAGGAATGGGTGAACCACGTTGTAGAAGTGGTTCGTCACTTCCATTGGGAACGTCCCACCGGAACCCCCGAGTTGAAGCATCAGGAGAACCATGGCGATGAATCGACCTGGGTTATCCAACAACATCGACAGGAACATGACGATAAACATCGACGCCTCGGCGAAGAAGACCGAAATCAAAATCATTTGACCCGGATGATCGACCGTCAAGCCACCTAGCATCATCAAGGCTGGTTCGATCAGCCCCATGGCTAGCCCTTCGACTGCGCCAATGGAAACCTTACTCAAGTACCAGCCCGTAGCGGTGCCGCCCTCGCGAGAAACCTTCCGAATTGGGAAGGCAAAGTTGAAGACCAGAGCCCCGACGTACAAGGCAACGGACAACACGTAAGGGGCCAGAGCGTGACCATAGTTTGGCACGTAACTGTAGTTTTCATGCTTCAGCTTCGTTGGTGCGGCAAACATGTCGGCTGTCTTGCTCGTGAGTGGTTGCGCCTGAATCTGATCGGCCCCACTCTTCAGTGACTTGGCCAACGTGCCATTGCCATCGGAAAGCTTCTTGGCGCCTTGCATCAGTTGGTTACTGTTGTCGTCCAATTGTTGCGAACCGTTAGCCAACTGGTTAACGCCACTAGTCAGCGTTGGCACCTTGCTGTTCAGCGTGTTCAGACCGGACGTTAATTGGCCGGAACCGTTCATGAGTTGTGCGGATGAACTGGTTAACTTGTTGCCGGCTGCGGTTAATTGCGGTGTATTAGCGTTGAGCTTATTGACACCAGCAGCGGCTTGATTGATACCGGAATTCAATTGTGAAGCACCGGATGAAAGTTGGCTAGAGCCTGACTTTAATGCAGGACCATTCTTAGCCAATTGTTTAGATCCATCAGCTAATTGAGTAACTCCAGCGGTCAGTGTTGGAATTTGACTATTCATTGTGGTTAGTCCATCCGAAAGCTGACTTGATCCCGTCAGCGCCTGAGAAACACCTGCCGTATAGGTATCTAACCCTGTACTTAGAGCGCCAGTTCCCTTGACTAGCTTAGTCAAACTATCCGAGGAATTACTCAATTGATTAATCATACCACTGTTGGCTTGAAGGTTCGCCAAGGCAGTAGCCATAGTTGAAAGGTCATCAGCCGTCAAGCCCGAGTTAGTCAGACCAGTTAACATTCCCTGCAAACTCTTAGCTTGTCCCTGCAAGGCAATCAGAGTAGTCAACGATCCCTTCATAGCGTCCAAAGTGGACCCAAGGTTAGTTATATCAGTTGTCAACTTGGTAACTGCGTCATCATAATCTTGTTCAGCCGTCGTACTCGTAGATTGGGTTGATTTTGTCGAGACTACCTTACCGCTTTTAACTGCATTAGCTTTATTTTCAGCTGTCGCGGTTGCACTATCAACCGCATCGGCAGCCTGTTTGATAGCACTCTCATCCCCACTTTTAACAGCTTCTTGCAACGCAGAAGCCTTTTGGGCCGCCGTGGCTGCTGCTCCTTGAGCGGCATCCACTGCTGCACTATCATTATTCTCTGAGTCATTACTATCTGCTTGACCTGAGCCATCGCTGGATAACGCATTATTTTTAATCGCTTGCTTGGTCAAAACATCTTTGACATCGGCAGTCAGAGTTGCTTCAGTATCCGTTAATGTTGTACTCATACTGGTTAAATTAACGTCAGAAAGTTGCGTAAGTTGCGCATTCAAAGCTGCCAACTTTTCTGCATTAAGCGCACCACTGTCTTGTAAATTACTCAATAGCGTCTGTAAAGCTGCCAACTTTTTAGGATCCTTAGTTAAAGCTGTTAAGGAATCCAAACTAGGCGCCAATTGGTTCATCATTGATTGCAGTTGTAAAACACCATCGTTAACTTGACTAGCCCCTGATTTCAAAGCACCAGAGTTTTTATCAAGCTCATTCAATCCAGCGGTTAAACTTTTCCCGCCCTTAGTCAACTTGGTCACACCACTAGCCAGTGGCCCGACCTTAGTGCTAAGCGTACCAATTCCCGTATTTAATTGGTAAACGCCATTAACATAGGTGTAAACACCCGTATTCAACGTTTTAGCCCCAGTAGCTAACTGATTGGCCCCAGCTTGCATCGTTGGCATCCCAGCACTCAGCTGTGAAACACCACTCGTATACTGATTAACCCCACTCGCATACTGGCCAACGCCGCTGGTGTACTTCGCCAGTCCGCTTTGTAGCGTCTGCGAACCGTTCGACAACTTCTGAATCCCGGTTGCCAGTGGCTTGACGGACGTCTTCATTTCCTGTAAGCCGTTGTTTAACGTGTGAACCCCGGTCGTGTAGGTGTTCAGGCCATCCGTTAAGGTAACCGTCCCGTCCTTCAACTTCGCGGAACCCTTGGCGGCCTTGTCCATTCCCTGACCCACAGCGTAGATCTGCTTGAAGGTGGCTTGCGCGTAAGCCTTCGTCACCTTGGCCCGGATTTCACTATCCAGCTTGGATGACCCCACTTCACTCATAACCTGGGCAATGTAGTTAGCAGAGCCGTTGGTTTTGTAAGTGAACGTCATCTTCTTCGGGTGCTTGTCCAGTGCCGTAGCGGCGTTGGCCGAGAAATTCTTGGGAATCGTAATCACCGTGTAGTACTTGTGGTGTTTCAACCCATCGGCCGCCGTCTTGGCGGACACGAACTTCCACCCTAATTGGTCGTTTTTCTTCAAATTGGTGATCGTTTGATCCCCAACGTTTAGCTTCTGCCCCTGATAGGTCACGGGCTTATCCTGATTAACCACCGCAACGGGCAGTTCGCCGGTCTCCCCATACGGGTCCCAGACCGACTTCAGAAAGAAGATACTGTAGAGGAATGGAATAAACATAATGGCAAGAACGGAGATTAAAATCAACCGATTATGCCGAATGTAATTCCATTCGCCTTTAATCATATTCACAAATGCCAACTCCCTTTATCCTCAAAATATCCTTAAAATTGCGCGTTTTCAGCTAATAATAAAAGTATCTTCGCACATTATTACTTGACTTGTCAAAAAAGCAACACGCCATCGACAATTCTTAGAAATCGCCACCAATTCGATCAGACCGGCGTTTCGGCGTTTCCAAACGGTATAAATTAAATTTCACCGGTTCGACCATTTAGCCATTACCTCAACCGATAATCCCATTATAGAGGCGCCTTACGCCCGCTACCTTGACTCGAATCAAGTCCGCACGTATCCCGATCGACGGTAAATTTCGCGACAAAACTATTTTCTATTTTAAAATTTTCCAAATAAAAAGTCACCCACCTCACGGCAAGCGACTTTCATTCATCTTCAATTCTAGAATAAAGCAACGACTGCTCGCCAAGCGCGGACGAAGATATTCGCCTTCTCCACGGATTGGGTCACCTTTAGTGGCACCTTGGTCGTCTTGGTATTGCCCAAGAAGCCCAACTGGTCGCCCTTCAGGGAGAGGTTAGCCGTTCCAATCGTGGTGTTCTTGGCCACGGGCGCTTCCAAATCCCCCTTCTGGCTGTATTTCGCCTTCAACTGGGTCTTGGCCGAGATGTTGCTGGCCACTTGGTCGTTACGAATCCACAGCTTCACACGCTTCCCCAATACCGTCTTGGCCGTCTTAGCCTTGGCATCGTGGGTGGTGATCGTCTTGGCCCCCTTCACCTGATCGCCGGCCTGGTAGGTCACGGTCTTGAAGTTATTGTAGACGTAAGACATCATCTTCTGAGTCTGTTGGAACCGCGAGGGGTCGGTCTCGGACTTGTGGGCCGCGTGTAGCACAACCGTCACGATCCGGTTGCCATCGTTGTTGGCCGTCCCGGTAAAGTTGGCTCCGGCCGCATCGGACGTCCCGGTCTTCAAACCGTCAACGTGTAACTTGGAATAAGCCGCCGACAGCCCCTTTAACATCCAGTTCCAGTTCTCCATCTTCGTGGCATCGTTGGTGCCCTTCTCGAACCACATCTTCTTGATGCTCGTGGTCTGCAAGACTTCGGGGTACTTGTTCAACAGGGCCACCGCCAACTTGGCTTGATCGGCCGCGGACCATTCGTTTTCCGCGGACCCCTCCACGTTGCTATAGCCGAGGTTACCGACCTGCTTGTTGGTCAGCCCACAGGCGTTGTAAATCTTAACGTCGGTCATCCCCAGCTTCTTGGCCTGGGCCTTCATCTGAGTGACAAACGCGTGGGGCGACCCCGCCACGGCGCTTCCCAAAGCTTCCACGGCACCGTTGGCCGAGTAAATCAGGGACGCCTGATACAGGGATTTAACCGTGTACTTGTGGCCCGCCCGCAGTGGGACGTTGGACAGGTTGGTGTTCTGCGCCACCTTAGCGATGTCCTTACTGATAGTGACCTTCTGATCCCACTTTAATTTACCGGCGTGGATGGCGTCGAACACCATGTAGATCGACAACAGCTTGGTCATCGAGGCCACGGGCAACGTCTGATCGGCGTTCTTACTGTAGAGAATCTGGCCGGTCTTGGCGTCAACCGCGATGCCGGCCTTGGCCTTCAGGTTCACGGTGGTGCTGGTGCTCGTGGCGGCGTGGGCCGTCACCGGTGCGCTTAAACTACTGATCCCGCCAGTGACCAGCGTTACCGCCGTCACCAGTCCAATCAACATTTGCCGTAATCGTTTCATCATTAGAATCAAAACTCCTCTGTCTTATGTAAGGCCAAACTGGCCCGTTTGCGAATCACTTATTGTCCCGGTGTCTTGAGCCGTTGCGGAATCTCCAAGGGGTGGTCGTGCTTGACCGGCAGATGAATCACAAAGCTGGTCAACGCATCGTCGGACTCCACGTAGATGTAGCCACCGTGTAGGGCCACGATGCTCTGGGCAATCGCTAAGCCCAGGCCGGTCCCCCCGGTTTCCTTGGAACGAGACTCTTCCACCCGGTAAAATCGTTCAAAAATCATGTTCAGCGATTCTTTAGGAATCTTCGGCCCATCGTTGGTGACGCGAACCTCCAACTCGGAATCGCTGAGTTGTTTGGCGACTAAATTAATATGCTTGCCACCATCGCCATACTTCAGGGCGTTAGACACCAAATTATTGAAGACTCGCACCAACTTCTCGGGGTCGGCCTCCATCATCATGGTCTCCGATGAATTCTCCGCGCCAATCGTCATGCCCTTCTTCTGGGCCTCCAACTCGAAGCTCGCGCCCAACTGTTCCAGCATGGCCGCCAAATTAATGTTGGTCAGACTCAGCGGCGTATCCGTCTGACGGACCTTGGTGTACTCGAAGAGGTCATCCACCAGTGATTTCATCTGTTTAGACTTCAAAAACGCCGTGTGCGTGTACTTGAGGAGGTCGTCCTCACTGTGGTACTGCTTGTCCTCAATCAGTCCCAGATAGCCGATAATGGACGTTAACGGCGTCCGAATATCGTGGCTGACGTTGGTGATCAGTTCATCCTTGGACTTCTCGATCGCCCGTTCCTCATCCATGGAATTAATCACGGAATCGACCAGCGCGTTCACGGAATCCACGACCCGCTGAACGTCGCCGCTAACCCGAAACGGAATCCGGTGGTCGAAGTGACCGTTGGCAATGTAGTGAAGCTCATCGATGATGTGCCGCAACTGCATCTGCCGGTAACGCCGAATTAGCCGCCACCAGACGACTAACGCATCGGCCACCAGCATCAAGCCAATGAACAGGTTCTCCCAGCTCCACAGCTGAAAGTGGTTGGGCCCGAGAACCACGGATCGTTTGATAATGAAGATACCGTCTCGCAGGCCGGGGTTACTCTCGATGGCCTGCACGATCAATACCAGTAACGCCAGGTTCAGCATCAACAGGAGAATGACGGTGACGACCCCTTCCATGAATAGCGCACTCTTCTCGCGCGTGGTTAACTTCATGGTTGAGCCTCCCGATAATTAAAATGTACTGCTTTCATGTTTACGCCTACTCTTCCGATTACACGGTCATGGCAGCGAATGAGGCCGCCACGACATTTTTTAGTGCGATTCAATCTTGTAGCCCACACCCCAGACGGTCTGAATGACCTTCTCGCCGTTCGTCGCGTCTTCGATCTTATCGCGCAAATGGCTCACGTGAACCATGACGGTCTTGGCCGACACGATACTTTCCTGCCGCCAAACCCGTTCGAAGATTTCATCCGCCGAGAAGACCCGGTTGGGGTGGCTGGCCAACAAGTAAAGAATCCCGAATTCCAGAGCCGTTAACGACACCGTCTTGCCGGCAATCGTCTTGACCTCGTGGGAATCCTTGTTAATGGTCAACGTCCCGATGTCCAAGATGTCTGGGCTATCGTCGGTCACCTGGTCCTGGCTCCGCCGCAACAACGACTTGACCCGCGCCATGACCTCTAAGGGGTTAAATGGCTTCGTGACGTAATCATCGGCGCCGGAAATCAGCCCTTGAATCTTATCCATATCGCCGGTCTTGGCCGACAGAATCAGAATAGGAATTTGCGAGTCTTTGCGGACTTCCTTCATCACTTCAATCCCACTCATCTCGGGCATCATGATGTCTAGAATCATCAGGGCAATGTCCGGCGTGGTGTGTAACTTGGTCAACGCTTCCTTGCCGTTGTAGGCGGTCAGGGGTTCGTAACCTTCATTTTTAATGTAAATTTCGAGTAATTGTGCAATTTCTTTATCATCATCGACAACTAAAATTTTCATGTGGGTTGTTCTCCTTTTTCTGCTAGGGTAAATCACTAGCGGTCCTGCCCCGTGGCTTTACGTCCATTTTAACAAATAACGCCGCCGAGACGACCGGAAAACCCGAACCTTTAGCCGGGCGTAAGGCACTTAACCATTCCTTAATCTTACACTATTTACCACGCGACCGCCAACTTGAAGATTAACCGAGACTTAACTTTTTTCTTGGGGTGGGTGGCTGGCCGCCTTGCCGTTCGCGCAGGATGAGCTGGATCGCGGTGGGTAGGACGGTCCAAGCCTGAGGAGCGGTCTTGGACCTCGCTTGGAACCACCATAGCCCGGTGTTTCCAAGTCGCCATTATCTAACCGGCTGATGCCGCTAAGATAATCCCACGGCTGAGCTCATCCTGCGCTTCACTCTCGGCTACAATCGACCGCATCCGCAGCGTTGGTTAAGCCCCAGAAAACCGTTCAGTCAGCGACTGGTGGAGCATCACCACGTCTAAATACTAGTTGGACGACGACATCGGCCACTCGGTCATGCCAGTCACTTTGGCTTAACTGGACTGTCGATCAACCGCCTCCCGCCGAGCCAGGAGTGAAGCGCCATCTCGGCTCGTCCCCAGCGCCCCAGCCCAACCACTATGAACGGCAAGGCAACCAGTACGGACAGCGTGGCCCAGCCCATTTAAACCAAAAGAAGACCGGCACCCCGCGTGAAGCGGATGAGGTGCTGGTCTCCCAATTTCAATCATTATTTGTAGTTAGGCGCTGCCTTCGTAATCTGAACATCGTGCGGATGTGATTCGATCAGACCGGCGTTGGAAATCCGGACGAATTGCGCGTTGTCAATCAGGTTTTGCACGTTGGCACTGCCCGTGTAACCCATACCGGAACGTAAGCCCCCGACCATTTGGAAGAGGATGTCATTGACGCTCCCCTTGTATTCCACGCGGGCTTCGATCCCTTCCGGAACCAGCTTGTTGGCTTCGTTCACGCCGCCTTGGAAATACCGGTCCGCGGACCCGTGAGACATGGAAGCCAAGCTCCCCATCCCCCGGTACGTCTTGTACTTCTTGCCGCCGTCTTCGATGATGTCGCCAGGGGCTTCATCGGTTCCGGACAGCATGGAGCCAAACATTACGGCGTTCCCACCGGCGGCCAGGGCCTTGACGATGTCACCGGAGTACTTGATGCCCCCATCGGCGATGATTGGCTTGCCAAATTCACGCGCCACGTTGGCAGCATCGTAAATTGCCGTAATCTGAGGCACACCGACGCCAGCAACCACCCGCGTCGTGCAGATCGAGCCAGGGCCAATGCCGACCTTGACCACGTCAACCCCGGCTTCGAACAAGGCCCGGGTGCCTTCACCCGTGGCCACGTTGCCGGCAATCAAGGTTGCATCTGGGAAATGTTGGCGAATCTCGCCCACCTTCCGCAGAACCCCCGCGGAATGACCGTGCGCCGTATCGATGATGATGGCATCGGCACCGGCTTTAAGTAAGGCGCCGGCCCGGTCAAAGGTATCGGACGTGACCCCGACCGCCGCGGCCACCAACAGATGGTTGTTGGCATCGACCGCCGCATTGGGATATTGGGTAGCTTCGTTTTCAATCGCCTTGACGTCCGCGACCATCTGGGCCTGATCCTCGGCGCTCATGTTCTTGTGGATGACGCCCAGACCACCGTTACGCGCCATGGTCGTGGCCATCTTGGTTTCCGTGACCGTATCCATGGAGGCGCTCAGGAAAGGAACGTTCAACTTCAGGTTCGGTGCTAACTGGACACTCAGATCAACTTCATTCGGCAAAACGTGGCTCTCTGCGGGTATTAACAAAACATCATCAAATGTGATTCCTTCTTTAGCAAACTTCGTGTCCCAATTAGACATAGTTGATATCGCTCCTCTTTAATTTAGTCTCAGGCTCGGTTAGGAATCCTGGGAGATATTGTTTCTAAATTTACCAGTCTAGGCCACTCAGGTCAAGGACTCTCATCGAACTATCATCTTTGAATTGGCGGCACCGATTAAATGAATAAGCGACTAAACAACCCCTCGTGAAATTGGTTTTATCCTAAATATTTTAGCTCGTCGCAAGGCGCTGGCTCCCGCCCTACTTTCGCTGGTAGAGCCAGTACGTCACGTTGACGCCCTCGAAAACCTGGGTATGCTGGGCCACGCAGCGGTAGTGGCGCGTCAACACCTTATCTAGCTTGGCCGTCCCGGGGTTCAGGTTCCCGCTGGTAATCCGGCCGCTACCGCCCTGCCACTGCTTCACCGTCTTACCGGCCGGCGTGTTCAGTACCACCCATTCCACACGGTGTTGACGAATCACCTCACGCTGGGACTGGAGAATCTGGGGCGCCGCACTCTGCGGAATGTTGTAGTTTTGGAAGAAATAGGTGTTCGGCACCGCGCCCGAGGCCGTGTAGAACCCCATGTCAATCGAGCCGTAATTTAGCAAGGTCAAGCGCGTCTGAGCCGGCGTCCGGCGGCGCATGATCCGCCCAAAGTCAACCTGGGCGGGTTGTTGCGGCTTGGTCGTTTGGCGCTCCGTAATCGCATTATTGTTGGGAAAGACCTTTGAATCGGTCACGTTATTATTGACGCCTAGCACCAGAAACAAGCTGAACAGCAACGTCGCTAGGATGGGAAACGGCGCGTCCGTGCTGGGAAGCGAGACGTGTTTGAAGAAGAGCTGGCAGAAGTACACGAAGGGCAACACGAAGAAGCCGAAGTAAATCAGCTGGTAGTACTGGTAGACCGCGCCGGACTGGTAACCGTACAGGGCCAGAAGATCGCAGCCCAACGCGCACGCCAGGTAGAGGCCCCGGCCAAAGTTAGTGGTGAAGACCTCGGACCGAAATAGGATCACCAGCGTCCCCACGATGCCCAGGGCAAAGAATAAGACGTTGTCCCAGTAGAACTGCGAGACCAGCGTGACGGACTGCACCAGATTGGCAAACGCCGCCACGGACGAGGTCAGGTAGACCTTGGTGTTAAACAGAATATAGACGTTGATGAAGGCCTTTAACGCCCCGGTCGCCACGAAATAAATGAGCCACGGCAACGTCGTTAATAGAAAGCCCCCGGCGCTCCAGGCAACGACGCGGCCGAGTTCGCGCCACTGCCGCTTCACCAGCAGGCGCCCCACAATCACTAAGTAGAAGATAATCCAGGCACCTAGGAGCGTGTATTTCGAAAGGAAGACGACACCCACGATGGCTCCTTGGGCGAAGTACCACCAGTGACTCACGTTGAAATGCCGCCGGTCCAGCAGAACCAACAGATAAATCAGCGACAACAACAACGGTAGCGTGAAGAACTCCACGGTATCGCCGTAATCGTAGTACGGATGGTACAGGAATAATAGCGGGGAAAGTAACGCGGTCAGTAGCGCCGGCAACTCGGCGGGCCACAGCAACTTGGCTAATTTATACACCAGAAACATCGCGGCCGTAACTGTGGCAATCTCGTACAAAAAGATCAGCAGGAAGCTACGCGACGAGACTAAGTAAGCCAGCCCATGGAGAAAATACACGTACGGCCCCTTCTGCTCGAAGATGTCCTTGTACGGGACGATGCCGTGCATCATGGCCTTCCCCACCGTGAAGAAGGCGTTGTTGTCCGGCGAGGTATCAAAGTAAAAGGCTGGCGAGGTGTAGGAACAAAACGTCATAATAAAGGCGCCCACGATGGCCAATAGCCCCAAGGCCTGACCATCCGGGCTCCGTAACTTCAAATGGATTCGCTTCAACATCGTGACCCCTCCTCATTAATTCGGTGAACAATCAATCTGAGCCGATAAGAAAAGACGTGGTTACCCACGCCTTTTCTGACGACGCTAATCGTCGATTGATTTCGTTTGACCACTGGCTGTGCCGGCTAGAACGGTGCCCGGCCATGACCGGATCACCACCCTGATTGATTGGCAAGGTCTAGTCTACCAAGCCCATCCCGTCGCTGCACAGGAAACGCCCTTTATTTGTAAATGTAGTAGCGAATCTCATAAGGCCGGTAGCCCTTTTGTTGAACAGCAAAGCGGAAGTACTTGCCGCCCTTGTCCAGCTTTTCGGCTTGCTTCTTCGTCAAGCGAACATCAAAGCGGCCGTTCTTTTCGACTCTAAACTTCTTAACTTCTTGGCCCTTCCGGTTGAAGAGTTCCACTTCGTCACCCTTCTTGCCCTTCTGGAACAGGATCTCGCGGCTATCCTTATGGTAATGTAAACGACCGCGCATCTTCTTGTCCGCGGCTAAGGCCTTGGCTTCCTTAATCTTCTTGACGCTGACCTTCTTAGTCTTAGCCCGACTAATCTTTCCCGTAAAACCACCAATATCGAGACCACCCGCATCATCATTCGGGTAGCTCGCCGTATTCGCATCACCGGCGTAACTGACACTATTGGCATCACTGGCAGCACTAGCATCGCTGGCATCATTGGCCGCGCTACTCCCCGTTGCCGGTGTGACTTCACCGTTGCTGGTATTGTTACTACTGCCACTGGCAGCATCGGCGGCACTCCCGTCGGCGTTAGCGCCAGTCGCAACGGCTCCAGCAGCAAACAATGCGGCAACTAACCCTAATACGTATCCAAAGATTTTTTTCATAAAAAAATCCTCCCCACGAAAATGATTTTTTCATCAAGCCACGTCCTGGCTCAACTACTTGGTGCCATCATAGATCCCCCAGTGATGGGCGACAAGCCGTAAAATTTACCCCGTTAGTTCCTAAATAAAATCAGCCGGGTTCGTCATCACTCCGGGCGATCTTCCGGTATTTTCATGAAAATCGGTCGTCACCGTCACGGGCCGTGATTATTGGCGATTCCTTTCCACGAAAGAAGCGAAGCACCATGGGATCGGGTGGTTTCGTGCGGACACCATTAGCCCCACCAGCTAGTTCCCGCCAACCCCGAATTTCCGCGGCCCCGGCGGTCGTTTAAGGGCGTGACCGTGAAACGCCAAAAGAGTCCCCAACAATCGCGACCACGTCACGCTTGTCAGGGACTCTTGTAGCATTCATTTAACGTTAAACCACTAGGCGACTCGCGGTCTTAGCCGAAGAAGCCACCGTTGATCTTGTAGGTCCGCCGCATCCAGAACATCACGGCAATGGAGACCAGCCCCAAGATAATGCTTGGCCATGGCATCAGGATTGGGTTGACCACGCCCGGCAACATTTGGGCCAGGTAGAACAACGCCATCCAGACCAGGAACCCGAGCAAAACAATCAGGGCCCGCACGAAGCCGTTGAGCTTGTGCTTAATCTTCGGGCTAAAGAGCCGTGGCATGATCGGCAGGATGAACCCGGCAATCAGGGCACTGACGGTGATGGCCGTGATCCCCACGGGACGACTCGTGGTCATCAGTTTCGGTGAGAAGAGGTACATCAACCCAAACATCAAGTTGAAGATCATGAAGAACGTCAAGGCGTTGTACAACATGTTCGGCCAATAGTTGCGCCCAAACAGTTCATTGTCCGGCTTAGTTGGGCCTTCAACGACTTCCTTCACGCGGGATTCGATGTCCCCGTACGTGTTCTTCCCGGTCTTGCCACGCTTCTGACCTTCAACCAATTCGTTGACCATGTCTTGGACGGCTTGAGCCTTCTTCTCCGGCGTCAACTTGGTCTTTTCAAGCTCCTTGTTGAAGCGGTACATGTATTCGGCATTACGCTTGGTCAAGCCAAGATTATCAAACGCTGCCCGTTCATTGACCGCCACCGAGTTACGGTTCTGATGAACGCCCGCATTGCGGGGAGTTTGCTTGTTATCACTCATCTACTTCTGTTCCCTTCTAAACGTTGAACCGGAATTCGACGATGTCGCCGTCTTCCATCACGTAATCTTTACCTTCAACCCGCAGCTTGCCGGCTTCCTTGACGGCCGCTTCGGATTCGTACTTATCCAAATCATCGAATGCCATGACTTCGGCCCGGATGAACCCGCGTTCGAAGTCGGAGTGAATAATACCGGCCGCTTGAGGGGCCTTAGTGCCCGTCTTAAACGTCCAAGCCCGGGTTTCCTTACCACCAGCCGTGAAGAACGTTTGGAGCCCTAAGAGGTGATATGAGGCCCGAATTAAGCGATTCAACCCGGGTTCTTCTACCCCTTCGGCTTCCAAGAAGTCTTGCTTCTCGTCGTCATCCAACTCCGCAATCTCTTCTTCGGCTTCGGCGGCGACGGCAATGGCCTCGGCGCCTTCCTTAGCGGCGTAGTCCTGAATGTTCTTGAAGTACTTCGAGTTCTCCGGATCAGCCATGTCGTCTTCGGCGATGTTGGCCACGTATAAGACCGGCTTAGAGGTCAACAGGAAGAGGCCCTTTACGATCTTGGTCTCGTCTTCATCGAAATCAATGGTCCGCACGGCGCCACCGGCTTCTAGGACGGGCTTAATCTTGGTCAACACGGCCAATTCGGCCTTGGCCTCCTTGTCGCTCCCCTTGGCCGCGCGTTCCACCTTGGCCAACCGCTTGTTAACGGCTTCCAGGTCGGACAACCCGAGTTCCAAGTTGATGGTTTCGATATCATCGATGGGGTCGATCTTCCCAGAAACGTGGGTGATGTTGTCATCGTCAAAGGCCCGCACGACGTGGACAATGGCGTCAACTTGGCGAATGTTTTCCAGGAACTTGTTCCCGAGGCCTTCACCCTTGCTGGCCCCCTTGACGATCCCGGCAATATCTGTAAATTCAAAGGTGGTTGGGACAACCTTCTTGGCTGGAATTAACTCCTGAATCCGGTCGAGCCGGCTGTCGGGAACTTCCACCATCCCCACGTTAGGGTCAATCGTCGCAAACGGGTAGTTCGCCATTTCGGCACCCGCCTTGGTAATCGCGTTAAATAAAGTTGACTTCCCGACGTTCGGCAGGCCAACGATCCCTGCAGTTAATGACATAGCAATTATTCACTCTTTCCATTATCGGTATCGGCCTTGCGGACCAATACCTTTTTTAATTTCTTTTCAAACTCGCGCCGTGACAGCATCACAACGTGGCCACAATTTGTACACTTGATCTTAATATCGGCGCCCATCCGGGTAATCTCCCAGCGGTTCGCGCCGCAGGGATGGGGCTTCTTCATTTCCACCAAATCGCCTAAATCGTACATCCTTTGGCCTCCCTTGCTTAATCCGTGTGGATATTCAACAGGTCCAAGATACGGTTCAAATCGTCATTGGAGAGGTATTCAATCTCGATCCGGCCCTGGTGATCATCCCCATTGCCTTCGTTGATGGATACCTGGGTTCCGAAGCGTTCTTGGAGTTGATTCTCCGTGGAACGCAGGAACGGTGACTTCTTCTTGGCCGGTTTCTTGGCCAACTTCTTGGCGGCCCCGTTGAGCTTGCTGACCTCGGCCTCTAATGCGCGAACGGTCATGCCATCCGCGACGGCCTTCTTGGCTAAGGCCACTAACTTGGTCTTATCCTTTAAGGACAGTAGCGTTCGAGCCTGCCCCATCGACAGCTCGTTTTTTTGGAGCATGTCTTTGACGGCCTTGGGCAAGCCCAACAGCCGCAAGTAGTTGGCGATATACGGCCGGCTCTTACCTAAACGTTCGGAGACCTGGGCCTGCGTCAAGGTGAGCTTGGTCATCAAGGTATCGTAGGCTTCGGCCTCTTCAAGGGGCGTCAGATCCTCGCGTTGGAGGTTCTCCAACACGGCAATCTCCATCATCTGTTCTTCAGTAACGTCTCTAACAATCGCGGGAATCGTCTCCTTACCAGCTAATTTGGAAGCCCGGAAACGCCGCTCGCCCGCCAAAATCTCGTAACGGTTGGCCCGCTTGTCCGGTTGCCGCACAATAATCGGCTGGAAGACCCCCGTCTTTTCGATGGAAGCCGCTAAGTCGTTTAATCCCTTGTGGTCGAACTTCTGCCGTGGTTGGTACGGGTTCGGGCGAATGTCAGCGAGGGTTAAATCCACCACCGTTTCTTCCCCGGCGTCCACGCCGTTCTCGGCAAACAGCGCGTCAATCCCGCGTCCTAAACTTTTCTCTTTCTTACTTGCCATGGGCAGCTAGCACTTCCTTTGCGAGTTCAGTGTACACCTCAGCACCTTTGGATTTCGGTGCGTAATCAATAATCGGCATCCCGTGACTAGGTGCTTCGGCCAACTGCACATTCCGCGGAATGATCGTGGCGTAGACCTTGTTTTGGAAATACTTCTTCACTTCTTCGTTGACCTGCTTACCCAGGTTGGTCCGGGCATCGTACAGCGTCAACAGGACGCCTTCAATCTTCAGGTCGCGGTTAAAGTGTTTCTGCACCAACTTCACCGTGTTCAGCAGTTGCGTCAACCCTTCCAACGCATAGTATTCACTCTGCACGGGAATCAGGATTGAGTTGGCCGCCGTAAAGGCGTTGATGGTCAACAGCCCCAGTGAAGGCGGGCAGTCGATTAAAATATAATCGTACTGATCGCGAATCTCATCTAAGGCATCCTTTAACCGGGTCTCCCGCGCCATCATTGGCGTGAGCTCGATTTCAGCACCCGAAAGCTGGATGGTTGCGGGAACGATGTCCAACCCGGAATGTTCAGTATGCAAAATCGCGTCGGTAATCGGTGTTTCGTTAACCAAAACATCGTAAACTTCGCGTTCAATGGTGGCCTTTTGAATGCCCACGCCGCTGGTTGCGTTGCCTTGCGCATCGGTATCGACCAGCAAGACCTTCTTACCAGCGGATGCCAGTGCGGCACCCAGGTTAACCCCGGTCGTGGTCTTACCCACGCCACCTTTTTGATTGGCTAATGCGATGATATAGCCCATATGTCGTTCCACCTCTAGCTTTCTTTGGGAATGTCAATGATGATGCGGTAACTGTCCGCCGTTTCTTCTTCCTTGGTCGACAACGTCATGCCGGCATCCGTGACCATCTTAACCGACTGACGAATCGTGTTCACGGCCACCCGGGTATCGCCGGAAACGCTGTGCTTGGTCACCTTGCGTCGGCGCTTGGGTTGCTTGTGTTTGGCAATCAAGGCCTCGGTTTCCTTCACGGTCAGCTGCTGATCGGCGATTCGTTGGAGCATGGCCGGTTGATCGGCCTCGGGCAGTGCGAGGAGCGCGCGGCCGTGGCGTTCGGTAATCTGGCGATTCAAGATGGCGTTACGCACGGGCTCGGCTAACTTTAACAGTCGCAGCTTGTTGGCCACGAACCCCTGGCTCTTGCCAATCCCCTCGGCCAGTTGCGCCTGGGTCAGGTGATTGAGCGCCATGAGTTGTTGGTAGGCGTGTGCCTCTTCGATCGCGGATAACTCCTCGCGTTGGAGGTTTTCGATCAGGGCCATGGAGGCCGTCTCATCATCGTTCATTTCCTCGACGATGGCGGGCACCTCGGCCCATTTCAGACTGTTAATCGCCCGAAACCGCCGCTCGCCCGCGATGATCTCGTAATGGTCGGGCTCATACTGGCGGAGCACAATCGGCTGCAAGAGGCCGTGTTCTTCGATAGTCTGGGCCAACTCGGTGATGGCCGTGGGATCAAACCGTTGCCGCGGTTGGAACCGGTTGGGAATGATCTGCGCAACCGGAATCATCACCACGTTTTGTTTCACGGGATGCGTCGGCTGCGTCGCCTTTTCCCGATTATTTCCAAATAATGAAAATGGCAATTATCTTACCCCCATCCCATTAATCTTCTAACGGTTCTTTGTTCGGCGTTCCCGCTTTACGGGGGTAACGCTTAGGTGTGTGTTTCACCTTGTCAATGACCACGATGTGGCGTTGATCGTGACTGACCGGTAGTTCAAACGCATGGTCGGCGCTTAATTCACCGCCCAGCGTGGTGATGGCCGTATGACTCACGGCCAACTCGTCGGCGGTCGCGGCCGCCTTCAAGGCGACAAACTGGCCGCCCACCTTGACCAGTGGCAAGCACAGTTCGCTTAACACGGACATCCGGGCCACGGCGCGCGCTAAGACCAAGTCATAGCCCTCGCGGTTGGCCGCCCGCTTACCGCCGAATTCCTCGGCCCGGGCGTGGTGAAAGGCCACGCCGGTGAGGTCGAGCTTAGCGGCCAGTTCGTTTAAGAACGTAATCCGCTTATTCAGCGAATCCACGATGCTCACCTGAAGCTGGGGAAACAGAATCTTCAGCGGTAGGGATGGAAAGCCGGCGCCGGCCCCAACATCGCAAACCGTCAGCGGTTCCGTGCGCAGCGCGGGCACATAAAAAGCCGGGGTCAGTGAGTCGTAAAAATGTTTCAGGTAGACGTCTGGCTCCGCCGTAATCGTGGTTAAATTGACGTGTTCATTGGTCGCAACCAAGAATTCAAAGTACGTTGCGAATTGCTGTTCCTGTGTTGCGGTTAACGTAATGCCTTGCGTGGCTAGCGCGGCACGAAACTCTTCTGGATTCATACACACTCTCCCAGTTCACTTCTGTGAAACACAATTGTTTCACGTTTGATTATACTTTACCTTACTTACCTACGAAACGCAACCGACCAGCCAATCAAAACTGACGGGAAGGGCGCCACGTAATCACGTCGTTTCCTATTATACCGAAAATTCGGTTCACATGAAACGCCTATCACTGGGAAAATAGTTAAAGGGCGGACTCCCGGCGTCACGCTAGGAATCCGCCCCTTTGAAAAAGAAGGCTTCGCGATTGGGCCACCGCCGCCTATAAAAAGGGCTGGTTAACGGTCCGGCGGATGCCGGTCAACCGCGGCCGGTGTTTGGCAAAACCGGTATTGCTGATGGTGATGGTATCGATCACCGGTTGGCCCAGGTACAGCGGATGATTGGTCACGCTGGCCATCCCCCGCTGAATCGTGATCACGTTATAGCTAATCGCGTCGTGAACCTCGTGATAATGAGGATTCTGACAATTAATGTAGGTGGTCGCCGAGCCCACCACCGTGACGGGAATCGTATTATCCACTAAGTAGCTCGCCCCGAAGTGTAAATGACCGGTAAAGATGCCCCCGATGTTGTGCCCGTGCAAAATGGCCAGCAGTTCGCGGTTGTTCTGGAGCAGCGCATACCGCATGGTTCGTAGCGCCGGGGCGTCCAACGGGTGATGGAGAAAGATAAAGGCGCGCCGCCGCGGGGCAATGTGGAGATTCTTATTCAGCCAATCCAGCTGTTCGCGATTCAGCCAGCCGGCCTCCTTGTGGGTCTCCCATTTCGAATCGAGAAAATAGAAATCCATATTCTGATACATGTGCTTATAGGCGTAGTACGGTTGATGTGGCTGGCCCAAGTACCCCGCATTGAATGCCGCCCGGTCGTCCTGATCCCCGAGGATGACCTGAATCGGCGCCTGTAAGCGGGTGGACTGCGCGTTGAGATAGGCGTGTAGCTGCGCATAGTCCTGCCCCGTGCCCCCCTGAATCAGATCGCCCCCCACCACGATCAGGTCGGGCCGAATCTGTTGGGCCAGGACATCGTCAAAGATTTGTTGTAGCTTCTCCATCGGCGGTACCTGTTGATGGTACTGTGGTTCGCCGGTAGCCGCCGTGAGTTGCGGATCCGATAGGTGCACAATGGTGAATTTATTCATGGCCCCGTTGCTCCCCCCCAAAAAAGAATGATCGCCGGTCGCCGGAACACTCAGCAACGGTGAAACCGGACGATCTCTAAGATATCTCTAGCATAGCGAAGTATTGTAAATAATCGGTATGGTCCCTGTCAACATCGTGTAAAGTTTCCGCAGATGGTGAGCAATCTCGCGAAGTCCCGCAACCAATTCGCCGCGTAATTAACTGGATGGGACAAAAAAAGCGTAACGAACTTCACTGAATTCGCTACGCAATCTCTGCTAACCGGTGAACACGCTCACCGGCTAGCGATGACGTTTAGGTTGTCGGGAAAACCATAACATCGGTAACCAAGTCACAATCAGTATGATCAGCGTCTCTGTATCCGTTGTGGACATACGATCATCCTCTTCCCCTTGATTTAATCTCATGATACCAAGCGGATGTATCATTTCTGTATGGAAATCCCCTTGTTTTTGTAAAAGTTTGGGTGGTGGGAATGCCGCCTTACCGTTCGCGCAATATGAGCTGGATCGCGGTGGGCAGGACGCTCCAAGTCTGAGAAGCGGTCTCGAAGCTCGCTTGAAGCCACGAAAATTCCGTGTCTTCAAGTCGCCATTTTACAAGAAAACCACTTGTAAAATCCCACGGCTGAGCTCATATTGCACTCACTCACGGCTACCTGGTATCTCGCCATCCCCATCATTCTTTGCAACCCTTCTGTCCTGGCGATACTACCGCTTTGGCAATGATTGCCACCAGGTTTCGTCAAAATCACGGGCGATATTCCCCTATCACTCCGACGACTCTCCAGAAAAACACTGCCCCACCTAAAAATCCCGGTGCCGTCAACGTCATCGTTGGCCGCACCGGGATTTAATGTCACTGTCTTTTTGCGCTTGAATTAGTTCTTAATAGCCCGAACTTCTTCCAGGAACCACTTGTTGAATTCAACGGCGTCGATATCGACGGAGACCTTCGCGTTGGTCTTGCCATCGTGGTAAGCCCCGCGGATGTCACCCACCGTTTCACCAATGGCTGGACCGTCCGTCTGCACGTCAATCCACATGTCTTCGGTGGTGATGGCTTCTGGATGGAGCAGGTAGAAGATGGTGTTCACGTCATGCATGGCAATCCCCTTGTCACTGTTGTCACCATCGTTGACGATGATGTCATGCAACATCTTACCCGTTTCGCTAATCTTAGGTAATTCTTCGATGCTTTCGTGGGTCAACAAGGCCTTCATGGTGATGTCCAAACCAACCATGACGATTGGCACACCGGACTTGTACATGATAGCCGCAGCATCTGGGTCGGTGAAGACGTTGAATTCGGCGGCACTGGTCATGTTCCCCTTGCCTAAGGCACCACCCATGGCCACGATTTGCTTGATGTGGCTCTTAACTTCTGGGTATTCGGAGAACAGTAAGGCGATGTTCGTGTAGGAACCCGTTGGCACCAAGGTAATGGGTTCGTCGCTGGCCATAATTTCATCGTGTAAGGCTTCTACGGCCGTCTTGGCCAAAGGCTTTGGCAGATCAGTTGGGAAGTCGTAACCGGGCATCCCAGATTCCCCGTGAATCCGAGCGGCGTCTTCAAAGTCCTTGAACAGAGGTTGTTCAGCACCAGAAGCCACTGGAATGTTGGCATTGAAGAAGCGAACAATCTTTTGGGCGTTAATCGTGGTCTTGTCGACCGTAACGTTCCCCGCAACCGTGGTGATTAACTTCAAGTCAATGCTTGGGTCGTTGATCGCCATGGTCAAAGCAGCTGCATCATCAATTCCGGGGTCGGTGTCCATAATAATTTTTGTCGTCATTTTTGTTTCCTCCCAATGAAATTAATTCGGTTTTTATTGCGGCCGTAACCGCTTACCTTAAACCCTTAAGTGAAACCCCGCCGTTACAGCAGGGCACTAAAGACTAAATCAAGTAGGAACAGTACGCCTAACAGGTAGACGGGCCACGTCATGTCCTTGGCTTTACCCAGTGTTAGCTTCATAATCGGATAGCACACGAAACCAAAGGCCAGACCGGTCGAAATACTGTTGGTGAATGGAATCAGCACGATAATCAGAAATGCCGGGAACCATTCGGAAAAGTCGGCCATCTTAATGTTCCCAATCGCCGCCATCATCAGCGCACCGGTAATGATAATCACCGGCGCAATGGCCGCGGATGGCACGTAGGCCAGAAGTGGCACGAAGACCAGCGATAGCGCGAACAGAACCGCGGCGACTAGCGCCATGATACCCGTTCGGCCCCCCGTTTCGATCCCCGAGGCACTTTCGGCCGCGGCAACCGTGGGGCTGGTCCCCAAGAAACTAGACAGGAAGGTCGTCACCGAACTGCCTTCGAACGTCTTCTTGAATTTCTTTTGGTTGGGCAATAAGCCTTGCAACAGGCCCATGGATTCAAAGACCAGAATCATGGTCATGGAGAAGGCCGCCAGAATAAATGGCGTGCTCAGCCAGTGAGAGAAATCATTCTTGAAGACGATCTCGTGATACTGTCCCAGCCGGGCGAGATCAACGCTCGGCGTGTCGCTGTCCTTAACACCGAAGAAGAAGGCCACTAGACTCGTTGCGATAATCGCAATGAAGAAGTTCCCCTTCACCTTGCGGATGTACAGAATCAGACTCAGGACCAGGCCAAACAAAGCCAGTAGTGGCGTGGGTTTGGTCAGATCTCCCAAGACCACCAGCGAAGAGGTCTTCCCGGCGACAATCAGCCCGGCTTTCTCCAGGCCGATTTCCACCAGGAAGAGCCCAATCCCCGCGGTAATCCCGCTCTTCAACGACTCGGGAATAGCCTCCGACAGAATCGTTGAGACCTTGGTAAAGGCGATCAACATGTAAATAAAACTGGCGACCGCCGCAATCCCGAGGGCCTCTTGCCAACTCAAGCCCATGTTCACCACGATGGTGTAGGTAAAGAAGGCGTTGACCCCCATCCCCGGCGTCAAGATGATCGGTGCGTTAGCCCAGAAGGCCATCACCAAACACCCGATTACCGAAGAAAAGATGGTCGCAAAGACACTCAAATCGGTGGGAATCCCCGCATCTTTCAAAATCAGCGGGTTCACAATAATAATATACGAGATGGCGAAAAAGCCAGTAACTCCCGCGATCAGTTCGTTGCGGACGACATCCTTATGCCGCAAGGCTTCTCGTAGCGTCATGTTATTCGCTAAATCCACCTGCGATTGTTGCTTATCCATAAAAATCCCTATCTTTCGATGCGCCAACTCGACGCACAAACTTCAACGGGCTTTGCAACCAGATGGTCTCACGCATCCGGCTGGGTTTCACTTCCCGGCTAGGAAGGTCGGCACCCGTACGGACTAATCGAACAGTTACGAATTAGTCTCGCTACATTGTACACAACATTTGTTAAAACTTCCGGTGAACGGTGGTTAGCCATGATAATCGCTGGTCTGTCACCTTACCGGGCGGGCAAAAATAGCGATAAATGGCCTACCATCACTCACCAAATTAATCCAGGTCTGCCGCGCGCCTATCAACCAGTTTGCCACCGATATTTGTACTAAATCCCTAATATCAAGGCATTAATGGCGCACGCTGTTGACACAGATAGCCCAAAGCCAACGGCCCTGGGCTATCAATTTTAAAACTTCAATCTAACTAACGACGGTACATCTTACCAAACGAAGATACCAACGATCCCGGCAGACAGCAGGGAAACTAAGATCCCGGAAAGTAACATGTAACCAACGTTCTTAGAAATCAATTCGTTGTTTTCGCGGTCGACAATCCCCTTGAAACAACCAATGATCATCCCAGTAGTTGAGAAGTTGGCAAAGGAAGTTAAGAAGACGGTCAAGATGGCACGGTAGTGAGCGGAGAAAGCATCAGTGTTGATGGTAGAAGCAATCTTACCCATGACAACGAATTCGTTCGTAACCAGCTTAGTACCCATGTATTGGGCGAAGCCGAATGCATCGTGGACGTTCAGACCCATTAACCAAGCGAATGGGAACATGATAATCCCTAAGATGTGTTCCAGAGATAACCATGGGTTGAACAATTCAAGAATCCGGTCGATCAATGCGGCTAAGGCAACGAAGGCGATAACGTTTGCGGCGATGATCAAGATCAGACGACCGGCACCCAGGATAGAGTCACCCAAGAATGAGAAGAATGGTTCCTTCTTACCGTCATCTTCAACAGCATCTGATTCAGCAGCGGCGCTAGAACCACCGATTTTGGCGATGGTATCTTCTTCAGGGGCCACTTCAACAGGGTTCAACATGTTCGTTACAATAATGGCGTTCAAGATGTTAATTGGAACGGCCGTCAGAACGAATTGACCAGGAACCATTTGGGTATATGCCCCTAAGATGGAAGCCGTGATACATGACATCGACATCATGGCAAGCGTTAAGTTACGTTCCTTACGCATGCTCTTTAATTGTAATTGAGAAACGGCTAAGGCTTCAGTGTTCCCTAAGAACATCATTTCAACGGAGAAGAAAGATTCGAACTTAGGTTGACCGGTAATGAAGGAAAGGCCACGACCAACCCACTTGATGATCCAAGGCAATACCCCGATGTAAGTCAGGATATCGAACATTGGAACAACTAACAAGATTGGCAGCAGGGAACTTGTGACGAAGTTCATCGTCTTAGCAGTCCCACCAAATTCTGGCGTTACCCAGTTAGGTAAGGCGAAGACGATCCCTTGATAGGCCACTTGCACTAACCAGTTGAACCCATCGGCGGCACCCTTAACGATGTCTTGCCCGATTGAGAAACTGGTGAAGAACCAAGCCAGAACCAAGTTAAGAATCAAAACAATTCCAGTTGATTTCCAGTTGATTTTTTTCTTATTCTTGGAGAATAAGAACGCGATGGCGAGGTAAACGATTACCCCTAAAATATTGACTGCGACTAGCATTGGTCAAAATACCTCTTTCCGATATTATTCTTTGATGTATGGACGTTTGCCATACAAAAGTTGACACGATGTGGCTGCAGAAATTATGTACCGCATAACTTCTGTTACGAACGAACGGCATCAGTTCGTAACCCTAGATTTCAACGTTTTCGGTAAATGGTGAAATTGCAAAATAATAGATGTATCGTGACCTACTCGACGTTGACCTTTGCAACCTAGTGGTTACCCCCTAACGATGATGCTTCCTCACCCCCTTTCAAGGTTCGTTCAAAACTTCTTCTATTGCGTAAATTCATTTAAAAAGCTATGTCCGGCCGCGTGACTCGCTAGGCCGAAATTTTCGAGCACCGTAGCGCCGACATCGGCTAAGGTGCGCCGAATGCCCAAGGCGTGGGTGCTGGGCCGCGAGGCGGAATACGCCAGTACCGGCAAGTATTCGCGCGTTGGCGTGACGGCAACCGTCGGATCGACCGCCTGACTGGCCGTCACGATCAACAGGTCGTTGACGCCCATGTCGTGGATAATCTGTCCCAACGCCTCATCGGTATGCATCAGCGATTCTCCGAAGGCCTCGATATCACCGTGATCCCCGGCAAAGCGGAAATCGGGTAACATCACCAGCGCCATGCCGGAAGCCGGCCGATACAATAGGTCGTTGAGCACTCGGAAGGCCTCCTGATTACTGCCGAGTTGAATCTTCTCGGCGGCATCGTGTGTTTGCAAGTAGCTGAGAAATGGCGCGGCGATGGTGACGGGATACCCGGCTTCGGGTAAGGTGGCCAGCACACTCTGCGTGCGGGTCCGCCCATTGTAGTCCCACATCTCCCGTAACCCGGTCTCTGGACGATTGTCCTGGGCGGCCATGTGGAGCCGACCGTAGAAGCCCATCGGCGTGGCAACCGGGTTAATTCCCAGCAACGGATGGTCAACCCGAATATTTCCGAGACCCAACCGCTGTAATGTTGGAAGATTTAGTTTACCCGACCAACTAACTGCTACATGACCTAACGTATCCGTTCCGACAGACTGGAAGCGGTTTGCGTCCGGGGCTTCCCCCAGGCCTAAACCAGCAAAGTCAATCACGAAAATGCGATGAAATGCCACCATCTCTCACTCCTTAGGTCAGTCCCAACCAGAAAAACCAGCCGGGATTTTTTTGGTCTAGTAATAATATACCGTTTCCGCGAGCCCCTGTAAATGGCTGATTGCAAGAAATCTGAGAAACTCGATTTCCGAACATTACGGCCCTTAATCATTGCGACTGGCCGGTCGCGGCCACTCGATGCCGCGTTATTAGCCGAACTCGCAACCGATTGCATAAAAGGATTTACCAAGCGACCTTGCCCGACATGTTAGCGCTACCAACTAACTGCAAATACCGTACCACCGGGAAGCTAAACTGTCAAACCGTTTTACGCGGTTGACCATCATTTAAGCCCGCCACAGCTTGGTTGACCCGAACAACTTACTCCAGAAGTCATAAAAACGGGCTTCAAGTTGGATGGAGATAACTTGAAGTCCGCTAACTTCCGGAAAGGAGGTTGTGACTTAATTCCCGTTTCGTAATCATCTTAATACTTAATCGCCTCATAACTCATATTTCGAACCAACTGCCGCAGCCGTATCATCATACTATATTTTATTTCTGGCTACCGTTTTGGCTTGTAACCGTGAATCTTAATGCCTTCATTACCCTAACAGAACACGCTTTAACGATTCTACTTGAAATCCTCGCATGACCTCTGTTACCGCAACATCCGAGCTCTAGTTAATGCTTGTGACACTGTCTACACGTCTCTAAACACATACGCTTACGTGAAGCGCTAAGCTGACACTATATTCAGTTGTTCATCATTCTTGAACCTGTTGCTTGAATCTACCAGAGTTCGTTAGAAGGTTTATCGGAGTTGTCTAAACATTCTGTGATACAGGTTTCTCTACTCGTAAATCTGACTTACGTCAAAACGGAAATCAGCTTTGTAAAGCGTTGAATCAACTAGATCATGTGGTGCAATCACAACTCTTAATTCCTTTCCGTGACATAATAGTAACACGGGATGTAAGCGTTTGCAATAGATAAGTCACAACTTCTGGATTTATTTTGCGCATTCCGGCCTAACCGTTACAGGGGCGGCGTTTTTAGCCAAAAAAATATCGCCAACGAGTCGTGGTCGTTGACGATATCGCAACGTATGAATCAATTCCAGGCAAATTCCATGGGTTCTTGTTTGGAGGAAAAGTTTCACAGAGATGAGCTTAGTAAATTGATTCCCAGTTAAGTGAAACAAACTTTGACGGTTGTGTGGAGCTCTGCTCAACACACAACATAGTTATACCGCGAATTGAGGTGTAATGCACACGTTTTGAACGCCAAATTTAACGGCATTCACGATAAGCGTTGCTGGGTAGGCATTCTATGGTAGGGAAATTTATTTAACGATGCCTAGTACCAAGCCGGCTTGTCACCATCGGTATTGGGCTTGTTAACCCCCAGGGATTCACGAATGGCCTGACTGGGATCGGCCACGAGCTTGGCCACCACGGCGGCGATACTCTTGCGTGAGACCTCGGTTCCCTTGAACGGCGTCCCCTTCTTCGTGATCTCGTAATCAATTTCATCCTGGTTGTCCAACCAAGCTGGCCGAATAATCGTGTAGTCGAGATCGGAATTCTCGATGACCTTAGCGGCCGCGGCATAGGTCTCCAAGTAGCCGCCGTCCAGCATCTGGTGGTTCCACTTGCCGAAGTTCCCCGGCACTTCGTCGTAAATGCCCAGGGTCGAAATCCAGATTAACCGCTTAACCTGGCTGGCCGCCATCGCAGCGACGACCGCCTTGGCTTCGTCCTCAATATTGTGGCCGGCTAGATTAGCGTAAACCACGTCAATTCCCGCCATTGCGGACTTCAAGTTGGCCACGCTGCTGGCATCCCCTTCGAAGACCGTAACCCGGTCGCTGGCAGCATCCGCCAACCGTTGCGCGTTCCGTAAGAATAGCGTGAGGTGGTTCTGGTCGTTGTCTAAGAGCTGTGCGGTCGCCAGCTTCGCGATTTTACCGTTGGCACCCAATACTAATACGTTTGTCATCAAGATTAACCCCTTTGCGTTTTAGTTTACGGTTATACTGTAATACTAATAGTTACATTTAGCAACCGAAAGCTTCCGTTAATTTTAACGACGGCCATAAAAAAGTGCCCCAGCCAATAGGACTGGGACACGGTTAGACTTTAAATCAACATTAACGTGACGCCTTCAATCGGCGTGAGGCTGTCGCCAAGGTCGCCGAAAACCAATTCTTTCTTAAAAACCGGTTGATCGAGTTCGGCTAAGTTGGTCTTTTCGATGGTCAGATGATAACGGCCGTGCCGATCCTTGCTTAGGCCATAGTTCACAAATTCTTGTTCGGGGGCGTATTCCGCAAAGTGGACGGCATAGTGTCCGAGCTGGTGGGAAACGACCAGCCGCATCCCGTTTTCATCTCTAAAAATGTGCAAAATTGTTCACTCCTAAATTGATTGAAACTATTCTGACCTCGGCACCAAAACAAAAGGAAGGGCCGCAACAACCCGCCCCTTCCGTTATCGGCTCGTGGCCAATCGAGATTGGGAAACGTGCCGCGGCCATCGACAATCACGGCTCAACCCATGATTAACCTACGTGCGCACAGTGATGTCAGCCTTGCCAAACCACACAGCGGTCGGCTTCACCAGAATAGTTCCTCTATGTACTTAGATTGTACCATACTTGGTGTGAAAAATTTAGTCACGGCGGATTTGTCACCGATATTTGCAAAAATTTAAGCCGGGCCCCTTGCCAGTGGCGGGGCAAACATGCTTCAATATTAGTAATTAAGTAATTAATGAACGGTCGCAACCACCATCAAGCTGGCGAGACGGCCATTTCCCCGCTAATTTAATTATTAATCGACTAATAATTACGCAATTTCAATGGAGGCCCACAATGGCAAATACGAAGAACAGTCAAGCAGCAAAGATTCGTCAACAAATTATCGCTTGGTTACAGGATGACCAGACTTCAGAAGTCGTTTCCGAGGAAAAGTTCCCCGGTATCCGCGGCATTCGGGCCGTCAAGCTCCGGGCAATGCTGGGAAAATTGGGTTACGTCCAGTCCGTGGTCATGGGGGCCGTCTCTGCGGCGCCGTCCATCGATCCCCGCATTAAAAAGGCCGCGGTAAAACCCCGGGAAGTCTATTACTATTTCGACGCCAACACACCGGCCCCGGCAAAGGTACAACGCCAGGTACAACGCCAGGAGCAACGGGCCGCAGCCGCCCACGAGACGACCCTAGTCGCGACGTCTGCGACCGGCTCGTCCGCGGTGCACATCAAGACGACTGGCCTGACGGGACTCTCCGGCACGACCGCCTTCAAACAAGTGCTGACGGCTAACGAACAACTAACCGCAGCCGTGGATGGCTTGTTGACCGCGGCGCAGGATGAACGGCCGCTAACCGACCTCGAGCTGACCTTTCTCACGGAGTTCTCAACCAAGCTGGCCCAACAGACCGAGGCCCTGCAGAACTTTACCACCCAATCTCGGATTGAACGGCTCCGACGCCTATAAGCCGAACTAATTTGTTCGTTGACTAACTTGTGCGTTAAATTGTTTGACCATTTTAACGTTTTCTGTGAAATTCCCTTGACATTTGGGCACGCGACCTTTAATCTGTTATAAATTACTTTTATGGGGGACGATTGCTCATGGCATTACACGAAGACAACCGGGTGTTTTGTGAAAAGACCGAACTTTTCTCAAATTCATTCTACGGCACCATCACCAAGATCTACGAACACTCCGCACTGGTGAAAGTTGAACCTGAACAACTCGCCAAGAAGGAAACGGATAAGATCGACTCCTTCGGTGATTTAGTGGTCATCCGCCTCAGCGAACTACAATTAGTAGACGCCGCTGGTAAGCCCATGGCTGAACCGGACGATGAAGAACTCGAAGCAGCAGAATAACGGGAAACTTAGGACCTGAGATGTGATCTCCGGTCCTTTTTTTACGCACGTATTTACGGAGCCTCCGGCATTCACCATGACGCACAAAAGAAGATGCAAGTTGCCCTGCACCTTCTTCATTTAAACCGAATTAATTGGCATTAACGATCTCGGTTAACTGCTGAATCAGATCCGGCAGCTCCTCGTTGAGAACGTCACTCACATGTTCCTCGATTCGCCGACCATGGGCCGTGATTTCGAAAACGTGATAACGCCGGTCGGTCGCCAAAGTCTCGTCATCAATGTAGCCGTTATTTAACAACCGGCTAATCTGGATTGAAATCATGGATTGACCCACGTTGAGTCGCCGCGCCAATTCACTGGTGCTGACCTTCTCCATGGCGAGTTCGTGTAAAATTCGATATTGTTCGAACGTAATTGCATCCCCGCTGCTTGGCCGCTTAATAAAGGGACGGAGCAACGAATTCAACTGATGAATTCGCTGAACATCCACGGCTAACTTATTGGCTTCCATCATGTTACTCTTCCTCTCTCGTGACCACCGACAGTCTGGTATCGTCGGTCCGTCTTTAACATAGTCATCGCGTAGTGATAGCTTATCGGGTAAAACCATAAGCCCTAAAAGTTACCTCCCCTAAACATCCTACCACAGATAACAGACTACATTATAAACAAATCACATCTTGGCCAAATTCGTTATTATTTCCTTAATATGGAATGCTTTAGAACGTTGATAGACCACTCTTTTCGGGCTAGTACTGCTCATCATCAAAATCGAAGACGTCACGATTGCCTTGCTGGACGTTCAGGATAACTTTACGGATGTGTTCTGGACTTAGTGGATGATTGCACATGGTAAAGCAAGCCGAAACGAGCCGGACACGCCGTTGTAGCCGGCTCTCGTGACCGTCAAAATCAGTCAACATTGACACCGCGAATTCGTTGGGCGCGAAGTGGCGCTGTAAATCCGCATGCTCACACATCAACCGGTATTTAATCCGTTGCGCTTCATCTATCTTCTTGCGGAGCCGCGCTGCCCGATCTCGAAATATCATCTCCATCCCGTTCTCCAACTGTACGCGGACCTTCTTCTCCGAAACCGCATTCACCCGTTCGATGGCTTGAACCCCCACCCAACTGGTCTGATTCTTCCGCTTCGGCTGCTCAGTAACTAAGAGCTGGAGGTTACCGCTGACAACCGGCGTGGGTCCACTTAGATTCAGGATAGCCACGTTCGTGTGGTAATCGTGCCACGTCTTGTCCGTGGAAGCCACTGCCATGTCGACCAATTCTTTAGGGGCTAGGGGTGTTCGAAAGAAGCCATCACGGCTGGTGAGGACGATCGTATCGTCCGGTCGGTTGTTCTTGATAAAGAGCAACGACTGCCAGTCTATTTCGACTTCTCCTCGCGGAACGTAGCGGATCACGTCTGTCGATTTTAGATGGGTAAAATCAATAACACCGCCTTTGTTTTCAATCTCTAATCGGACTGCCTGCGCGAGTCCCCTAGTCAATAAATTAACCATTTACTAATCCCTTTCTCAAGAAAATTAAGGTCTATGACGACTTACCACGGCTTTCCTGTGGCCCAGCTATAGATTCCCACAAAAACCGAATGATAGCAAGAAATTAACATTGAATTTCAAAAATTATTTATCAGACAAAATATAAACAGCTACCCATTATCAAAGGTGTTTGGGGTTCATCGTTTTGCGGGTGATACACGAACTATAATTTAATTTATACGGATTAAATTCGATTTTTCTCATAAATTTGTTAACTGGTCTTCATGCCGCTTTCATGGCCGTATTAGTTTCTGTCGATATAATCTAGCTAAAGATGAGGTGAGGGGTGATGACCATGCAGCGACAGTCGTTGGGCGCCGTGCTGTACAAGGCCCGCTTGATTTTGGCCGATGGTGCCAGTTATGAAGACGTTTTGAAAAACTTGGATATTCCCGCTTGGTATTTACACGAATTAGAACAGGGGCACATCACGCACCCCAACCCGGACTTATTGGCGCTAATCTTCCAATGTTACGGCCTCAACTATCAGCAGGTGGCCGCTTTGCAGCGGGCTAAGGACCTCACCACGGCGTTATTTGAACTAACTATCTCCGACAACTTGCGGTTGGCCGCCAACCATCACCAGGCCATGGATTGGCCGGACAGTGCCGCCTTTGCCGCCAAACACGGCGTGGTGAAGCCGACCGATCCCCACGCGGTGAACAGCTACGCCGATATCCTACGGTGCCTGCGTTTAGCCGACGACTACTGCCCGATTCACACGGCCAGCCTGATCTACGGCGTCTCCCCGATGGTCTACTGGCAGATGGAGGCCGCCCAAATCCCGGTCTCCCCCCAGATTGTGGCCGTGCTGGCGGAACAGCTACGGGTGGACAGTCTTCAGCCCTTTTTAGAGGCCCCGGATTTGACGGCGGCCGTGGAACGGCAATTACGAGGATAGTCGGAGCATCATTTCGCGTAAATTAAAAGGACCGTCCGAATTGGGCGGTCCTTCGTGTTGCAATTTAAAGGCTTATTTCGTCAGCGTTGCGTTAGCAAAGTAAGTGGTCGTTGCGGCAGTGGCCGTGGTGCCTGCAGGCGAAGTGCCTTCACTTTCGGTTCCTACGTAGAAGGCCTTGGTCGTTGACCCATAAGTTCCACCCAGGGTGCTAAACAACTTGTAAGTCGTGTAGTACTGCGTGGTTCCCTTATCCTTCGTGTAGTTCGGCGTATACAGCGTGCCCAAGTTGGCCCCGTTGAGGTAACTCGTGACATCACCGGCCGTGAAGTTCAAGCCCTCAACACCGGCGAAATCAGCGGCTGCGGGAAAGACCACCGTATCGTCAGCGGCCGTCTTGCCAGCCGTGTAAGCCTTCAACGGCGTAGCAGCTTGTGAGAGATCGCCATTGCCACTGGTGGCATAGAAGTCAATCTTAGTCGACTTGGTGGCGTTTTGAGCCACGCTCAACGTAATCGTGTCTCCGGTCTTAGCGTTGGCCAGCGCCGTCAAGTTCACTGAATCTGAACGAGAGTACTTGTAGCCCGTTCCGGTCAAGATGGCCTTCCCCCAGTCATTGGTTGCTTGGGAAGTCGCACTAGTCCCGACTGCGGTTCCGGCTGCCGTTGATACCTTGCCAGCAGCATCCGTTAAGCCGGTCAAGGTTGCCGTAGCCACCGTCTTACCGGCGGACGTGTTGAAGTTAACCTTCACATCGGTCTTGTCGTTGAAAGTATCAGTCGCTGCCTTCGTGGTCGTTACGGCCTTCGCGTAAATCCACCCGTTAACGGCTGGATTAGCGGCATCGGTCACGTAGTAGTAGAGCGAACCTTCACGCGTCTTCTTGGCGGCGGACGTAATCGTCAAGGCATCGCTGGCGTAAGCCGTGGTGTCCTTAACCGACTTGCTGGCCTTGTATTGCGTGTACTTAGGCGCACTCCACGTCACGTTAGACTTCCCAGGCTTGGCGAAGTAAACGGTCGTGTTAGCTGGCTTAGCCACGGATTTCGTGGTGGAAGCCTTCTTGATCCCGCCGGCAAAGGTCCCGGACTTCTTACCGCCATAAATGTAACCACGGTATTTACCGTCCATGGACACGATCTTGTAGTAAACGGAGCCCTTGTTCGTGACCTTCTGGTAGTAGGCCCGGAAGTAATCGGCGGACTTCTTGGACGAAGCCAGCTTCTTCATGGTGGCGGTTGAGGCTACCTTCTTGGCGCCCTTAACCGTACCGGGCTTAGAGTACAGCGCGTTCTTCCCAGTTGGTTGAACGTTACGCTTAGTCCCATCGTTGGTTAAGGTCTTGCTAGAAACGACCTTGGCCTTGCTGGCGGCTTGAGCGGTCGTCGCAACCGTGGTAACGGCGCCCAGACTCAAGACAGCTAAACCCAGATACAGTGATTTTGCTAAACTTGATTGCATGATGTATGATCTCCTCTGATTATTATAAAAATTATGTGTTAACGTCTCTTAGTATACCAAACTATTTAATTAATGACTGATAATTTGGTTAACAGGCTTTGCGCCGAGACAACAACGGGCACCGACCAAATAGTTCCTCAGTCGGTGCCCATTTTCATCTGAAAATTCGGTTATCTGACAACATCCCCGTAATGCGTCAGCTTCTCAAATAGCCCTTCAGCGTCCACCTCGGCCTGCCGACAACGTTCCTGCATAATCGCTTGATGATTGAGCACCAAGCGGCTGAGGGTCATCGGAGACAGCAACCAGCGCAACTTGAGTTCCTGTTCGTAGGGTTGTAGCGCCATATTCGCCTCAATATCCGCCAATAAACTTTCGTCCAGTCCCAAGACAACGGCGGTCTCGGCCTGTGATAAGCCTAAACGTTGCCGCGCCGCACAGATTTCATCCGGCTGTAAAAAGTTATACTTCCGGCGATAAATGGCAAAGTCCGTGCGGAAATTATAATCCGGATCATCCACGGGCTCGAGGTACTCTTCTTCATCATCAACATCCGCGCTGGCGGGAACCCAGTAGCGGTGAATATTCGCAATCGGTTCGCTAAAAATCGTAATCCGTTCTTCAACCTCAATGACTTTAAAATCTACCGGTGCCCCCGTGATATCCGGGTGACTCACCTGTGCAACCACTTTAACCATATAACCAACTCCCCTTTCAAACCCTAACAGTCTGGTGCTTACATAAATTCGATAATATTCTGCAAATCCGCTGTTCTTTCAACGTCTTCATTACTATACCGAATTTTGCTGGTTTAGTCGTGGATGTTGGCTTACAAATAAAGTTATAGCGCCGAAGATAGCGCTAAACCGGACTTACCGTGAATGGCAAATCCGGTTTATCCTAGTGTTCTGACACCTGGTACCACTTTTTAACCTCATACTGATGGGTATCCGCATATCTTGCTTTCAGAACACCTAAATACATGTAGAAGTCCGGAAACAAATCTTCTATCCGATAATAATACGATGTCAGTTTGCTTTTAATATCATTTACAGCAGTAGCCAAAACTCTCGCCCTTATCTTTTTCTCATCAGGCGAAACTGGCAATCCACCATCGGGCAGATTTTCAATTGTATCGGGATTCAATGCATTTTTAATATATTGAAGTCGCAAGCAAACCCGCGGAATCTTATGCTTACCTGTCAAAAGGTCTCCATTTAACTTATCAAAATTCAAAAAAGCGCCTTGTTGCGCAGAAATTCGCCGATTTTGTTCCTGCTTAACCACTTCTTGATAAAGTGAATTCTTCCCATCCTTACGAACAAAGAAAATATCTAGTTGCGGTTCTTGTCCTTGGTCGGTATACCCATCTACCATAAATAGCAAAGAAATAAAGGGATTCGCACTGACATCAACTAACGGTGTTCCTAAACCATAGTGCTGAAGCTCAGCTAGGTTTACCGCCCGTTTATCCAAATCTTGGGTGGTATAGTATTGAACATTTTCTGGAAACTTCTGCGCAACTGATCGATAAATCTGCTCGTAATTCTGACGAAAATCATCAGTATACCCTGCCGCCCCCGTTCGAAACAACGTTGGTCGTAATTCCCAATCACCTGGCTGCCCACGATAAACTGTCCTGTATTCTGCTTTCAGTTGGTCACTAACTTGATCGATGATTTCTTTAAACGCATAGAAGACTGACCAGGACGAATGGTCCTCAGTATAGGGGTGGCTGACTTCTAATCCTTGAACGATTGGTCTTAGCTTTTCCTGGAGATTACTTAATAATTGGCTTTGATAATGATTATTTCCAATCTCAATCTGCTTCAATAAGTAAATGAGGTGTCCGTCAAACTCTGTATGCGTCAGCCGAAAATCCACGTTCATTGTGTCAAAGACCTTTTCTGCATGGTACTGCTCATGCATGATCTGATAGTTATCTTCCATGATCACTTATCCTCAGCCGGAATAAAAATACCTAAGTTATCAGTCCGATACTTCAATGCCATTTCTGAAACCTTTAATTTCTTCGCAACTTTTTTGATGATCTGACTGACCTGATCCGAGTTCAGATGATGGCTATCAAGACCACTCACCTCAATAACTTGATGAATCTCTTGCTTAACTAATAATTTAGGCATTAAAAACTGCGAGGCAAAGGCATTGGCGAAGACTTCATCCTGACGATCAAATGCATCGTAGTCATTCGGATCATCCTGACGATTAGCATAACGCACATTCTGAACGGCATGCCCCAGTTCGTGGGCCATCGAAAAGCGCTGACGCCGTTTATTCTCAGAACCATCAATATAGATTTTGGTATTCTCGATCTTTCCGCTACCGTGCATCAGTTGTTCTATATGAACCTGGAAACCCAATTCCCCAAGAATTTTCTCGACATCAATGAATCCCTTAACTTCTTCATTAGGAGAAACGTGGCCACCTTCATTGAGATTATTCAAACGGGCAATGAATTCATCAGAAAATACATCACTTAATACCACGATTTTCCTCCTTGTCTTAACCCAAATGGCTAACAACCAGCTCTGTATTCACACGACGATTAGATTATTAATCATCCCTCGCCGCTCACCTAAAACTGCAAGCGACTTTAATCTACTCCAGCATAACACGCGGAACCCTCCCAACCTAACACTATCGTTTCAACCACTTATTAATCTCCATCCTCAATCAATCTACCTAGCGTGGACGCTAGCTTAATCAAAACTAAAGTCTCCCACCATTTTTCCACCACGCGACCTGAACCGTCCACCCACTGAACCAGTAACCACGCCCCGTTGCCCTAACACCGCTGGTTCTTGGTCAGCCTATATACGACTTAACCCCACCACGACTTCTGACTACGCTAGCGAACCTCGTGATCCGCGTTCCCCCACAAACTCCCGTAGTCGGCCGAAATTGGCCCAAACCTTTGCTATACTGACCCTTGTTAAGCACGACTTAACCATTCAAAAGTAAGGGAGATACTGATATGCAAGCAAGCTTAAAGAAATCACTTTACGTTGGCTTAGCGGCCCTGAGCTTTGCCGGGATCGCTTCCGCCACTGCCACAACCGCTTCCGCCAAATCCTACGCGACCGCGGGAGCCTATACGACCTTAAAGACCGATGCCACTTCACGAAACGTTGCGGTCAACGGTACCAACGCGCTATATACCAAGCCAGGGACCGTTAAAGGCGCCAAGGTAGTCGCTTCCAAGGCCACGATGAAGAAATTAGCCGCTTCCAAGAAGTCCGCTAGTTACTTCCGCGCCTACGGTCAAAAGATCACCAACCGCGGGTCCGTTTACTACCGGGTCGTCTCTATGGACGGTAAATACCGCGGCTACGTTTACGGTGGGAAGACCGCTGGGACCTTTGCCGGTGGCATCCAGTCCGCCAACACGACCACCACGGCCACGACGCCTTCGACCAAGACGTATTACTTAAAGAATCCGGGGAAGACCAACACCTTATGGACCGCGCCGAAATACACGCAATATAAGGCCACCAAGGTCATCAACAGTACGTCTGCTTTGGCCTCCGACTCCTTTACGGTGGATTCCGCGGTTACCAAGACCAAGGAAGGTTCCCTGTACTACCACGTCACCGATAACAACAATACCAAGATTACCGGTTGGATCTACGCGGGTGCTCTCCAGACGGGCGAAAATAGTGCCATCACGAGTGCCAAGTCGATCACGGTTAACTACGTGGACAGCTCGACCGGCAAGAGCGTTAAGAGTGGCGTGTTAATCACGGCTTCTGACGCGAAATCCGGTTCGGCCCTGGGCACCACGGATACCGCCAGCGTTAACAGTGACATCGCCTCATCGACCTACTTACCTGCCGGGTACAGCTTGGCCAACTCGTCCAACACCTACGTCTCTAGCACCACGATTTGGGGCAGTAGCGTCACGGTACCCGTCACGGCCAATGCCGACGCCGGGATTACCATCGCCAACTCCTACGCGTTGAACGCCACGACCGGGGCTTCCGATAAATTAACGACCACGGACGCCTTAGCTTCGGATGGGAGCACGTCCGTCTCCACCGCGCAATCTACCTTCACCGCGGATTACCAAGGTGTAAGCGGCACGGTCGCCTCCCAGAGTGGCTTGACGTCCGCCCTGACCTCGGCTAAATTGAACACGATTTACGTGCCGGTCTACGAATCCGACGGGACCACGCAGTCCACGAATTCCGCCGGTAACAAGCTCTACACGAAGTACACGTTAAACACGTCTTCGCTGCCAACCGGCATCACGTTCGGGAGTTCTTCATTAACCTTGAACTACAACGCGGCTGGAAGCTATGCCTTAACTGCCGGCACGAGCACCATGACTGCCGAATAAGCAACACCAGTAAAATGGCTTGATTGCACAAACGACTTGAGACTGACAACACCTACCAAACTTAATTGAAGCCGGCGCATCGGCGGCTTCTACCACATAATGATGACGAAGGCGAAAAACTAGAATTTAGTTTTTCGCCTTTTTGAGGTCTATTAAAATCTAAACTGTTCACTTGGTTGCTATTCGGAGCTCAACAGGTGGGCCTTAACTTTGGTCAAATTGACGCGTCGATCATTCTTGTCGACCATCACCAAGAAGTTTCGCCCCCGCGGATGAACGGGATACCCCTTCGACCGATCGAGGCTTGACCGTCCCCGTCGGATGACAACATTATAAACCGGCATCTGCGCAGCCTGTTGAAGATCGTCTTGATCCGTAACGACCATATTCAGGATATGCCGTAGCCACTTCATACCGCCCGCAAATTGGCGCGCGGTATGGGTGTTTCCCATCCCCTTCGTCTCCTTGATTTCAACTTGGAAGATGGCCTGATCAATAATCGTACAGTCGTTGTCCATGCCGTGGCCTCGTTTGGTCCCCACCAGATAGCCGGCCTTCGCTTTGAAGTCTTCAATTCGAAAAACCACACCATGAGAGCCACTCACCTTAAACAGCAGATCAAAGGCATACTTTTCCTCTTGAATCGGCTGCGTCACCATCTGGCCGTGGTCTCCGGCAACGTAAACCTCGTCAACAATAAATTGATTGAACGCCGAGAAATAGGCATCATTCATCCGCCGAACCTCCATCATCCTCTAGTCGATCCAGCAACTGATAATAGCGTTGATTAATCTGATTGGTGGTGCGATCAAAGTTTTCAAACTCTTCACGCTCCGAGATGTCACCTAACTCTTTAACCCCAGCCGCAGTGAATTCGTAAACCGAGACCTGCTGCGCGCGCCCACGATGGTGTGGGTCGTCAACTTTCGACTGAAGAACCTGATTCACCAATTCTTTAATGAAATAGTCACTATGCGTGGAAACCACCACTGGCGTTGACTGTATGGCCATGTCAAATAGTAGGTCAGCGACGAGCTTCTGCCGTTCCGGATGCAAGTTCATCTCCGGTTCGTCCAGCAAGAGATAACCCATCCGTCGTCTTCTCAAAAATAGGTCAATGCCGAACAAGGACTTTAGCGATGAAGAGACCAGACTAAACTTAATGCGCTTAGTTGCCTGACCGTCCGCCAACTGATACTGAAGCTGATCTTGTTCTTCATCGTAGGAGAACTTCCCCGGAATTAACTTAGACAGGACTTGTTTACCCGCCGCGGAAACCGAATAGTCTTGCGTCAATAGCCCTAACGAACTATTTAAGAAGCGGATGTACGCTTCAATGGGATAAGGATACCGCTCCGGTGATGACTGCCGTTCGGCGGGATTGGCTAAATTCTCGTTAATGAGTTGCGAGTTAATTCGGGTCCGAAAAACATTGATTCCAATTCTTTCTGCTGGTAAATACACGCTTTGATCCAGGTTGCCTACAAAAAGATTGGCAATGACCCGATCAAGCTGCTTAGCAACGGCATCCAGGGACATGGCGGTCACAGAACTCGTTGCCTCGTCCACGGCTTCTTCTTTGTTGGAGAGCCTAAGCTTACCTTGGGCGCGATCCAGCTCGGCACGAAAACGGTAAAAACCACCCTGGCCCTGGGTAAATTTATCGCGATCGGTGTAGCCCCAAAGTGTCCCCGAAATGGTCGTATCCTGCAAAAGATCGCTAGCCGCAATTTCAATCTTGGTAACGCCTGGCCGATAGAGCCCTTCAGCCTTAAAGAAGGACTGAAAGTAGGTTCCCTCCGTGTTTAGCGCATTAAATTCAGTAATAGTCTTCTGCACCAATTTTTGCCGATAAGCCACTGTTGGAGTCTCAGAATTCCCCTGTGCAATCAGCTTATGTAAATCATCCAGCGTAAATAAATTAGGCTGAAAGCTGGTCTCCAACCAGTTGCGAAAGGCAAAGACCGCATAGGCCGCTAAAGTCTTGCCCATACCGTTATTGCCAATGAAGACGGTTAGTTTATTAAGTGTGACTGTCGCGTCCTTAATCGGTCCGAGATTCTGAATTCTCATGTGCCTGACTCCTCGCTTGCCCTAGTGACTGCTGTAAAAACTAGGCAGTTTATTTTGATTCAAGTATACCATTAATCACCCGTCAGCCGTGCGACTAAGCTGATTGCGATAACCTTTCAACTCATATTCATAACGCCGGTCACGACTTTTTCCGGTTATGCTGTTTCAGCATAACATGGTTGCCGCCGATTCCCCAGAACTATCGTTTTAAGCCGAAATCTGTCATGGGGCACAACAAAGACGTGAGACTGCCAACTCGGCAGTACGACGTCTTGGGTCTTCATCTGCCTAAGCCGATTTTAATAAAATCCCACAATCCTATCTGGTCTAGTGTTGACAATTTCCTGATTAACTGATGATGCAGAATCATTTCTATTGGAGATGTATATGTCCTTAATGCGTCATATAAAGGTAACCCCTCGCTCAGCCATCGATCAAGGCATCCTATTCTAATTGATTCAGCTTCCTTTGTAGCACAATTTCCCCTTTTATTGAGGCCTTGACGCTTTCGGTATCTTTAGCCTCACTCTTCTTATACTATTAAGAAATCCTCATTTCGCTTACTTCCTACCGTTGAACAAGACCACCTCGACTGAAACTATACAGCTCATCTGCTCAAAATCTAATCCTGTCGCTCTTGTTTCAACCGACCCTCACCGACGTTTTATTAATATATTTATAGACATCGTCACTAATCATGTATCTCCTATAACTATTTTATACCGTATATCACATTTACCAACTCTATACAATAACCATACACTTTTGCAATAACCGCCTGCTATACTTCGTTCTTGTAATCAAGAAAAACAATTTAACAGGAGGATTCACATGCAACGTTCAACGATCGTCAAAATCCTAAGTCTCGCCTGGGTGGCCCTGTCCTTAAGCAATCTGGGGGCGTCCAGCGCCTTAGCGGCAACGACCGCGACTAATACACCGGAGACGGCACCCATTACCCAAGTGGCCGCCGCACCGACCGCACCGGCTAAGCAACCCAAGCCGGACTCACCCGACTATCCCCAATACATAGCGGATCAGATTCAGTCATACGGCGACGTCAAGGACAAATTAATTCCACTCGAAGGGACCAAGAATACCCGCGACATCGGCGGCTATCAGACGGCCGATGGCAAATGGCAGATTCGCCAGAACCGGATTCTCCGTTCCGACAACCTCAGTAAGTTAACCGAAGCCGATGCCAACAAATTAGCCCAAGACCACCACGTCACGTCCATTGTGGATTTCCGGACGCCGGGCCAACAAGCCAAGCAACCGGATAAAGCCATTCCCGGTGCCCAACTCACCAGCATTTCCGTGCTCGGAAACCTGGCCGACACCAACGGTAAGGGCGATGGCGAATTCTACAACTATCAATTGGAATTCGGCTATCACGCAGTAAAGGGTTATCATCAATTCTTAAATATGATGCTGAACAATCCGAAAGCCACGCTCTACCACTGTAGCTCTGGTAAGGACCGGACGGGGATTGCGACCGTCCTGCTCATGTCGATTTTCGGTGTGGACCGGAAAGTCATTATCAACGACTACCTGCAATCCAACCAGACCGGCCGTTTCGTGGACCGCGCTTGGCTGATGGAATACTACCGTGAAATTCTCACACGCTACGGCTCTATGGAAAAGTACATCACGGAACTGCTGGAATTCTCACCGGCCCAGCAGGAACAACTACGGGCGAAATATCTGGTCTCAACCGATGGCAAGCAGACGCCTTACCCGGGAGCCAGCACGACCGCACCAACTTACCCTGCCGCACCGGTAGCGCCAAGCACCCCGACGCCGGAACCAGCTAAGCCCGAACAACCGGCAACACCGAACAAGCCGGTGAAGCCAACGAAGCCCAATAAACCAAGCAAGCCGAACAAGCCACAAGCAACTAAACCGAATCAGAAGCCCAAGGCTAAGGTGGTTTCGGTGAAGAAGCTCCATACCAAGTTCGTCTACCGGGTGAAGGGCAACAAGAAGCTCTTCAAGGACGTCTACCTCAACAAGGTACTGAGCAAGACGCCGAAGAAGTCCGTAAAGAAGTGGAAATTGGTCAAGCTCGCTAAGGTGAAGACCAAGAGCAAGATTACTTACCATTACCAGATTAAGGACCGCGCCGGCCATCAGGCATGGGTCGTGAAGCAACATGTGATTAAAGTGAAATAGCTTTTCTTGAGTGACGCTCCGTTATTGGGAGCGTCACTTTTCGTCGTGCCACAAAAAAATACCACACTAGAGTGACTGCATGGTACGGCACGTCTAACATGGCATTATATTGCTAGTCCGGGAAGCGTTGAAAAACTATCAACGTAGACTCTAACATTCTTTGGATATCCTTTTCACCTTGCGTCGCTGTAGAAAAGCGCAATACATCAGGAATTGTGCTCGTCGCTAATCCAACGGGAATTAATCGTTTTCTCTGATGAGCTTGTGTATAGGGTTAAGAAATCCATACCTGCTATAAAAATCCTTGGCTCTGTCAATAGCATCCAATAGTGATCGTATAATAGTCAATCACGCTTCCGCTACCAGCTCCACACATGACATAGGTCGCTGATCCCTGATCATTTTGCTGAAACGAGGCCTGTAGATGTTTATTCATCTGTCTATAGTTATCTGCGTAAGCCTGATTCGAATCAGTGCGAGCTGGTTCAAAATCCAGCGGTGTGCAATCGAACTGATTGATTTGATCTGGGGATAAAATCAACGAGGTTGGATTGTCTATTACAATCGATTCTTTAAGAACCATTCGCTAGTTTCAACTTTTCTTTCAAATTACGTGGACCATTAGTTGAAGGTTCAATCACGAGTCCCTTATACACCTCAACTTTTGCAAAATTCTCAGCTGCCTTACCTACCGCGGCAATATTCTTCTTATTCTTCCGATTAAAGATAAGCTCATGACCCGCTTGACTCATAACCGTAGAACTCATGCTTGAAATCATACTAACACCCCTTTTTCTTAGTCATCTTTGTCCCAGCATAACACGTTCCTATACCTTTACTCAGAATTATCGTTTTAAACTTGAATCCATTATTGTCAATGATAATTATCCATAGAAATATCATAGATTTTCAAGGTTATGCCCAATATCGATGCAGCAATAACAATCGCCATATGCACTTCAACTACAACTCCATCCCACTAAAAAGGCTCCAGATCATCCGATCCGGAGCATTCATCCATTATGCAATCAAGTTGATGCTGTTAAATCTTAGTAATTCGTCACGCCGCTGTTAGTCGCATCAGGTAAGGCCGGTGCGACCGTTGCTTGTTGATCGAAAACGGCAATAATGGTATCACCGTACTTAGTGCTACTAGAGTTATTCGTGTTACTATTGGCTTTCGCCGTCTTAACCGCACTGTACGTGTAGGTGATGTAGTAGCTTTCACCCTTCTTAATCGTGGTTGTCTTGGCACTATCGGCTGTATTGGCAAACGTCATATCAGACGTTGCCTTCAACAGCTTGGAGTAAAGCTTCTTGGTGAAAAAGCCATCAATAACCGTGCTAGTTGTTCCACTAGTTGTCGTCACAACGGTATCATTACTGTTCCCCGTCAACTCAGCTGCTTGGGCCGCCGTGATAGCTGGCTTACCCTTGGAAAAATCGTCAGGGTTCAATTGATCTCCCTTCGATACGCCATTAGCAGATGGCAAGTAGAAAGCAATCGTCGACGTTGCTGCCTGGTAGACGTTAACCGACACGGTCCCACCGTACACGGCCGACGCAACGCTAGCGTCAGTGGCCGCGGTCTTAACCTTGTATCCAGCAGGCGTGTTAGCCCCATCATTAATGAACTGAGCTAACGTATTCCCGGCCATGTTAGTCGCGGTACCGACCTTGTCGTTTTGCTTCGTGTTCTTGTCAGCCGTCACGAACGTTGAAGTGCCTACAGAGTTCCCGTTAGAGCCCACGTAGTTAACCGTGACACTGTTATCAACCGTGGCCTTAGCATCGGCCGCCTTCAAGGCTAAACCACCCAGATTTTGGGTCGTGGCGTCTGCCTTGTAGCCCTTACCCGCGTAAATCCAGCCGGCAATGGAGTTGTCCTGGTCATCGGTCACGTAGTAGTATAAGCTACCTTCCCGCGTCTTGGTTTCGGCCTTAGATACCGTAAACGTATCCTTCGAGCCAGCACCGTAAAGACTGACACTCTTGGCCTTGTACTGCGTGTTCTTAGGTGCCGTCCAAAGACCGTTCTTCTTAGCGTTCGCCAAGTGGTAACCGGTCGTCTTGGCTGGCATTGCAGCCGTCTTAGTCGTGTCAACGGATTGAATCCCGCGGGCAAAGGTGGTCGTGCTCCGACCACCGTAGATGTAACCACGGTACTTACCGTTCATGGAAACAACCTTGTAGTACACTAAACCTTTGTTGGTCTTGGCAACCCGGTAAGCCCGGAAGTAATCCGCGGACTTCTTGGAGTTGGCCATCTTCTTCATGGTTGACTTGGAAGCCACCCGTTTGGCGCCTCTGACAGTCCCCGGCTTGTTGTATAAAGCATTCGTCCCCGTTGCTTCAACGTTACGGGTCTCGCCAGCGGTCTTCAAGGTAACGTCAGACACGACCTTAACCCTGGAAGCGGCACTAGCCGTGGTGTTAACCGCGGCAACGGCCCCTAAACTCAACACTGCTAACCCCAGATACAGTGAGTTCTTTAAGCTACTTTGCATGTATTTCTCCTCCGATGAAACTTATTTATTGTGAAATGTTCACAACAGCTTCTAGTATACCAGGAAAGCGCAGGAAAACAGCACGAATTGGTGAGCTTTAGCAAAACTTTAGGTCCGCCAAAATGTGGATAATTTTCCAGTTTCCTGACTCTCACAGCATACCATGAGAACGCGAGTTTACCTAGAACAATCGTTTTGCCCCCATATTCATCCTCGGTAATAACTAGTTGAGTTTGCCAAAATAAATGGCGTCAATCCGCGTGATTACGTGACCTACCTTCTGAATCTCCCCAACTGCCAGATTTTGCGAAAATGACTGATCTGGAAGCTTATTTACCATGGAATTATCGACAGTCCTGTAATAAAAGTAGCAGTTTAAACGCAATAGCCGCTTGAAGCATGGAAGAGAAGGCCCGTTCTCAAAAATCGAGGACGGGCCTTCTCTTTTTACTACAATTCAATACGGTCGGTTATTGGGTGCTTACCAAACTTCCACTACAGAATACAGATTGAATTCAATATTCGGGGCAAAAAAAGAGGCCCAATTCGTAAGTTAATTGAACCTCTCAAATTCTCCCCATCAACACCGGTTGACAAAGAGCCTTAATTTATTCGATGAGTTAATCATATCGTGTTACGGACACTAATCATTGACCGTCAGTTATTTGGTGCTTACGCTTAACGAGCCCTAAATCCATTCTGTATTTAATGTAAATTTCATGATTATTAAATCTTGATAGTACGGATAGGATTGCAACCTATGATTTAGTTATCAAGGTTCGTAGCTTGTGCAGACAGGTAAGGTCACAACCTAGCTCTTATCAGCCTCGGCCATGTGGCTAGGTTCGTACCTTATGCAAACAGGTAAGGTCACAACCTGATGAAATATATTCACTCACTTTATTTGCATTAGGTTAACAGTGAACAGCACTGCGTCAGAATCAACGACTAACACGCTTATTTAACTGCCGTCGGACTAATGAATTAGCCGAAACGATCGAGTCGACCGCATATCTAAAGATTAACTCTCTTCGCTAATGGAATCAAGTCCACGCTTCAAGATATTTCGTGCAGCATTTTTATCTCGTAAATGATGAACATGACACTTTGGGCAAGTCCATTCACGCACATTGAGTCCCAACTTCTCAGTACCCTCAGTCCCCATCACAAATCCACAATCATAGCACGTCTGCGATGTAAACTTCGGATCAACCCGGATGACCCGCTTGCCGTCATGCCACTTCGCCTTATATTCCAGCATAGTAATGAACCGATTGGGACTGATTTCGCTGATATGCTTAGCATGCCGATGATCTTTTAGCATTCGGTTGACACTTAAGTCTTCAACCACAATCGTATCGTATTCCTGAATGAGTTGAGTCGTAAAACGTTGAAAAAGCAAATCCCGACGATGGGCCTGATGGGCTTTAAGCTTAGCCACGTGTTGCTTTGCTTCTTGATAGCTCTTAGATTCCCACCAGTACCAGTCAGAGTCCGTACCTAATTTTGCTTGAACTTGATGATCAAGCTGTTGTTGTTTTTGTTTAGCGATTAGCCGCCGACGAGCTAACCGCCTTTCCCACAAACGTAAGTGCTTGGCTTCTTCAGGAGTCTCTAGTTCTAATCTTTTGACTGGATGATCATCTGAGAAGTCAATGTGTGGAATGTTAATATCCAAGCCAACGACCTTGCCAGTTAACGCAATATCGGCATTGTTTGCCCGTTTGGAAACAGGGTGTAATGGTTTTTCTTGATTTAGTTCAGTTCGTTCGACTTGGACTGAGACATAATAACGTCCTGTCGATTCATGTGTGATCGTGGCGGTTTTAATCGGCCCTGTGGGGAAGCGAGATCCTTTAATATCAACCAACCCCAATTTGGGCAATCGGATTTGATAGTCGCCATTCTCATTTGTAAAATGAATGCTCGATTTACCAGTGGTTTTAGCAATTCGCCCACTGGCGGTATAGCTGTTGGTAAAACGACGTTTATGAAACTTAGGAAATTTGGCGCGTTTCTGGAAAAAATTATCATACGCCCGTACTAAAGCGACACAAGTATTCTGTAATGCCGTGCTATCAACATCTTTCAACCGAGGATTAGCTTTGCGATAGGCGCTCACTAATTTCGTAAAATCATTCCGTGATACTCTAACATTGATGTCTTCAGCATAGCGTTGTTTTTGAATCGTCAAAAGCTGATTGTAAAACCAACAGGTCACATCAAATGTCTCTTCAATCAACGCTGTCTGATCAACCGTTTTATGTGTACCCTTACTGACTTCCACAACTTTAGGATAGATCCGAAGCCGATAGCTTTTCATTGATTTTTCATTTTTTTGTTTTCGCTTCGCCATAACGACTCAACTTCTTTCGAGTTGTTTTAATAGTAGCTTATCATAGATTCTTCATCGCTGACGACAAATCTTCTTTGACCCTATGTAAAGAAAAGATACTACAGCTACCAGAATTTCCAAAAGCAGAAGACCTGGAAGCTTATTTGCCATGGAATTTTAGTCATACTCGTAGCAATGGCGGTATAACCTGATGACTCGGTTCAGGCTAAATAACGGTCAATACATCACAGCCAACAAGAAATTAGTCATGATTTTCAAGTAAGCTGCAAAACTTCAGCCAGCGCAAAAACGACAGCCCAACCAGCTGCCGTTTTAATGGTTCTTAGTATTAAGATTACATCTTCAGATCGGTTTTTCAAGAGTACCGATTCACCCTATCACGCTTCTCACCAAAGTAGCGCTGAAATCTTGATATTTCCTTCTGAATCTTTTTTTCGATATGCACATCGTACAGCGTATCCACACCTGGAATCTCGGCACTCATAATTCTCTGAGCACGCTCGGCATATGCGTACATGTTCTTCTTAGGTAGTGGCTTTTGAACCAAATACATCTGCGTAAAGCGCTTTCTACCACGAACACCATGGCCGCCCGCAATTGCCTCCTTTGTTTCCGCAATTCTCTGTGTAGCGCGTCTAATCTGGCCCATGGTCACCTTACTATTGATATACTCCTGCTCATATCCTAGCTTCACAATCTTTCTTTCCAACATCCCTCTTGCCAGAATGGCGAGCGCCTTCTCGCCCCGATAATGAAACTTATAAAGCGTCTTAGCGCGGAAAATCACAGTTTTTCCCGTAAATTCAAATCCTAGATAATCAAAATTTCTAATCTGCTTGTCGTACGGCCTAGACCGCTTAGCAACGTCGAGCACGTGCTGGGACGACTTTGAATAATCCAATAATCTAGTCTTTGCCCGGTTGATAGTAACCCGTAAATCTCTTTTGCTCTTATTAATCACTAAGTCCCGTAATTGCTCAGCCTGTGGAAGACTGCATTGGCTTTTAGGAACAACGACTACAAAGTCATCTGAGTATCTTCGATAGATTCCTCCGTACTCCGCAGCCATATTCTGAACTTGCTTATCAAATCTGACCATATAAACATTCGCCAGTACGGCGCTAATCGCCGTTCCTTGCGGGATGCCGAGTTTGTTAGGCTTGCTGACGTGTATCTTCCCAGCTTTGACATTCTGTCCAAATTGCGCAATTGATTGGGCATAGGGATACTTGACCATGCTCCCCCGACAAACCCTTTCCAACTCGTCTTGCTCAACCGTCCGATACTTCGTTACGAGTCTGATAACGGTCATCCAATCTTCCGGAATTCTACCATTCTCCGTTCCTGTTAAAACTGTTTTAACCTGTCTCAACAGTACTCGGTGATCCAAGCAGTCAAAGAACGCGTGGAAGTCCCCTTTAATAATCCAAGCATTCTCGCTCTTCCAAATAAAATCGAATACTTTCTTTGCGCCACTAATATTACTATGCCCTTTACGATAGGCAATGGGCACATCAGCAATTCCCTGTGCTTGGATGTACGCTTCATATTTAGCACTCAACATCTCTGCATAATACTTGAGCAACAACGCCTCATGATGGGAAGTAACTGAAATCGGGCGCACCTTTATGTAGACGTGCTTGCCATCATCGTCATCGGTTTTTCCATACTTATTGAACCGCTGATCAAATCGAATCAGTGGAAAGTGTCGATAATTTTCAACAAATTTTCGCGTCATAAAAGAATGCTCACCAGGGCTAAGCAACTGTTTTATTTCTGCTTTACCCAAAGGAAGATCAAAGTGCTGATACCCTTTTGAATGTGCACTTACACATTTCCTTGCCGCCGAACGCCTTAACGAATCGTCAATATCCATAATTCCCCCAGAAATGCAGCAGGGCCCTACGTTTGTCGGACGGGAACCGACATAAAGTAGAGCCTGCAGACTATCGAGTACTGTCCTGTGCCGCGGAGTCTGTACTCTTATATCGAATTTTCCCGAACTAAATACCCAGGAAAATTTCCCAAATGAAGCATAATGAATATGAAGGAGTGCAACCTATAATGAATATAGTTACAATACTTTCAACGTTTGAAACATTGGACATTATTCTACAACAACTTTCAGAACTGTTGACCGATTGGTCGAATCTCCGACTTGTGGGAATAATGCTTGCGGTAATCACCGAAGTGGTGTATAAACCGCAATTGAAGAGCCCCTAAAAAACGGCCAATAGGCCCCGTCAAGCTTAATTTTATCATAATTATTCATCGGCGACAATATGTCAACATGAAACTATTTTTCTCCGGTTAATTAAGCGTTGACACAACGAACCGATTCATCGTAGGCACCTAATAGCTGACCGTATCGAAGTAAGCTTTTAAGTCTAGACCCACCACATAGTGATAGCCCTGATTATAAAGTGAGGTCAATCGGCTGATTGTCTCGTGTGCCCCTCGATTTAGTCGGAAGCCAAAACTATTCTCTGAAAACACTTGCTCAAATACTGGCGTCATCACTTAGGATACGGCTTGTTGAACCAGTCGATCAACTACCATAGGAATACCAAGTTTTCGCTTGCCGCCATTGGGCTTAGGAATTCCCACTCGTTTAACCGGTTAGGGCCTATAGGTCCCTTGTGCCAGCTGTTTGATGAGTTCTTCCTTATGTTCTTTCAGGTAGGGTAAGAGGTCTTCGACAGTCATGCCACCAAGGTCTGCTGCCCCTTTATTTCTTTTGACTCGGAGACAAGCTAGATTCAGATTATTTCGATCCAAAACACGTTTCGAAAATTCAATGCCACTTATCATCGTACCTTCACCAGAGAAAGCACTACGCGCCCCAGTGTATCCTTGGTCTTCCAGACCTACTTTCAACGGGCCATCGCTGACTCGCTTGTTCCTGTGGCGTATAGCACACCTCTTGTCGGGAACTTATCAATCAGGCCTCCCCGGGGGTACGAACGCTAGTTTTCGTACCATGTCGCTGTCGGCTCTACTATGATGACTTCGAGTAGTATTGGACTTCGGTTTGACGTGCAACCTCATCCAGTCATTTTCAGCCTTCTAGCCGCTTCTTGTACATCAGCGCAGTATTCTTCCTTCAGATTCCACCTCGCGATGGACACACTTGCCTTCGACTCGTGGTTCCGACTGCTACGGCCCACAGCGGAATTTCGCCGCCTAGTTAGCGCCCATGCCGGGCGCATACGCAAAAACGACAGCCCAACTATCTGCCGTTTTAATTTATGTAAAAAGTTCATTTAGATTCACTTATTAGCCTTTTCAAGTCATGTTAAAGAGCATAGAATAAAGCTTGAATATGTACTAAAGGGGGAAGTTCAACATGGTTGATAGAAGCGCACATCCATCTGCCTTTGGATGGGAATTTCAAATTGTCACGGCTATATCTTTAGCCATCAATAATATTGAAAATACTGTCTCTATCAACTTCGAGGGTCCTTTAGAAGATGTCGAAGTTTCACTATCAGATGGTCACGTAATTTTCAGCCAAGCAAAATCATATGCCAAAACTGATATAGATGAAGCCAACAATACTGGATGGAATGTAAAGTTAACATCGGCAATCACTGGCTTATTCGAGGTTTATTTGAAACAACCAGATAATTCGGAATTTAAATATTTAGTAAATTATCCTTATCCTCTAGGCAAAAGCAAAGGGGGGAAGACTAACTTCCGTGTAAATGAATATGGTGAGATTTCAGGTACGGAACTAACTTCCCAACAAGTTAAAATTATTCGAGAAATCCTTCAAAATTGTCAAGATGATGATATCACTAAACTTTCTAGTGAAGAATTTGATTCATCTTTTTACCAATTTCTTAATCATTTATCGATTGGAACATATAGATTTACAAATTTTAAGAGCGATCGTCGTTTTTCAAGCTTAGATTCACTCATCAAAGACTTCCTAGATGCAAATCGTTTTAGTACCAGTGTCGTAAGGCTTCGTAACCACTGGATTAAACAGGGAGAAACTAACTTAACTCAAAAAGATCCAGTTACTCGAACTGAATTTTTATTTGCAATCGCACTGGTTGATAACACTTTTTCTGGTAATGAATTATTCGGACAGAAAGTCAATACTAAACAAATCAGTCGAGTGTACGATCGCTTCGTTGATACTATTGAACATGCAATCTCCATGGAGGACTTTAATCGGGAATTAACAGCTGATGTTCTTGATTATTTTGAACTAGATAACATAGATGACTATTTTTACTCAGATGATGAGGCTATAAAGTTTACGGAGCACTACCTTGAAAACTATCTAAAATATTTTAAACTCAATAACCTGCCAGAAAGTGAACAGCGCTTACTCACACGATTTGCCCTTGCCAGATGCCTGGAAGAGCGAGATCTAATGTCCAGACTTTTTAACAAGGGGGAAATTAAAAATGCGTATTGATACTGTCACTGTTCTTTACGACAACGCTTCCTCAAAGAAATACTCGTTTAGCAATACCACCACGTTAATGTCGTCAAACGGAAAAAATACCAAAGGCAAAACATCGTTGATTAGATTCCTAATCTGGGGGCTCGGCTTCAACGTATCTTTAACCAATCACTTTAAATCCGCGTACTCAGAAACACTTATTACACTTAAAGAGTCGTCTTTCAATTCGATAAATCGCCGAGGAGATAGTATAGTTCTATCACCTGATTCATCCGGAATAGATGCCCCCCAAAAATTAGAATTCATGTTACCTAATGATGAGAATGAAGTTTTAAAGCTTTTATTTCCTAACGTCCCCAAAGGCATTCTGCCACAGTTAATAGGTTTCATGTATTTTGATCAAGATAGTGGTTATAAAGCTTGGAATCGAAACATTGTGACCCAAAGACTAGGTAATGATCGTTCTTACAAGATATCAATTGAAACTCTACTTGCAGAATTGGGAAACATTGATTACGAAGACTACTTCAGAAAACAAAAGTATTTAAATAAAGTCAGAAACGAAACCATTGGATTTAGTAATCTGCTAACATCCATCCAATCACTCACTCCTAATGAACATAGCGAACTTAAAACGGTTCAAGACGACATTTTGGAATTAAACGATAAGATTAGCCAATTAGAACTTAGGTTGAGGCATGTTAAAGAAAAACGAAATATTTATAGTTCTAGTTTAAGAGATCAGGATAATTTTGAACGACTCCTCAAAAAGCTTTCTATCAAGGTTAGGGTTGGGAATGCGAATGTAGATGTTACCCCAGATAATATCCTTCAAGATAAGCATTTAAAGACTCGCTTAACTGAATTTGAAAAATACTATCATAGTGTTGAAGCTGACTTGGCTCATAAATTAGATAGCCTCAGAGATAGACGCGAAGTTTTAATTTCAACACCAACCGACGAGGATGAACCTGAGAAGCTGTTCAGCACACAGAATAACTTTAAGCATTTAACCGACTTACTTGGTTCCTCTGGCATCGTTTTATCAGACGCCAAGGCTGCTACTATTGACATTGATACCGCTGCCAAGAAACGCAAGTCTGACTTCAACGACGACATCAAAAAGACTTCTGCTTATTCCGCCATTTGGAATGAAATTGTTCTACTCGCTAATAAAGTTAACTTATCTGCATCGATTAATCTCAGAAAGAACCAATTATTAATAAATAAGATCAGTGAGTCCGGTGCAAAACGTAGCCTAACAGTAATTGCCTACCGACTAGGCGTACTAAAATACTTACAAGACTCTTATGACATCAAAGTACCGTTAATTTTTGACTCTCCGGCTTCATCTGAAATGGATACCGACAATCTACAAATGTTGCTCGCAATGATCACAAGTTCCTTTTCCGAATTTCAAATAATCGTTGCGACCAATCAAGAAAGTAATATCAAGTTTAAGAAGCTAATCAATCTTAATAACGGAGTAGTTGGCACGCTGAACAAGTGATATTGTATGTGAAAATGTTATTATCATTATTTGCAAAAAATTGTCGTGTATAGTTTGATTGCTTTCGCAATAACGTCCCAGAACGTAACGTGAACACGAAGAGTTTTGTGATTGGCCGAAACAATTGGCTCTTCAGTACCAGTCCCGCCGGAGCTGAGGCTACGGCAATTTGGATGACGCTAATTGAATCAGCCAAAATAAATGGCATCAATCTGCGTGATTACGAGACCTACCTTCTGAATCCCCCCAACTGCCAGATTTTGCGAAAATGACTGATCTGGAAGCTTATTTACCATGGAATTATCGACAGTCCTATAATAAAAGTAGCAGTTTAAACGCAATAGCCGCTTGAAGCATGGAAGAGAAGGCCCGTTCTCAAAAATCGAGAACGGGCCTTCTCTTTTTACTACAATTCAATACGGTCGGTTATTGGGTGCTTACCTAACTTCCACTACAGAATACAGATTGAATTCAATATTCGGGTCCAAAAAAGAGGCCCAATTCGTAAATAAATTGAACCTCTCAAATTCTCCCCATCAACACCGGTTGACAAAGAGCCCCTTTATTTGACAATTACTCAATAAAAAAAGAGTCAGGCCCTAAGGCCCGACTCTTCTATACATTCAACTTAAATTAACATTAAGCGAAGACACTGTTTGAACCAGAGTTATCGGTAGCAACACCGGAACCCTTAACTTCGTTTACAGTGTTGTAGAAGGCAGATGCAGTACCATCAGTAGTGTAAGTGCCAGCAACACCTGAAGTCAACGTGTATTCAGTGTGGTAAACTTGAACAGGGTTAGTATCAGATGCAACCGTCTTACCGTCAGTACCAAGTGCCTTAGCATCCTTAGTAGAAACGATGTTACCATCAGCATCCTTAGCGTAATCGACAGAGTTCAACTTGTTGGCCTTGTTAGTAGTCAAGAAGTTAGCAACGTCGGTAGCTGAGTAGTTAGCACCATTAGCACCAGCGAATGCAGCACTTAAGGTAGGGAAGGTAACCGTAGTCTTCCAGTTGCTCGTGATAGTAGTAAGATCAGAAGGAGCAGCAGTTAACTTAACAGGATTGTTCGTGCCGTCTTGAGTCCAAGCATTGATGCTTTGAACAGCTTGAGTACCCTTAGTAACACTTAAGCTAACAACATCACCAGTCTTAGCAGCAAGTAAAGCGGATTGGTTAGCAGCTAATTCTGCGCTGTAGTCATAGCCAGTACCCTTTAATTGGGTAGCACCCCAAGAATCAGTAGCTTGGGCCTTAACGTCAAATCCAACGGCAGTACCCTTAGCGTTTGCAAGTTCAGTCGTAGAAGCAGCGTTAGTCTTGTTGTCGTTAGCGTGTAACTTAGTCAAAGTAGTTGACTTAACGACAGTACCATCAGTAGCTACGAAGTTAATCTTAACGTCAGTTGCTTGGTTGTATGCAACTGAAGCATCAGAAGTAACAGCCTTGCTGTAGATCCAGCCACTTACTGAAGGGTGTTGTGCATCCTTAACATAGTAGTAAAGTGAACCTTCACGGGTCTTAGTAGCAGCATCAGTAATAGTTAAAGTGTCACCAGCAAATGGAGTGGTGTTCAAAACGTTCTTAGATGCCTTGTATTGGGTGTACTTAGGAGCAGTCCAGGTAACATTAGTAGTACCAGGGTTTGCAAAGTAAACCGTCTTGTTAGTAGGCAAAGCAGCCTTAGTAGTCGTTTCAGCGGACTTAACACCACCAGCAAAAGTGCCTTCAGTCTTACCACCGTAAACGTAACCACGGTACTTACCGTCCATCGTTACAACACGGTAGTAAACTGAACCACGGTTAGTAACCTTTTGGCCGTAAGCACGGAAGTAGTTAGCTGACTTCTTTGAAGTAGCTAAAGTAGTCATAACCTTCTTAGAAGCGACAACCTTAGCACCCTTAACAGTACCTGGCTTAGTGTATAAAGCATTTGAACCAGTTGCTTCAACGTTACGCTTAGTAGCGTCAGCCGTTAAAGTCGTGTAGGCACCGGCCTTAGCATATGACTTAGCTGAAGCAGTAGTTGAAACTGCGGCAACTGAGGCAAAGCTTAAAGCAGCGAGGCCCAAGTAAAGTGATTTCTTTAAACTGGCAAATTCTATAATTAATCCGAACAGAAATTAAAAAGCCCAAAGCAATCACTTACAATGGTAGTAGCTAATTCCAACCAATATAGGGAGTGATTACTTTGGGTACATCTACTTTATCACGTTTTCAACGTGGCGCACTAGCACA
>NZ_JBANSM010000020.1:0-2750 GCF_038374745.1 Levilactobacillus sp. HBUAS70063 | reverse complement strand
TTCGCAAATATTGTTTGGGTTTGAATAAATTCAAACCGCCCTACACATATTTGGTTTGTCGAAACAATGTTCAGTTTTCAAAGGTCTACCATGTTATCCGCTCTCGCAGACAACTTAATAATCATATCATCCAATCAATATGATGTCAATAAGAAATTTCAAATAAATATTTCTTATTGATTGCCGCTCTAATGAAGCAGCTCAATTAATATACCATTTTGTTAACCTGCCTGTCAACAAGCAATTTAACCTTTATATCAATAGGGCCGTCTTCGTCAATCGACAACTTTAATAATATATCATACGAAACTAATCACTGTCAACGACCATTTCGAAATAATCTAAAAATACCGAAGCCACTACGTCGGATTCCGCCGATACGCGTCAGCTCAGTCGACCTCCTAATCGGCCGCTTCCGGCTAACGACATCCGCAACTTCATAGCTACTAGTACCCCTTCATCAATAACCAGATAACACTCCCTGATAGGGATTTATACACAATAGCTCAGCTCAAAAAGGAACGCAATCGCTGGGTTCCCGACAACCTCTAAAACAAGGGACATGCCCCCGACCATCACGTATAGAAAGACACTAGCCGAGAATGATTCAGAATTTCCCAACATAGATTTTGCGACGACGCTTGACCTGAATCGCTAACGCCAACCGTTTAATCGTGCCGTGGTCACCCGGAACGTACTCACAACAATCAATAGCAACAGGACCCGATGAAGCCTAAAATCCTTCCCCACTGAGCGCAGCCAGAACCATGATATTTCAAAACGTTAGGCGTCATCCAGGCAGCCGCTGATGTTTAAACTTTCTTGTTGTCGTACTTACCACATGATCACGCCCCTTCTTGCGCCAATAGCCGTAGTAGAATTGCTTCCAAATCTTCGTGTTGTTGGCTCATGGTTAAAGTCTGGACATGAGCCTGTCGCCAATACGCTTAATAATGGGGTCAGCACCTCCGACACCGGGAGCGAAAGGCCGCCCCTACACTGCGTGACCGCATCTTCCGTGCTTGGCAGGACGCGCTAGACAAACCGGTTCCGCAGCGTCAAGCCTTGATGATCCGAACCACCGTCTTAACCTATGCAATGGTTGGCTATAGTTGAACCTCCCCTTGGTCAATCGAAATCACCCGAACGATGATCCCTTCTAGCTCATTTAAAATACGATTCGAAATTAAGAAGGTCATGTCTGCATTGGCTAATTACGCGATTAATTTCCGAAGTCGCGCTACTAACTGTGGATCTAAACCCTTCATCGGTTCATCCAAAATCACCAGTGATGGCGCCTGACTACCTGGCGCTCTCTACCTTTTGTTGCATGCCCAACGAATACTTCTTGACGGACTGCTGAATATAGTGGCCATTCGCAACGCCCGTGCAATCCAAGCTATTTGCCATCAGCCACAAACGCCACCACCCACGCGAACGGGATAAGCTACTGGTCGTTCAATCGAGGATCCCTTATCTACTCTACTGTGCGGCTACAGTCTGATCACGATTCGAAACGGGCCGACCCGCGATACGGATGTGCCTGGCGTCGACCGGGAAAAGTCCGATTCGTGCTTCCAAAATGGTCGTTCCTAGGCACCGTTTGATCCGACTAGCTCCACAACTTCCAGCTTAGAATATGAGCCAATGACAAAAAGCTTTACGCGGAGCAGTTATCTGGACCGATTTTTTTCGATCCTCTGTCCATTGTCCAGTGGACTCGGAGAAACTACGGAACGATACGGATGCTAGAAAAAGCTGCTTTCCCCTTTTGGGACCAGTTTCCTACGCTAGAAGTCATCACACGATGTCAATGGAGAAACTATGATACCCAGAACTAGGTGCTAGGTCAAAGGCAACTCGGCAAAACCGTCAATTAACACAAACAGGCTCAGCAGCACAACTACATATCTCACAGCAAACGGTCTCCAGTGGGGAAAACGGCCGAAAATAGTCAGACATCACCCTACTATGGCGCTGACCACATTCTACGTCGTTTCGGTGGGGCTAGGTGGGGCTACCGCCTGTGACCACACTCCCACCCATTTTCCATCCCAGAAATAGAGTTGCGGTGGTCTTACCGGCGATTCTGCTAGTTGTACGCGTTACCTAATGAGCCACATCTCCCGAATTCACTGGATGTTTTTTTAAATCCTGCTATTAGTCGGGCCAATCATCCATGATTGGCTGATACGCCGACATCCTACGACCGTGGCGACACGAGTTCATTGGTGGGGATTGACTTTCTTTACAATTATCAGCTTTACCAGCGGGCATTTAAATACTTTTGCGATGAACTTGGGCTTCGCTACAGTTTATCCGACCAATGGCTCTGGCTACGGTCTACTCAGAAAGTTACGGCGGACACGATTCGCTAGATTGTAGCGCATTAACACCACGCAAACCGGCCGTATTCCCACCTTTTAGGGAACACGACCGGTTTTGTTTGTTACTATTAGCTACTTGATTGGCCCCGGGCCAGCTTCACAGGTACAGCCTCAGAACTGACCCGACCGACTAACCAGCATCCTCATTTTGTTTTGTGGGTCGTCAATGATAGCCGATCAGTTATATGGTACCGAATTCAGCTCTTCTTCAGGTGGCCACCGGACAATTCTCGCCCAAATCTGATTCTTTTGACGGTTTTTATCTGGCTACTTTAAAAAATTGTATAAAAAAAGAACCCAATCACTGGGCTCTTTCGTTCGCGTGGCAACGTCCTATCCTCGCAGGGGGCGATCCCCCAACTA